>JACVJK010000035.1 GCA_015711955.1 Actinomycetota bacterium | reverse complement strand
AGCGGTCCTGCGCCTGAGGCGGGAGGTGGACCGGTATCTAGGAAGTTGAGCTTGTGCCTGGCTGACCCCTGTAGGTCGGTGGGGCGGGAAAGCTAGAGGTGGCGGTGATCTCTGCGGTCACCGAGGCCGAGGACATGCGCCGAGCGGTCCTGCGCCTGAGGCGGGAGGTGGACCGGCGTGTTAGGAGGTAGCGTGGAATTGAGAAGGAAAACCTTGATGGAGACCCTGAAAGAAGGCCTGTTGCCCGAGGCCCTCTGCAAGGCCGCAGCAGAAGAGGGCTTGGACCCCGAGCGTGTTGCGGAGGAGGTCGTGGCGGGAAGAGCGGTCTTTCCCCTGGGGTTGACCAGGGTGGTCCGCAGGCCTTGCGTGATCGGAGGAGGAACCCGGGTTAAGGTGAACGCCAACATTGGAACTTCCGCCGACTATCCCGACCCGAACGACGAGATCCGCAAGCTGGAGGCAGCGGTGGAGGCGGGGGCGGACGCAGTGATGGATCTATCCACCGGCGGCGATCTTAGGAAAGTGAGAACCGCCATTGCCAACCGCTCGCCGCTTCCCCTGGGAACCGTCCCTATCTACGAGGCAGCCATACGGGCCCAGCGGGAAAAGGGAAGTATCGTGGCCATGGAGGAGGAGGAGATCTTCGAGGTCATCGAGGACCACTGCGCGTCGGGGGTGGACTTCATCACCGTGCATTGCGGGGTCACCATGTCGGTGCTGGAAGTGCTCCGGGCCAATCCTCGGGTGGCGGGGATCGTGTCAAGAGGTGGGGCATTCATGGCTGGTTGGATGCTCCATCATGAGAGGGAAAACCCCCTCTACGAGAATTTCGACAGGCTGCTGGATGTTGCCCGCCGCTACGAGGTCACGCTTTCCTTGGGGGACGGCCTTCGGCCTGGCTGTGTGGAGGACGCCTCCGACCCGGCTCAGCTGGCGGAACTGGTGGTGCTGGGGGGATTGGTGAGGCGTTGCCGGGAGGCGGGGGTCCAATGCATGGTGGAGGGTCCGGGACACGTACCCCTGCATCAGGTGGAGGCCAACGTGAGGATAGCCAAGGAGGTCACGGGAGGAGCGCCTTTCTACGTGCTGGGACCCTTGGTGACCGACGTGGCAGCGGGCCACGACCACGTGGCGGCGGCCGTGGGGGGTGCCATAGCGGCCTTGGCGGGAGCAGATTTTCTCTGCTACGTGACTCCCCGGGAGCATTTGGGGCTCCCAACGCCGGAGGACGTCCGGGAGGGAGTGATCATCACTCGCATCGCTGCTCATGCGGCGGATCTGGCTCGGGGCGTCCCCGGCGCTCGGAGATGGGATCTAGAGATGAGCCGGGCCAGGAAAGCCTTGGACTGGGAAGCCCAACTATCCCTGGCCTTGGATCGCAAAAAAGCGGAAAGCCTGTTCAGGGAGCGCCAAGTGGAGGGGGAGACCGCCTGCACCATGTGCGGCGACTTCTGTGCCATGAGGTTCATCGCTCGCTATCTGGGGTCGGAGGAAACGGGGACCTGCTGAGAAGCAGTGAAACAGAGTTTTTCCCTGAGGCCCACCGACATCCTTTTATGGTTGCCTTGCCCTCGTGAAGTTAGCGTCGCACCGGAGAGTGAAAGCGGTTTCCCGAGCCGGGGTGTCGCGATGCGCGAGGCATTGGAGGGGAACGGCTTTGAGGGTTAAAGACGTCGGGGAGTTCGGCATTATAGATCTTTTTAGACGACTCGTCCCTTTGGTGGGGACTGATGTGTTGGTGGAAAGCGGGGATGATGCCGCGGCCTTGGAGCCCGGTAGGGGCCCCCTTCTCTTTGCCGTGGACGCCCTGGTGGAAGGGGTTCATTTCGACCTTTCCTACGATCCCTGGGAGTCGGTGGGATTCAAGGCCTTGGCCTCCAACCTATCCGACCTGGCGGCTATGGGAGGTTGCTCCCGTTCTTACGCGGTGGTGGCCCTCGGTGTACGGGAGGACACCGAGTTGGAGGATCTGAAAGTTCTCCAGGAAGGGGTCCTACGTTGCGGCAACGAGAACGGCTGCGTGTTGGTGGGAGGCGACCTGGTCACCAGTCCCGGTGGCCACTTCGTGGCCCTGGCCGTGCTGGGGATGATGGACGAGGGGGCTCATCCACTCACCCGCCGTGGGTCTCGAGCGGGAGACTTGATATTGGTGACCGGGACGCTGGGCGATGCCTATCTGGGAAGGCTTTATCTCAAGAAGGGGGGTGACAGGGATAACCCATGTGCCCGGCGTCACCTGTTCCCCCAGCCTCGCCTCCGGGAGGGAGCAGTGGCTTCCGAGCTCAGGGCCAGCGCCGCCATAGACGTGAGCGACGGCTTCCTCCGGGACCTGGGACACATATGCGAGGAGAGTGGACTGGGGGCTGAGGTCTTCCTGGACCGACTTCCCCTGAGTCGGGAAGCGCTGGAGCTGGCGGAGAACCTGGGGGAAGATCCCTACCGGGCAGCCCTGGCGGGAGGGGAGGACTACGAGTTGGTCGTCACCGCTCCTTCGGGGGTGGCGGAAGAGATATGCCGGCTTACGGGAGCCCAGGTGGTGGGGGAGATGGTGAGGGGATCGGGGATCCAGGTCTACGACGAGAAAGGCAGGCTTTACCGTCCCGACTCCACCGGATACGAGCATTTGAGGTGAGGGGATGGCGCGAAGGAGGAAGGTTGCTCTCACCGTAGCGGGGTCGGACTCCGGGGGGGGAGCGGGGATCCAGGCCGATTGCCGGGTCTTCTTCCTCATGGGAATCCACGCCGTGTGTGCCCTTACCTCGGTGACGGCTCAGAACACCGAAGGGGTTTTGGGCCGTTTCGACCTCCCCCCCGGGTTGGTGGCCGCGCAGATGGAGGCGGTGCTATCCGACTTTCCCGTGGACGCGGCAAAGACGGGGATGCTGGCGAGGGTAGAGACGGTGAGAGCGGTGGCTGAGGTTTTCCGCCGGAGGGGAAGCGTGCTACTGGTGGTGGACCCCGTGCTCAGGTCCTCCACCGGGAGCGAACTTCTCGACCCAGATGGGATAGAGGTCATGAGGGAAGAGTTGCTCCCTTTGGCGGCGGTGTTCACGCCCAACCTGGAGGAGGCCTCGACTTTCCTTGGGGAAGAGGTGGCAGACCTCAAGACCATGAGGCAGGCGGCGGCCGAATTGCTGGAAATGGGTCCCCGCTGCGTTGTGGTGAAGGGTGGGCACCTGGCGGGAGGGGAGGTCTGCGACGTCTTTTATGACGGCAGGCGCATGGAGGTACTCTCCGGGGAGCGTATACCCACGGTAAACGACCACGGAACCGGCTGCGTTTTCTCCGCTGGGGTGGCGGCGGGGCTGGCTTTGGGCGACGACCCGCTGCAGGCGGTCATAAGGGCACGGGCACTGGTCAGGTCGGCGTTGCTCAACTCCCTGGATCTGGGAAGAGGAAGGGGACCGGTGTTTCCCGTATTTCTCCCATAGACGCAACGGTTTTCTTAAGGGTGCGCAGTTTAAGCGGCTTAAAGATACTGGCTGGTTGAAACGAGAAGCCGTTTTGGTTAGAGATGTTCTCATGGAAAGAGGTCGCTAACCTTTGCGAACAGCTGATGCGGGCGTGGTGGGCAGGCGGGCAGATTTTCCGGGTTTGGGGTGGTGTGTTTTCAATGCCCTTTTCGCGGATTATTTTCCCGACCTTTTAGGAGGTGATAGGTGATGAGGATAGGGCTGATCAGCGACACCCACGGCGACCCCCTTGCCTGGAGAAAGGCCGTGCGTTTGCTGGAGGGGTGCCGCATGATCCTCCATGCCGGGGACCATCTCTACAACGGCGCCTTCAACCCGGTGCTACCCTCCTACAGCCCGTCGGAGCTGGCAAGGTTGATGAACGAAAGCAAGGCGCCCATCCTCCACGTGCGGGGGAATTGCGATTCTGAGGTGGATCAGTTGGCCCTCAAGGACCCCATCCTCTCGCCTTACATCTGGGTTCACCTGGATGGACTGGACATCATGGTGGTCCACGGCCACCAGGCGGAGGAGGGGGAACTGGCACGGCAGGCCGCGGGGTACGGTGCTCGCTGGTTGGTGAGAGGCCATACTCACATCTACGGGATACGGGAGGTGGAGGGGGTGACGGTGTGCAACCCGGGAAGCCCCTCCCTTCCCAAAGGTGATGGGATCCCTACCGTGGGGCTCCTGGAGGGTAACGTGTTGAGCATCCTGGAGTTGGAGAGCGGGAAGCCCTTGCTGCTCAAAGAGCTCGAGTTCTGACAGGTTGATGTAGGGCGCGCCAGAACGCCTTTTCCTCCACCATAAGTGCAGGATCTTGTCGGCTGAAGGATCCATAGGGGTTGAGCAGGAGGCTCGTGGATGATAAAAGGGAAAGGTTTCCGAGAAGCGAACTTGGATATATGTAGGGTTTGATCGTGGGAGGCAGCTCGATACGCAGGAGGTGATGGACATGAGAAAGGCTTTGGTATTGCTCTTGGCCCTTGGTTTGGTGGCGTTGATGCTGGCGGGTTGCGGCAAAGGTGAGAACACCGCCGAGGCCAAGGCCAGGATGTCCGAGGGCGACCAGGCCTATCAAGCGGCCAAGGATCTCTTCAGCAAGCTGCAGCAGAAACAGAGCGAGCTGGGAGGCGTGCTGGCCACCGGAGACTACTCCAAGTTCACCGGACCGGCGGGGGAGGCGCTGGAGCTGGAGGTCACTCAGATGCTTTTGGACATCGAGGGCAACCTGGAGGAGGCTGACCAGGCCTATCGGGCGATCTTGGCCATGGAGGGCCTCAAGGACTACAAAGAATACGCCGAACTGATGGTCCAAGCGGTGGAAAAGAGACAGGCGATGTTGCCCATGATCAAGGCCCTGCTGGAGGAGTTGAAGAAGATGATAGCCGCCGGCGCCGCGGGTCAGAAGGTCGACTTCACGGTGCTGCTCCAGAGGGAGGAACTCAAGAAGATCACCGACCTGGGGAGCGAGGCGGATTCCCTGGAGAAGCAGGCGGACAAGGTGAAGGCCGACAAGAAGCTCTGAGATCCAGGGACTGGTTGAAGCCAGGAGAGCCTTACGGATCCCGGGGGAGCTCCCCCGGGATCCGGTTTTTCGATCGTTTCCCTCATGTCGGTCGGCGGATTCGATAAATGTCTTTTATGAAGACTACTTGATGATTATGAGGACTACTTGGTGACGTCCTGAGCCGTGCCGCCCCGCCCGATGATGTCGGCGGATTCGATGAAGGTCTTTCATGAGGACTACCGGCTGGATCCTCGTTGCGAGCGGGCTTTGCCGAATACAAAGCCCTTGACCGTCTGGTTACCGATGCGATAATATAAAATTAAATGTAATGCTTGCGGCTCTCAAATACAGGAGGCAAGGAAGGTAGTCAAGTGGGGGAATCCTGGGGGCGAACCGAAGAGCTGATCCAAAACGGTTTGACCGATTGGTGATACGGCTTTTTTTGCTTTCAAGAAACGGTTGAAAGGAGGAGACAAGACATGAGAAGGGGTGCGAGATGGCTCTCGGCGGCGATGGTCCTGGCCCTGGCTTTCTCCATGCTGGGGGGAGCGGTGGCCTTGGGGGATGAGAGTCCCTCTACAAGTACTTACAGCGGCCTCAGGGCCACCATACAGGCCATAGTCTGGTGGGATTCTAACGGTGACGGGAGGCCCACCGACGACCAGGGCAATCTGTTGAAAGATGAGCTGGTGGACGGCGTGAAGGTGGAGCTTTATCGCATGGATGCGAAGAGCGGATGGTTGTTGGTGGGATCTGGAACAACCGGTAAAGGAGGACTGGAGGGGGTTGACTTTCCCGCAGGATGGGTGGGATGGGATGACCTGGAGCTCACCTACCCCGACGGATGGACATCCACTAAGTTCCGGCTGGTGGCTGACCCCGGGATGGAATACATCGGCGGCAACACCCGGGAGTTCGAGATGAACATCTGGAATTACAACTTCAATACTGGGAAACTCTCAACGCGCTTTTTCGAGGCGAAGGAGGGTGATTCGAGGGCGGCCTTCCGTCTGAAGTATCTGAAGGACGAGGCGGAAGGCCCGGTAGACCCCAAACCCGAACCATCCGATGAACTTCCCGCATCTAAGCCCGAGCCCAAACCGCCGTTGAAACCACCTATTAACAACACCGGCGTCATACAGGCCGTCATCTGGGACGACATCAACGGGGACGGCAAATTCTGGGAGCCCAACGGACAGTGGAGCGTGGAGGAGCTCATCGACGACGTGTCGGTCAACCTCTATCGTAAGGAGGGTGGGGAGTGGGTGCTTCATGCCAGCGCCCGCTCTGGCCCCGGGGGCTACTTCCCCTTCGGTTTCCCCCACGGATGGGTAGGATTCAAGGAACTGCCGGTGATCTGGGATTTTTGGAGCACTACCGAATACAAGCTGGAGCTGGTGACCGACCGGACCTTCAAGGTGATGGGCGAGACCTTCCGATTGGCGCCGCTAAACGTCTCCAACCAGTGGCACGTACGCTTCTTCTCCGTGAAACCAGACGCGGCGGACCGGGCCCTCATGATACGCTCCCAGAGCGTCTCCATATCGGGCACGGTGTGGTACGACGCCAACGCCGACCAGGTGAGGCAGTGGCACGAGCCGGGCTGCTCGGGCTGGACGGTGGTGATCACCGACCTGCTCAACCGCACCGTGGCCACCGCTACCACCGACCAGAACGGTTACTACCGGGTGCGGGGTCTTAGGGCCGGCACCTATAAGGTCTGGGTCAGGAAAGTGCGGGATTGGAATCAGGTATATCCGTATTACAAGCTCCTAACCATACCGCCTTGGGGTTGCGAGAAGGGGCACCACTTGGTGGTGGGAAAGGCTGGCAACTATTACGTGAACAAGGACTTCGGCATGCTCAACATGAAGGAGTCCGTCTGGGCGCCCCTTTACTATTCCCTCTGGCTGATAGGGCTTCTCCAATATCAGCTCAGGTTGTGAGACGAGCACCGGTTTGGGGGTGGCAGAGAAGGCCCCGGGAAGGGGCCTTCCCATTTTCTCTGGGAATGCCTCATTTGTGTTGCTAATACTGATATTTGTGTTGTTAATACTTTCCAAGGAACAGTGCATGTCGATGAAAGACGGTGTTGGGTCGTGAGGGAAACTGGGGAAAGCTCCTTCACGAGCCCCGTGGAATTCGAGTTTCTCGGCCCCCAATCGGAAAGGACTTATTGATGACCAACTTTTAAGGCCTCATGGATGGAACGCGACAAGTTTTCCCGGACATTTGAGAGTATTTTTAACACGCCGCCCTTGGTCGCGGTATAAAGAGAGAGCCGGGTAGACAGTCTGTGTAAACCGAGTACTGGTCATGAGTGGGTGGGGAAGAGTCGTTCAACCCCGGCTAACCTTCCCGGCCTTCAGGCACTTGGCGCATACGTACACGCGGAGGGGTCTTCCCTCCACCACCGCCCTTATCCGGTGGACATTGGGGTTCCACCGCCTCTTGGTCTTGCGGTGGGAATGACTTATGTTGTATCCGAAACCCGGTCCCTTTCCGCAGATCTCACACTTGGCCATTTCATCCTCCTTGACGACCTCGCAGTATGTTAGCAGAAACCCCTCAAAGAGGGCAAGGGAATAGGGGAGTGCTGCGGGTGTGGAGCGGCTATTTATGACTGACGAGATACCAGAGCCCAAAAGCAGAGGGATCTGAGACGAGGCACTCGCGTCAGTTGGTACTCTACTCGCGATTTTTCGTGATTTCACGGCGCGCAGCGGTTTCCCCGTACCCTTGCTCGACCATCTCGCTTCCATGGAGAGGCAAAGGCTTTCCTGAGCTGGTTCGCCGAGGGGGACGATGACAATTGCAAGCTTTCCGAGGGTTAACGTGGGTGCCGTCTCGAGGCCTCCCATGTATAATCATCATGTCCTCAGATCATAGAGGTACCTCGGGCCGTGAATCCGCTCGGTTTTGCGGGAATCCCCAAAGGGGAGTGTGCCGGCTGAGGGAAAAATCGCTGTCTACGAGGAGGCGTTTTGCTGGAATACCCGACCGAGTGGGGAGTGGTGAGGATCTCCGAAGAGGCCTTGGCCGAGCTGGCCGGCCTGGCTTGCACCCGCTGTTACGGCGTGGTGGGCATGGCCGGTCAGAGCCTTCAGGACGGGGTGGCGGAGCTTTTGGGCAGGGAATCCCTCAGCAAAGGAGTGCGCCTGAAAAAAAGGGGAGATCAAGCCACCCTTCACCTATACGTGATCTTGGAGGCGGGGGTCAATATCGCTGAAGTGGCCAATAACCTCGTGGAGCAGGTGAAATACATCCTTAAAAGTTCAGCTGGCTTGGATGTGGGAGAAGTCCAGGTCCATGTCCAGGGGGTAAGGACGGCGGAGTAAGGTCCAGAAGATGTACGAGAGCTCTGCCCTCCACAGCTTAGGCAGAGAGAGAAAAAGCCTTTGCAATTCCATGACCGAGAAGATTGACGCCAAGGGAATGGCGAAACTGATCCATGGATCCCTGGAGGCCCTGGGGAGACACCGGGACGAGATAAACGCCCTCAACGTGTTCCCGGTTCCCGATGGGGACACGGGCACCAACATGTACCTCACCATGCAGGCGGTGACGAAGGAGATGGAAAAGGCCGGCGACTCTTCCATGGCTTCCTTGTGCCAGGCGGTGGCCCGGGGCTCGCTCATGGGGGCTCGGGGAAACTCTGGAGTGGTGCTTTCCCAGGTACTCCGAGGTCTCACCCAGGTGTTGGAAGAGCATGAGAGTGTGGGGGTGCACGAGCTGGCTCGGGCGCTGAAAAGGGGATCCGAAGTGGCTTATCGGGCGGTGATGAAGCCCGTAGAGGGCACTATTCTCACGGTGGTCAGGGAAGCTTCCGAGGAGGGGGAGCGAGCGGCCGGCGAAACCCGGAAGCTGGAAGACTGGCTGGCTGCTGTGGCCAAAAGGGCCAGGGAGTCCTTAGCCAAGACCCCCGACCTTCTTCCCGTGCTCCGGGAAGCAGGGGTTGTAGACGCGGGCGGAATGGGCTTCGTGGTCATGCTGGAGGGTATGCTCAGCGCCCTTTCGGGAAGGCCCCTGGAAGAGGTGGAGGATGAATTTTGTCCGGAGAAGAAGGTCGAGGAAACCACCACTGCTACCTCCGGCGAGGATTACCGGTACGAGCTCCAGTTTCTTCTCGAGTGCGGCGAAGAGGGCATGGAAGAGTTCCGGAAAGAACTGGCAAAGCTGGGCGGATCCGTTTTGGTGGTGGGAGGGGATGGGCTATACCGCGTGCACCTCCACACTGACCAGTTGGGGAGAGCGGTGGAGCTGGCCAGTGCCCGGGGCCGCATGAGGGAGGTGGAGATCACCGACCTCAAAGAACAGGTTGAGTCCGCTGGCGAGCGGCGCGGTAAACCCCCCAGTCCTGGGATGACCAGCGGGATAGGCGTGGTGGCGGTGGCCTCGGGCCGAGGACTCAAAGATATATTCCTGTCCCTGGGAGTAGGGGTCGTGGTGGAGGGAGGACAGAGCATGAATCCCAGCACCGCCGAGCTTTGGGAGGCAGTGGAGACCTTGCCCCAGGACCGGGTAGTGATCCTGCCCAACAACAAGAACATCATACCCGCGGCGGAGCAGGTCCGGGGTCTCACCGAGAAGGAGGTCTTGGTGGTTCCCACTCGCACCGTGATGGAGGGATTGGCAGCGCTGGTGGCCATGGATGGGCGACTGGACTTGAAGGAAAACGGTGAGAGGATGGCCCAGGCTGCAGAGCAGGTCAAAACCGGCCTCCTCACAAATGCGGTGAGGGATTCCCGGTGGTCCGGGGGAGAGGTGAGAAAGGGATCTTACATTGGGCTTTTCCGGGACAAGATCGTTTCCCATCACCACGACCTGTTACAGGCGGCGAGGGGCCTTCTGGAGGCCATGTTTGAGGGAGGAGAGGAAATCCTCACCCTTATATTGGGGGAGAGCTTCCCGGAGGGTTTGGAGGAGGAAATCAGGAAGTTCGCGGAGGAGAAAGGGTTGGAGTTAGAGGTGCTTCGAGGGGGACAGCCCCTATATCCCTTAATTGTCGGGCTTGAGTAGGAGAGTTCTGGCCCTTCCGCTTTTCAGTTTTTCCTTTGGTCGGTTGCCGAAACCCCATAAATACGCCTTTTGTCATACCCTTAAACTATAAATCCGTTACGGAGGTTGAGCTCTTCGAGCCTGCGCATCGAAGGGAGAGGGAGTTGTGTTCTGACAGGGTTGACGTCTGGATAAGGAATCTCGAGGCCCTGACGGGACCGGTCACATTGATAAAGGGAGTGGGAAGCGGCCTTTTGAAACATCTTCATGCCCTGGACATACATACCGTGGAAGACCTCCTTTTTCATTTCCCCCGCAGGTACCTGGACCGAAGCAAGCTGATGCCCATCCGGGACGTGCGCATAGGGGAGGAGGTCACGGTGGTGGGCACGGTGCGGGAGGTGGAGGAGAGCACCACAACCCGGGGCCTGAACGTACTGCAGGTTTCATTATATGATGGCACCTCCTATCTTCACGGGATATGGTTCAACCAGCCTTACCACCGGGACCGACTGCCACCAGGCACCGTGGTGGCTTTCTCCGGAAAGGTGCAGAACCGCTTCGGACGCCTACAGATGGTCAACCCTGCCTACGACATCTTGGAGGACGTGGAGGAAGTGGGGAGACGGACCGTTCATACCGGGAGGATCATACCCCTTCACCCCGCCTCCCAGAAGCTGAGCTCGGCTATGCTCCGCCGCCTTATCGCCCGGGCCCTGGAACAGTTCGGTGACCTTCCGGATTTCCTCCCTTTGGGCTTGAGGATCAAATACGAGATGCCTCATCGGACGGCTGCCCTGAGAGAGATCCACTTCCCCACCTCTTCCGCCCGTCTGAAGGCGGCTAGGGACAGGCTGGCATACGAAGAGCTTTTCCTGATCCAGGTGGCCTTAGCGGTACGCCGGATTCGTCTGGGCGAGGGAGAAGAGGGGATCGCCCACAGTCCACCAGGGGAGCTCATATCCTCCTTCCTTCGAGGGCTTCCCTTCTCCCTCACCCCGGCCCAACTAAAAGCGTTTCGGGAGATAGTATCCGACATGACAAAACCCCATCCCATGAACCGACTCCTCCAAGGTGAGGTGGGCTCGGGCAAAACGGTGGTCGCCCTTTTGGCCCTTTTGCTCACGGTGGAAAACGGCCATCAGGGGGCCTTCATGGCCCCCACCGAAATCCTGGCGGAACAGCATTTCCGGAATCTCCACCGTTTGTTGGAGGATCTCCCTGGGGTGAGGATGGAGCTTCTCACCGGAAGCACTCCACCCTCTCGCCGCAGGGAGATCCTGGAGGCGGCGGAGACAGGGATGGTGGACATCCTGGTTGGCACTCACGCGTTGATCCAGGAGGACGTCAGGTTTAAGGATCTGGGTCTGGTGGTGGTGGACGAGCAGCATCGTTTCGGGGTAAGACAGAGGATGCTCCTCAAAGCCAAGGGTGCCCGTCCGGACACCCTGATCATGACCGCGACACCCATACCCCGCACCCTTTCCCTCACCCTATACGGAGATCTGGAAGTGAGCGTGATCGACCAGCTTCCTCTGGGGAGGGCGGGGACCATTACCTACGTGATAGGGCCCGAGGAGAGGGAAAGGGCATACCGGGTGATGGAGGAGGAGATGAGAAAGGGAAGGCAGGGATACGTGGTCTGCCCCCTGGTGGACGAGTCCCAGGCGATGGAAGTGAAGGCGGCGGAGAAGGAAGTGAAGGCACTCAAAGGAACCTTCCCGGGCCTCGAGGTGGGCATGATCCACGGCCAAATGCCCCGACAGGAGAGGGAGGATGTGATGGATCGGTTCCGTCGGGGGGAGATTCAGCTGCTGGTTTCCACCACCGTGATCGAGGTGGGAATCGACGTGCCTAACGCCACCTTCATTCTTGTGGAGGACGCCGATCGCTTCGGTCTCAGTCAGTTGCATCAGTTGCGCGGAAGGGTAGGGCGTGGCGTTTTCCCCTCTCATTGTTTCTTCCTGTTCCGTGGCGACTCCGAGGAATCCCTGCGGCGCCGGAAGGCCATAGCGGAGATCAGCGATGGGTTTCGCCTTGCCGAGGCGGATCTGGAGATCCGTGGGGAAGGATCCCTATTCGGTCCTCGTCAGTCGGGGTTCACCGACCTGAAAGTGGCCAGGCTCACTCGGGATCTGCCGCTTTTGGAGAGGGCCAGGGAGGACGCCATGGCACTGGTGAGGAAAGATCCTGGACTTGTGGCTGACGAGAACCTCCTTTTGCGATTGGAAATGGAGAGGAAATTCGAGGGCTCTTTGGACTGGATATTCCATGCTTGAGATTCTCGGTCCTTTTATCTCATTTCCCCAAAAGTGACCACCATCACGGTAAGGATCGGGGGGATAGAAAACCTACGGCCTATATGGAGGTGATTCTCGGGAGGGCGCCTTTGCGGTGAAAGCTTCGATCGAGAACCCTTGATCGAAAACCTTGGGAGGGTGATGTATGAGTGTGCTCACACGCTTAGGATAAAGGACGGGAGCGGTGATCGGGCCTTTTGGAAAACGGGAATTGCCCCTTTACCTGGAAGGGGCGAGTTTCTTTCGAGGCGAGCCGCACTGATGTCGTTGGAGCCAAAAGATTTAGATCTTCCCTGCCTCGACCGAGCCAGGGAAGATTTGGCGTGTTCTATGGGGGAGGGCTTAGAACACACGCATGAGAATAATCGGCGGTAAGGCGGGAGGCAGGAAGATCAAGGCACCTGCTGGACGGGAGACCCGCCCCATGCGGGATTTCGTGCGGGAAGCGGTATTCAACATGCTGGGAAACAGGGTGTTTAAGGCTCGGGTGCTGGACCTCTTCGCAGGGAGCGGCTCCTTGGGCTTAGAAGCCTTGAGCAGGGGCGCCGAGAAAGCGGTCTTCGTGGACTCGTCTCCCGAAGCGGTCAAGATCATCAGGGATAACCTCAAAACCTTGGGGTTCGAGGAACGGGGCGAGGTGAATAAATCCGATGTCATGAATTACTTGCGGCGGAACGCGGGGAAAATTCTGCCCTTCAGTTTGATTTTCGTGGATCCGCCTTATAAAATGAACCTCGAATCCCGTGGGGAGATCCTGAAAGAGCTGGAAAGAGGGGGTTACCTCGCGCCGGGAGCCCTCGTCATCATGCAGACCCCGAGGGAAATCAGCGTTCCCCCCGCTGGCAGGGACCTGCGTCACGTGAAGAGAAGAAGGTACGGCGAGAGCGTGGTGGATGTTTTTCAGGCCGAATTCCCGGAGGCCGGGCAAAGGTAGGATTGACGGAAGAGAAAGGAAACCAGATGGCCATCGCAGTATGCCCCGGGACCTTTGACCCCGTGACCAGCGGACATCTCGACGTCATAAAGAGAGCGGCGCCCTTCTTCGACCGCTTCATCGTGGCCGTGGCGGAGAACCCGGTCAAAAAACCCTTGTTCACCTTACAGGAGAGAGTATATCTGTTGAAGAAGGCCACCCAGGGCCTAAAAGGAGTGGAGGTGGCGTCTTTCGACACGCTGCTGGTGGAGTTCGCTCGAAAAGTTGGGGCCAGAGCTATTGTTAAGGGATTGAGGGCCATAAGCGATTTCGAATATGAATTCCAGATGGCCCAGATCAATCAGGCCCTGGACCAGGGCATAGAGACTTTCTTCGTCATGGCCAGCTCCGAGTACACCTTCATCAGCTCCAGTGCGGTGAGGGAGGTGGCCAGCTACGGTGGGTCCATCAAGGGATTAGTGCCCGATTGTATCGAGGAGGAACTGACCCGAATGTTCCGCGAAAAGTTCGGCTTGAAGGCTTGAGGTGGGTCGGTGGTTGCGGGTTGTATGGTCATTGCGTAATGGCATAAAGTGAGTTGGTGGGTCGGGAAGGAAATGGGCTGATTTTGTCAAAATCAACATAGAGCATAAACGATGAAACGGGTGTGAGGGGATCGGGGATAAGCGCTGGTACGTCCAAGTTATATCGAATACGAGGAAAAGTTCCCATGAGAAGGAGAGAGGAAGAGGATTACGAGGAAAGGAACTTGACCAGGAAGTCCCGTTACGAGGATGAGCCTGGGGAGATGGAGTCTTCCGCGAGGGAGAGGCCAAAGGTGACCAACGAAGGTTATCTGGACATCTTCCAGCAACTGGACAGAATAGAGGACTTGATCGTCTCCAGTCGCCGAGTACCCTTTTCCTCCTCAGTGATGGTAAACGAGGCGGAGATTTTTGAGCTCCTGGACGAGTTGCGAAGCTCCCTCCCAGAAGAGCTTAAACAGGCTCGTTGGATGGTAAAGGAAAAGGAAGAACTCATGGCGGAAGCCCGCCGGGAAGCGGAACGAATAAGGGAGGAGGCCCGAGAGGAGAGGGCCCGTCTCATAGAGGAGACGGAGATAGTGAAGGCCGCTCGCGCAGAGGCAGAAAGGATCGTGGAAGAAGCCAGGGCTCAGGCTAGGGAGATCAGGCTAGAGGCGGAGGACTATGCCGACGAGCGGTTGGCTAACCTGGAGGTGACTTGCTATAAACTCCTGGAGGTCATAAAAAGGGCCCGGGAGAGGTTGCAGGGAAGCCGGGAGCGGAGCGAGGGAGGCCTGGAGTTAGAGGACTGAGGTTTGAAAAAACTGGTAAAGAGCGTCTGAGGCTGACAGTTTTTGTTAAGATCTTTATAGATGGCCTTTTTCTTTGAGGTGAATCCATCGTTCAGGTTCGTTCGAGAGACAAGATAATCACCGTCATCTGTTTGATCTATCGCTAGGTTCGTTTTCATCTATCCCCCATAGCCTGGAAGTGGTAATCGTTGACGCATCCTGACAAATATTTCGGCAAAGAAAGGGTGAGGGTAATGGCCAAGGAGTTCAGGGCTCTCAGGGTTCCGGTGGAGAACCTGCAGAAAAAAGTCTATTCCCGGGAGCGGGTATCCCTGGATTTGCCCCTGGGAATAGGGGACCAGGGCGTTTTTGAGGCTCGGGGGAAGGGCGACGTGCACTTGGAGTTCGTACTGGAGAGCAACCCGGATGGGATCAGGGTCACGGGAAAGATAGGCGGTTGGGTCGCCATGGAGTGCACTCGATGTTTAGAGGCTTACCAACAAGAGTTGGACTTGGAGGTGGATGAGTTCTATCGCCGCCCTGGCCTTGAGGTGGTGGAGGACATAGAAGGGCGGTTTTCGCTGGATTATGAGGTGCCCGAAAAGGATGCTTACGTCATCGAGGACGAGATGGTGGACCTTTATGTACTGGTCAATGACGCCATAATCCTAAGCTTGCCCATAAAACGCCTATGCTCCCTGGAATGCCGGGGACTCTGTCCGGTGTGTGGAGAGAACCTCAACCGGGGCGAATGCGGATGTGATAGGGAGGTGATAGACCCTCGATGGGAGGCCCTGAAAGCTCTTTTGAAGCCCCGAGGGGACGATGATGCTTGACCTTGGAGGAAGCCGATAATATATTCTTTTCTCTGTGTGCATGTGGATCAGGAGGTAGCGATGGCCGTACCCAAAAGGAAGAAATCCAGGTCCAGGACGGCTTCCCGCAAGGCCCAGTGGAAGCTGAGGCCTCCTTCCCGAGCGGAATGCCCCCAGTGTCATTCCTTAAAGCTTCCACATCGGGCTTGTCCAAACTGCGGTACTTATGACGGGAGAGAGGTCCTAGAGGTAGAATAAATACGAGCAATACGAGCACTAAGGGATGATACTGGGGGAGGGGTAAACCCCCTCCCCCTTTTCTTTGTTTTTTGTGAACCGTTCATTGGGACGTCATCGTGTGGAACCCTTTGACAGAGCTTTTGTCGGGAGGATTGGGACATGGAAGGCAGGATCATCGTGGCCCTTGATGCCATGGGAGGGGATAATGCTCCCCGGGCAATGGTGGAAGGCGCCTTGAGGGCCTGTCGAGAGTGGGGCATAAAGGCCCTTCTGGTGGGCGATGAAGTGGCGTTGAGGGCCGAGTTAAAGGAGTTGGGCAGCGATGAATCCCCTATGCTCGAATTGGTTCACGCTCCTCAGGTGGTGGAGATGGAAGAGGAGGGAGCCTGGGCCTTTCGACACAAGCCCGATTCCTCGGTTTTCGTGGCGGCGCGCATGGTGAAAGAAGGTAAGGCTCATGCCATGGTCTCGGCGGGGAATACGGGAGCGGCTATGGCGGCGGCCACACTGATTTTAGGAAGGTTGAAAGGGGTGAAGCGCCCGGCCATCGCCGTGCCATTACCTTCGTCAAGATCCCGGGTTCTCCTCCTGGATGCGGGGGCTAACCCCGATTGTCGACCCGAGCACCTGAGGCAATTCGCCCTGCTGGGGGTGGCTTATGCCTCCCTGTTCAACGATGGTCATCCGCCACGGGTGGGCCTGCTCAACATCGGTGAAGAGGATGGGAAGGGAGATGAACTGGCCCGGGAGGCAAACCGTCTTCTCAGGGGGGATGACAGGATCAATTTCGTGGGAAACGTGGAGGGCAAGGACCTGCTTTCGGGAAGGGTGGACGTGGTGGTGACGGATGGTTTCACCGGAAACGTGGTCCTGAAGACTGTGGAGGGGATCGCTTATCAACTAGCCATATGGCTTCTGGAGGAAGTCTCCCAGCTTGGGGAGAAGAAGGCGGGTGAACTCATATCCGTACTGGCCAGATTGAAGGAACGGATGGACTATCGGAACATGGGGGGAGCCCCGCTTTTAGGGGTTAAAGGGGTCTGCATCATAGCCCATGGCAGGTCCGACGCCTTGGCCATCTGTAACTCCATGAGGGTGGCTGCGGAGGCAGTGCGCCAGGATTTGCCCGGCAGGGCCGGAGCACTTTTGGCGGGCATGGGGGATCGATGAGATGAGCTGGTTTTATAGGCCAAGAGAAGGGGTGGAGAGGATCCTCAAGGTTTCCTTTCGCAGAAAGGATCTTTTGAGAAGGGCCCTTACCCACAGATCCTATGCTTATGAAAACGATCTCGATCCGGGGGAGACCAACGAGAGACTGGAGTTCCTGGGAGATGCCGTCCTCGACCTCGTCATCTCGGAATACCTTTTTCTCAAACACGGGGACTTGAGCGAGGGAGAGCTCACCAAGGTGAGGTCCCACCTGGTGAACATGAACACCTTGGCCGAGGTGGCGCGGGAGCTGGGCCTCGGCCCTCATATACTCTTGAGCCGAGACGAGAGGGCAGATGGCGGAGAGAACAAGCCCTCTATCCTGGCCGATGCTCTGGAGGCCATAATAGGTGCGCTCTACCTGGATCGGGGGTTGGAACTGACCAAAAAAGTCGTGCTTCGCCTCTTCCGTAAGCGGATCGAGAAAGCCCTGTCTGGTTCTCTGGATTTCGATTTCAAATCCAGGTTACAAGAGGTGGTGGTGAGAGAGAAGGGGTTGCTTCCCCGTTATCGTATCGAAGAAGAAGGTCCAGACCACCAGAAGGTTTTTCACGCCACGGTCTTTGTGGGCAATCAGAGGGCCGGCAGGGGAAGTGGCAGGTCTAAAAAAGAGGCGGAACAAGAGGCGGCGAGGGCCGCCTTAGAAAGTCAGGCATGGAGGGGCGGGAGGAATTTCAAGAAGAGGGAACGCGAGGAAAGGGGGCTCGAGAGATGAGGAGAGTTGGCATCGTCACCGACTCCACTGCTTACCTGGATCAAGATTACGCGAGGGAACACGACATAAAGGTAGTACCCCTCAAGGTGGTCATGGACGGAGTGTCCTATCGAGAGGGGGTGGACATAGGCCACAGGGAGTTCTACGACCTGCTTAGAAGGCCGGGCGTCTTCCCCACCACTTCCCAGCCATCCCCGGGGGAGTTCCTCGAGGCCTACCGGGAGATGGCCGAAAGATATGAAGCCCTGATAAGCATACACATCTCAGGGGGGATAAGCGGCACCGTGGAGTCCGCGCGCACAGCCGCCAAGGAAATGGACGGATTTCCCATCCAGGTGGTGGATTCCCTGACCACCTCCATCTTGCTTCGCCGCATCATCGACGGGGTAGTTGAGGCTCGAGATCAGGGGGCGGAGCTGGAAGACCTGAGGAGATTCGCGGAGTCGGCTGCCCGTACTGGCAACCTGATGTTCGTGGTGGACACCCTCGAATATCTCCATCGCGGTGGGCGGATAGGAGGCGCTCAAGCGCTCCTAGGCTCCATGTTGAGGATAAAACCCATTCTCTATCTCCACGGGACCATAGACGCCTTGGAAAAGGTGAGGGGCGAGAGGAAGGCAGTGGAGCGCATGGTGGAGATACTGCTCGAAAAAATTGCAGGTCGCGAAGTGCGCCTTGGGGTGACCCACGTGCGAGCAGAGGAGCGCATGCGGGAGCTCTTGCAGTTGGTGAGCCGGGCCACCGGGGTGCCGATAAGCGAGATACCCCACAACGAGACGGGTCCGGTGATCGGGGCCCACGTGGGCCCGGGCACGGTGGGTGTGGGTTTTTACGCAGTGGACTGAGATCCTTTCCGATGGGGACAGGGCTTTGTGCGGAAGCCCGATTGCAGTTTCTCTGAAGCGGGCTTCGCGGGAAATCAACCTCGACCACCCTGGCTTGCAGAGGGGTGCCTTGTCCCGCCTTCCCATGAGTTCCGGGATCAAGAGGGAGATTCAAGACGGGATGGCCAATTTTTGTCATACCGGACCTATATCATCCTCCCGGTTGGAGGCCATAGCGGTTTTGCGAGTGCCAGACTAAACACTTATGTTAGGGAGGGAAGGATACTCCAAGGCACGGCAGAAAGCATATTTGAGCCTTTCACCACGGGATCTTAATGGATAAAAGCGGATGAACGACGGAGGAAGGGGACTTGTACCTAAAAGCCCTCATAGCCAGGGGATTCAAATCCTTCGCTGACCGTGTGGTTTTGGAGTTCGAGCCCGGGATCTCGGTAATCGTGGGCCCCAACGGTAGCGGAAAGAGCAACGTGGCAGATGCGGTGCTGTGGGTATTGGGAGAACAAAGCCCCCGCAACTTGCGGGGAAGCCGTATGGAAGACGTGATCTTCGCCGGTAGCGCTACCAGGCCACCCCAGAACATGGCGGAGGTGTCCCTCATATTCGATAATTCCCAAGGGGACCTCCCGGTGGAATTCTCTGAGGTGGTGATCACCCGCAGGCTTTACCGCTCGGGTGAGAGCGAATACCTCCTGAACCGAACCCCTTGCCGACTGACCGACATCCAAGAGATCCTGAGCGATTTGGGCATAGGTCGGGAGCTGACCGCAGTGGTGGGCCAGAACCGCTTGGAGGCTATCCTCCACAGCAGCCCCCTGGACCGACGGGCTTTCATCGAGGAGGTGGCAGGCCTCCGGAAGCACCGTCGCCGGAAAGAAAAGGCCTTGAGGAAGCTGGAGGCCATGGAGGCCAACCTAGTGCGGGTCAAGGACATCATTTCAGAGGTAAACCGTCAACTCAGGCCTTTGGAAAGACAGGCTCGCTTGGCCGAGGAGTACAGAGAGCTGACTCGGGAGATCCGCGACATTTCCTTGCGACTCTTGGTGGCGGAGTTGGAGGGACTCAAGGAACGATGGGAGACGGGGAGATCTCGTGAAGAGGAGGCACGAAATAGGCTCTCGGAGCTTGAGGCCTGGACGACCGCTGGCAGGGATGAGCTGCGCAGTAGACAAGAGGAGATAAAGCGCTACAGGCAAAAGGTGGAAGAGATCCACGGTTTGGAGATGAGGGTCCTCTCGCTCAAGGAAAGGATCCACTCCGCTCGCCGACTGGGGGAAGAGAGGCTCAAGCTCTATGCCGCTCTGGCGGGCGATCCCGCCCACAACCGTGAGAAGTGGGAGGAGAGAAGGGAAGAGCTGGCTCGCTGCATCGCCAACCTTGATCGTGAGATCGAGGAGGCCGTGGGTGAAAGGGAGAAGCTGCTGGCTCAAGAGGACGAGGTGAGGGTGAGGCGCAGGGAACTGGCGGCCGAAATCCAGAGAGCTCGCGAAAGGCGGAACGAGATCCGCAGGAAGGAGGAACAGCTGGCACGAAGTGTGGAGGTTGGCTTGTCCAGGGCCAGAGAGATGAGGGAAAAAGCGGAAGAGGCAGCCCGGGAGCTCGGGAGGCTGGATGAGGAGGAGAGAAGAATAGAGAAAACGTTGGAGGGTTTAAGCCAGCGAAAGGGGGAACTCTTAAGGGATAAGGAGATGTTGGAGGGTTCCCTGAAAGAGGTCCGCGAGAGGATCGAGAAAGCCCGATGGGAGCTGCAGAGGTTCGAGGAAGAAATGGAGTTGGTGGCAAGGAGACAGAAACGCACATACCAAGAGGAGTCCTTGGTGGTGGCCCGCCTCAGGGCCTTGCAGGAGCTCTTCTCCCTTCGCATCGATTACGCCGCCGCCGCGGGGAGGGTCATGCAAGAAAAGGAGAGGGTTCCGGGAATCGTGGGAATCCTTCTTCATTTGTTGAGGATTCCTGAGGAATGGGAGGTGGCAATAGAATCCTACCTCGGCCCGTGGCTGTTCGGCGTTGTGGTGCGCAGCTCGGAGGATGCTTTGCGGGCGGTCTCCCTCCTAAAAGAAGAGGAAGCAGGCTTTGCGGTTTTTCTCCCCTTAGAGGAAGTGGACACCACTCGGTTGAGGGAATTGAAGGAACAGACTCTTGCCTGTGGCGGCGTCCCAGCCTGGAAGGTAGTAAGTGCGAGTTCGGAACTCCGCAATCTGGTGGACTTTTTCCTCGGTGACGTGGTCCTTTGCGCTACCTTGGAGGAAGCCAAGGTCAAGGCGGAGACATATCCGAGGCTAACCTTCGTCAGCCGGGAAGGTGACGTCCTCTCCCCAAGAAGGGCGGTTAAAGGCGGAGGTCTTCCCAGGAGCCCCTTTCACCTGGTGGCTAAGAGGAGGGAGATTGAGCAACTCCAGGAGATGCTGGACCTTTTCGACGAGGAGAGCACCACGCTGGAGGTGAGGAGAAAGTCCGCCCTCTCCACCCTTAAAAGGCTAAGGGATGAGTTGAAGGCATTGGAAGGGGAGAGAGAGGAAAAGGAGACCAAGCTGAGAAGCTTTGCGATGGAGATAGGCGAGATAAGAGCCAAAGAAGAGAACGTGGGGAAAGAGAAAAGAAGGATAGAGGAAAGGCGTGAGGCTCTGAGGAAGCGCGTTTCTCTTTTGTCGGAGGAAGCAGCCCGCGTCATAAAGGAGGTGGAGGCCAAAAAGGACGAATTGCCCGGAATAAGGGCCTCCCTTGATGAGGCGGAAGCAGTTCTTTCCTCCTTGAGGGAGAAAGAAAGGGAATTGGAGGAATCCCTCCATTCCGCGAGGACCAGGAGGGTTTCCCTGGAGGAGAGGGTCTACCACCTGAGGGAGCGCAGGAGGGATTATGAAAAGGAGGCTTCGAAGCCACCTCCACCTAGCGAGGAGGAAGTGAGGCGCAAGGCGGAATATCAACAAATGCTGCTGCTCATCCTCGAGGATCTCGAGAAGGTTCACGCCCGAGTCGAGGGTTCCGTGGAGGAAAAGAAATGGAGGGTCGTGGCGTCCTTGGAAGAGGCGGAGGGGCGAGTTTCCCGCCTCTCCCGGGATTTGGAGGAAGCTTCTAAGGAAGAGGAGAGGTTGAAGGAAGAGATACACGGGATAGACGTCGAGTCCGCCCAACTTAAGACCAGGGTGGACATGTTGGCCGGCCAAATATTGGAGGAATATAGGATACCCTTGGACGTCGCCCTACGGGAATTCCGACCCCGTCTTCCTGTGAAGGAGATGAAGGATCGTCTTAAGGGCCTGCAAAGGCGACTAGAACAGATGGGGCCGGTAAACCCGATGGCGGTGGAGGAATATCAGGCGTTGAAGGAGCGCCACGATTTTCTTACCAGCCAGGTCGAGGATCTCAAGGAGAGTAAAGCGGATTTACAGAAAGTGATCAGGGCCATAAACAGGGAGATCGTGCGGATCTTCCGGCAGACCTTTGAAGAGGTGAACGTACATTTTCAGGAGCTTTTTCAGAAACTTTTCCCGGAAGGAAGGGCTGAGCTGGTGCTCACGGATCCTGGCGATCTCATGGGGACGGGGGTGGAGATAGAGGCCCAGCCCAAGGGAAAGAGGCTCCGGCGCCTCAGCCTGCTCTCCGGGGGTGAGACGGCCCTCATCTCCTTGGCCTTTCTCTTTGCCCTTTTCAAAGTACGTCCCAGCCCCTTTTATTTCTTGGACGAAGTGGAGGCGGCGCTCGACGACGTCAACCTGCACCGCTTCCTGAACATGCTCCTGGAATTCCGGGGAGACTCCCAACTGATCGTCATCACCCACCAAAAAAGGACCATGGAGATTGCCGACGTCATCTACGGGGTGTCCATGCA
Source organism: Actinomycetota bacterium (assembly GCA_015711955.1). Taxonomy (GTDB): domain Bacteria; phylum Actinomycetota; class Geothermincolia; order Geothermincolales; family RBG-13-55-18; genus JACVJK01. The sequence continues at coordinate 3,217 of JACVJK010000035.1, read as the reverse complement.
GGCCAACGGCGTTTCCAAGGTGGTGAGCCACAAACTGGACAAGGGTGGGGACCGGTTGGCCCGCGCCGGTACCGCATCGGAGACGGCGTGAGGTGCTGTCTGGGGCGCCCCAATGACCGGAGTCCAGGCCTGGTCTATTATTAATCCTGCGCTCATTGGTTCACGGTAATTCGACAGTGAAGGTGAGGGTCTGACCGTGGGTCGGGTGATGTGGCAGGCTCGAGAAAGCGGCGGCCGGAGGATGTTATGGAGGACGAAAGGGAAAGGAAAAAAAGGGAGAAGGAAGAGCGTAAGCGCCTAAAGGAGGAGGAGAGGCGGCGCAGGAAAGAGGAGAAGAAGCGCGCGAAGGAGGAGAGAAAGCGCCACAAGGAGGAAAGAGAGGCCTCAAAGGTCTCGGTACTCGAGGATGGTGATCGGGTTGCGGATAGGGAGAAAAGAGGGGATGCTTTTCCCCATGAGGGAAAGGCCGGGACCTCCCGCCCCGAGTTGTCGGGACAAACCTCCTTGTATCACGAGATCGAGCCTTTAGTGGAATCGGCCGGGGAGAAGCTCGAAGCGATCGTGGGGGAACCCCCACCGTTAGAAGGGGAGAAGGCCAACAAAGAATCGGTTAAATCCGAGGAAGGATGGCTCTCGCGGCTTCGCAAGGGCCTGTCCAGGAGCAGGTTGAACCTGTTTCAGCCGTTGAGCAAAGCCTTGGCGGCCCGCCGCTTCGATGAGGGATTCTGGGAGGAGGTGGAGGAGATCCTCATCGGCGCGGACGTGGGGTATGAGATGACCTTGGAGTTGGTGGAGAGGGTCCGTCGCCGGATGGGGGAGGAAAAGGTGCGAGAGCCCGAGGAGGTCATGGCCCTTTTCAAGGAGGAGGTGGCCAAAGTCCTGGACATGGGACCCAACCAACTGGAGTTGGCCCAGGAGGGACCCAGCGTGATAATGGTGGTGGGCGTGAACGGCACCGGCAAGACCACCACCATAGCCAAATTGGGCCACATGCTCCGCAAGCAGGGCAAAAAGGTCATCCTGGCCGCTGGTGACACGTTCAGGGCCGCGGGGATAGAGCAGCTGGAGGTCTGGGGACAGAGGATAGGAGTGCACACTGTGAAGCATCGTCAGGGAGCCGATGCCGCAGCGGTGGTGCATGACGCGGTGGAGGCGGCCTATGCCAGGGGTATGGACGTGGTCATCGTGGATACCGCGGGAAGGCTCCATACTAAGTCCAACCTCATGGAAGAGCTCAAGAAGATAAAGAGGGTAGCGGCCAGGTCGGCCCCCGTCACCGAGACCCTGCTGGTGATCGATGCTACCACTGGCCAAAACGGGTTGATCCAGGCCAAACAGTTCAAAGAGGCGGTGGAGATCACCGGGTTGGTGCTCACGAAACTGGACGGAACGGCCAAAGGGGGCATCGTGGTGGCCATCGCCCACGAGCTGGGCATTCCCATCAAGTTCATAGGGGTGGGAGAGGACCTGGACGACCTGCACCCCTTAGATCCCCGAGAATTCTCCGAGGCCCTTTTCTCGTGAGATCGGGATCGTCATGGCACCCGAAAGCCTTGGTGAATTTCCGAGACATTCATCCGTCCACGGCCGTTTTCGCGTGGCCATTTCTCAGCATGATTTTTGCCTGAGAGATTCTCTTCTCTGGAAAACTCTACCCTTTCCGAGTTTTCGATCCACTGGCATAGGGTGTTAACTGTCTTTTTTCTCGGGGAATATGCCATTTCCTCACTGTTTTGCCTTCATTTCACGAAAATGGTCGGAAAAATCCGCAGGCGTGCACCGATTGTCCCCAAGGGAACGGAACGTCACCCCTTCGGCACTGAAAATTCATCTTTTGGATTGCTGATAGAATTGATTTTTAAGCCGATTTTGGATCTCCGAGGGAATGGATTGCAACATCGATCGAAGGGGAAAACGTGGTCGAAGGAGAAGAGGGGCTATCAGCCCGTGAGTGTATCGAAGCCCTGGCTCTATTTCTGGAGGGGAAGGAAAGGGCGCGGGAGCTCCTGCGGCGATTGGAAGATGAATTACGAAAGCTCCAGGAGTCGGGGGGTGAGCTAAACCGGAGAAACCGTGACCTGGAGGAGTTCGCCCGCTTGGTGGTCCACGACATAAAGAGCGGTCTTTCAGCTATAGAGGGCTTCTGTCGTTTAGCCCAGGAGGCTTGCCGACAGGATAACCAAGAAATGGTTTTGGAGTGTGTTGCCCAAGCCTTGACGGCCTGCCACAGGTTGGAGGATCTGGTGGAGAATCTCTACCGAGCGGGCAAGGCCGGATTCGAAGGTGACGAGTCCGTGGAGGTCGACCTTGACTTAGTGGCGCGGGAGGTATACGGGGATCTTTTGGCCGCTCACGGGAAGAGCGTGGAGTTAGAGGTGTCAGATCTTCCAAGGGTCTGGTGTGAGCCCTTCAAAATCCGTTTGGTGATGGGGAACCTACTGGGCAATGCCTTCCGTTTCCGTGACGAAGGGAAGGAAAGGTGCTGGGTTAGGGTGAGCGCCACGCAGGAGGGAGGCTGGGTGATCGTTCGGGTGGAGAACAACGGTATAGGGTTTCCGAAAGAGCATGCCGGATCCCTCTTTAAGCCTTTCTTCCGCCTACACGAAGAAAGGAGCGGTTACGGACTGGGTCTTCTTTCTGTGCGCCGTGCGGTGGAGTCCTGGGGAGGTAGGGTCTGGGCTGAGGGAAGGCCTGGACAGGGAAGCACTTTTTACTTCACGGTGCCGACCAGAGAAAGGACATCTTGAGATTCCAAACGCGATCATCCATACGAATCTTGGGTGCGCGCATTTTATCTTTGAAAATGGTTTTCCAGAGGGCGGTCGAAAAGGTCAGCGCAGTTGCCCTCGGCCGCAAAGGCTGGAGCTTAGAACCGCCCCTGTTTACCCCAAAGGAAGGGGTTAGCTCGCTCAAGAGGCCCATATCGCTGAAGGGTTGACTCGTAGTGAACCCAGAAAGAAATGCGAATAGACCCCCTCATTTGCCCTGACCAAGCAACCAGATAATGGGAAGGGCGTTTTCCCAGATTTAGAAAAGGATAAAAGGTTCTACAAGGTCTTCGATAGCCGCTTCAGGGCTCGAAAGGTTTTCTTGCTACCATCGTCGATTTTGACTTCGCCGGGGTTTTTGGATAACTTTAATTGTTTAGTGACCGGAATCCACTGGAGATGTACGCAAGGGAATGGCGGAGAGCCGGAGAGAAGGCCTTTAGTCCCGG
>JACVJK010000034.1 GCA_015711955.1 Actinomycetota bacterium | reverse complement strand
AAAGGTGAACGAATCGAGGGGGCGGAATGACCTTCGGGCGGGCAGGGGACGGCGCTTTGGGCTAACGCAGTCGTGGTGACAGTTTGCCGGAAAACCGAGGAAGGAGGATTCATGATAGAGGCTCGGAGTTTCGAGGAGGCCCTCGCGGAGGTGGTCCGGAAGACGGAGGAGATCTGTGCCCATCACCCAGCCTCGGTGTTCTTGCCCGTCTTCTACCGCTCCTCTCCGCCCTCCATTTTTCTATCACCCCTTCGGGTTCAAGTGCTCACCCGGGGCAGCGCGGTGATCAACGAGAAGGTCAACCCGGTGGATCTCCCGGCTCGGGGATATTCACGTCAGAGGGGCGGAAAGTACCGTTTGGTGTATGAGTTCCGCCCGGGAAAGCGGTACGAAGTGGAGCTGGCGGGGGACTTGTGGTGTAAGGAACTGGAAAAGGACGATATCAAGGATGAGGTGGCCGCATTCCTTTCAAGCCTTGGAGTTTATGATGTGGTGCCGCTTTGGAGCTTGGAGAAGGTAGGCGAAAAAGATTCCATACCCATGAGGGTGAAAAGACTCGATCCCTGTATAGAGCTCCTCTCTTATGCCCATGCTGGAGACGCCGGTCTGGACCTCCGCAGCGCAGAAGATCTTCTTTTAGAGCCAGGACAGCGTGCCGTGGTCTCCACCGGTTTTTGCATGGCCCTTCCCGAGGGTTACGCCGCCTTCGTTCAGCCTCGTTCGGGTTTGGCGGCACGGTACGGCATAGGCATAGTGAACTCGCCAGGGCTTATCGACTGCCACTACCGGGGCGAGGTGAAGGTGATCCTCATCAACCTGGGAGACGAGCCCTTTCAGGTGAAAAGAGGTGACCGCATCGCCCAGATGGTGATCCAGAGGGTGGAGAAGGCCTACGTGCTCGAGGTGGAAGAGCTGGAAGAGACCGAGAGGGGAGAGGGGGGTTTCGGGTCCACCGGTATCTGAGCGGTCCGCCATCCCGGTCAGCGCACGTCCCCTTCAGACATAGGCCTGAAGGCCTTAGCCTCGCTTTTTGACAGGACGCCCATTGATTGGTGAAAACGCCTCATGGTCGAGAAAACTGCTTGCGTCCTCGGCGCCGGGCGAGGGATGGATGGTGGGAGAGCCGCCTGAGGGGTGAGCGGATTTAGCGAGACCTACCAACCGTTCTCACCCCTGCATTTCTGCCATCACTTCGAGGTTTGGGGATAGCCGCGGCACGCGCTGGACTATGTAGATGGAGCTGAGTTTTCGGGTTTCAGAGGAAAAATGGATTGTAGATGGCTCAAACGGCCCCTTTAGGTATTTTGTGGGCGGCGGATCCGGTTGGCGTGGGCGTTCAGTGCCTGGGAAAAATCAGGGCGGCGAAGGTCACCGCAGAACCTTCGGCTTGGTCGAACCAATGGCAGTGATCCACCATCCTTCCTTTCTTGCCTTCCAAGGCCTTGAGAAGGGTGTAGATGGGCGGCAGCCCGCAAACGTGTCGGGCGTCGCCTTCGGAGGCCACGTGGCGATAGAACCCTTCCCCGTCCCCCTCCTCGGCGTGGCGCAACATCTCCTTGTCCTTGGCCAGCACCGATGACAATACCACCCCGTCTAAAGGAAGTAGGCTCCCGAAGCGCCGTCCCACGTGCGCCAAGTCGGCAGAAGCGATCATGATCAGCTGGTCTTCGTAGGAGCTTGAAAGGGCTTTCAGGGCCGCGATGAAAGAGGAAACGGCGGGATCATCCGATGGCGACAGGCCCTCTTTGATGTACGAGTGGAAGGAGTTGCAGGTGATGGGCAATATGCGAAAACGGTCGGCGCCACCAAATAGGAAGCAGAGGAATGGGAGCTGGACTTCTATGGAGTGTTCAAAGCGGTGGGAAAGCTCGTCCCCTAGACCATCCATCCCCGCCGCCCTGGCCAGCTCCACGGCTAGAGAGGCGTCAGTCCTCACCAGACCGAAGGGAGTGAGGTAATTCTTGCTGGTAAGTGCGAAAGGCCCTTCCATCTCCCCATGGCAGGTTCCCAATATCACCACCAAAGGGTCCATTGGCTTCTCGGCCGCGGAATAGAGTAGGCGATAGAACTTACCATAACATTCCCTTCCCCTTTCCATGTCTATATGGGGAGCTATGCCCGCCGCAGGCAGCTTATCGAGGGGCTCCTCGGGTTCCCCCGCCAAGGCCAAGATAGCTCTTATTTTTTGTAGGAGAACTCTGGGATCGGCGGGATAAGCGCTGCCGGCGCACGTCATGGGGCGGTTGGGAAGGGCGAGGTATTCCTCGTCAAGCCTTCTCTTGTATGATCGGAACCTCTCGCTGTCCAGGAACAGCTTTTCGTCTAGCTCTCTGATTAGCTGGGCTACTTGGTCACTGGTGATGATGTCTCCGTATCGCCTCACGTAAGCCGCCTGCAGGTCCCTGATGGTGCGTTGACCGTCGCAAAGGGAAGCAAGGAAGAACATGGGGGGAGAGAGCAAAACCATGCCCGGCGCATAGCCTTGGGGGTCGCGCAAGGCCACCATCTCCCTTCCCTGCTGCAAGACAGGTATGGCCTCCACCGTCCGCAGTCTCGGTTTTTCGGGCACGCCCTCGCTCATGATTCCTCCTTCCCCAACACGCAAACACCTGGATTTTAATATAATACCTGCTTGTCCTGGACGGTGACCTTTGTCGACCAATCGCCTAGAGAAGGGCGAGCTCCTGTGAGGCTCGGGTCAAGTCCTCAAGTCAATACCAACTCCTGGATCTAACGATAGCTTTTATCCTCGCGCGGCCTCGAGACCTCAAAGAAGCCTCGGGACCCCTTGCTTCTCACGAGGGATCCGAACGACGACGATCGGCGAGCCCGCGGTACTTGGCCGCCATCACCATCGCCTTTCCCGTTTTCTCCGGGGTGTTGAAAGCCGGGATCTCCGCATGCTTCGCCGCCTCCAGCTCCCCGGGCGCCAGGAAGGGGGTGAGCACACAGAGATAAACCGGTTTTCCGTGTTTCCTCCCCAGTTCCGCGAACTCTTGGAAGGGAAAACTTATCCCCGATGCCGCACCGCTGGCGAAGACCGCCGACGCCATGTGGATGTCATCCTGGGAGAGCGCCAGGTCCACCGCCCTGATATATATGGAGGGATCTGTCCAGGCGAAGGCGAAAGCGTCCAGGGGATTTCCCGGCACGGCCCCGGGAGGAAGGAATCCCTCCATGGCCGAGGCTACCTCCGGCGAGAGATCGGGGAAGCGCAGCCCTCCTTTTTCGCAGATCTCCGACAGGGCTATGGCCGGGCCCGCGGTGTGGGTGCACAAGAACACGCCATTTCCTTTGGGAACGGCCCCCACGGATAGGACTTTGGCCGCGCAGATCAACTCCTCGGCGCTTTCCGCCGAAAGTAGTCCCGCTTGGAGGAAGGCCCCTCGGTATATGTCCTCGGAAGTGGCGGCAGAACCCGTGTGGGAGAGGGCGGTGCGGGAAGCCTTTCCCGAAAAACCTCGAGAATAGACCAGCACTGGCTTTCTGGAGGCTGCCATCCGTGCTTTTTCCAGGAAATCCCTTCCATGATCCAGGCCCTCCACGAAGAGGCATATCACCTCCGTCTCGGGGTCGGCGCCCAGATATTCCAACATGTGGTGGAAGTCCAAGTTGGCCCGGTTGCCCAGGCTCACGAACTTGGATAGGCCCACCCGCTCGTCAAGCATGTGATTGAGGAGTACGTTGCCCATCCCGCCGCTTTGGCTCACCACCGCCACGTTCCCGGCGGGGAACCAAGAGAGGGGATGGGCGAAGGTCGCGTTTAGCTTTCCCGAGGGGTTCAGGACGCCGATGCAGTTGGGGCCCACTATTTTCATGCCCGCGCCTCCGGCGAGCCGGACGAGTTCCTCCTGCAGCCTTTCGCCCGTTCCGCCCGATTCCCGGAAACCTCCGGCGAAGATGACCCCCGCCTTCGCGCCTCGGCGAGCGGCTTCGCCCACCTCCCGGACCGCCACCGGTCCGGGAACGGCGAAGACGTAGAGCTCCACACCATAAGGGAGATGTTTCACCGAAGGGTAGGCCTTATGTCCTTGGACCTCTGTTTCGGCAGGGTGAACCGGGTAAACCTCGCCTTCGAATCCGGCGCTGCGTACCGCTGCCAGGGCGTGGTATCCCAACTTGAACGGGTTGTTGGTGGCGCCCACCACCGCGATACTTGAGGGACGGAAAAGAGGCCTGTATTCTTCGAGTACTTCCTCATCTTTTGACCCCATCGATTCCCTCCCCTTAAGATAGGCCAGTTCGATTCCCCGGACCAGATTTCGTGAGCAGACCTTCCCCATTCGCGCGGCGGTCGACTCAGCGCTATCCCTATATTAACCTCCACACGCGCCCAGAGCATCCGCGGTTTGTGAGTATCTGATTCCCGTGCGTGCCATGTCATGAGGAACGCTTCAACCTTTTGCATCGACGTTTTCTGGGATGGACCGCGGTGCCGTTCGACCTCCGAGAAAAGGGGTGAAACTTTTAAGAAGAAAGAGGTTAGACTTTCATGTCCTCGTTCTCGCACATCACGACCCATATCATGGCGCTTCGCCAGCCAATGCATTTTAATCTGTAGTGAGCGGGCTGGCGGTAAAAGAACCCTCAAGTCCTCAAGACCTTGAGAATGTTGCTACCCGATGGGCTTATGGATGGGCCTATGGAGCGACGTCGATTGAAGGACGATTTTGGATGGCCTGACGCGCCAGAGTTGCGGATAGACCCGATGACGAAGGAGGACGAGATGTGGAAGGACTATCTTGAGAAAGTGGAAGGCGAGAGGAAGGACAAGGACTTGCTCCTGTTCGCGTTGTCCACATGTGGCTGGTGCCGGAGGGCGCGCGAGTTCTTGGACGGCAACGGCTTCAGTTATGATTTCGTTTACGTAGACAAGCTGCAAGGACAGGCGAGGGAAGAGGTAATAGAGGAGGTCAGTCGCTGGAATCCGAAGAGGAGCTTCCCCACCTTGGTGATCAACGGAGAGAAAGTCCTGGCCGGATATGACGAGGCCAGGTATCGGGAGGTCCTACTGGAAGGCTGAACCGCTATCTTTTTAAGATGCAGCGTCGATATGTTTAAGGCCTTCCGGATGTAAAAAGGTTTTCGGCAAAACATCTCGGTGACTGCAATTTTCAGGAAAGGATCGTGTTCGAATGGGGACCTCATAAAAGGGGAACAAAGATGGAACGTTAAAGGAGGAAAAAGCCTTGACGACCGTGAGCGAGAAAGAAGTGCAGGCTCTCTACGCCAAACTCCAAAAAGACGCGGAGGCCTCGGGCTATCACCTAAACCCCGACCGTGAATTCGTTCTCGCTCTGGTGGAGGGCCTTCTGCTCAACAAGGAGAGATACGGCTACATGCTTTGCCCTTGCAGGATGGGTGAGGGCGTGCGGGAAAAGGACCGTGACATCATTTGCCCTTGCGACTACCGAGACGCCGACCTGGACGAATACGGGCAATGTTACTGAGCGCTGTATGTCTCCCAGGAGGTCCTGGAAGGCAAACTGAAGATAGAGGGACAGATACCTGAGCGCAGGCCTGACCCGGAAGAGTTGGAGCGTCTCCGTGCCGCCCGCGGGACTGGTGCAGGGCCTCACGTGTTCGGCAGGGGAGCCATTCCGGTCTGGCGCTGTGCGGTCTGCGGCTACCTGGCGGCTCGGGAGAGACCCCCTGCGGTATGCCCCGTCTGCAAGGCGGAGCGGGATCGCTTCGAGCCTTTCCCGCCTTCAGATGACGCTAGACAGAAGGTCTGGCGCTGTGCGGTCTGCGGCTACCTGGCGGCTCGGGAGAGACCCCCTGCGGTATGCCCCGTCTGCAAGGCGGAGCGGGATCGCTTCGAGCCATTCTGAAGCAGGCGATTAACCATTGCTCTTCCCGTTATATCTCTTATGCCATCAAAGTCGATAATAGACATGCCCCTCACGGAGCGTCGTGAAGTCATGCCCGGCATCTTTGTCCTCAAGCCCTTACCCCATTGAACAGGTCGCTTCCCGCCGATGAGCGGCGAGAGCGACTTATTCCCCCATTCCCTCAAATGGCAGTGCCTTGACCCCAGGTTCGGCAGGATGGCTAGTGCGGGTTATTAAGTCAGATGATATAATACAACTTGCTTTGATATGTATCGCTTCTCAGGACCCGAGAAGGGCGCTTCATGGTCAAATCACCCCCCTTATTGCACAAGTTATATATATTGACTTTCTTGCTCAACTATATTAATATCCTTTTTGCCGTATCTCGTGGGATCGAGTTCCAGACCGATAATGTCCACGGGGGAAGGGCAGGTGGGCGAGATCATTGCTGAAAGATACGCCCTCCTCGATTTCAGGGGGGAAAACGGCCTCTCAAGGTCTTATTTGGTGGAGGACCTCTTGCTCCAGAAGAGAGCCTTCATCAAATTGTACCCTTACTCGGCGGAATTAGGGCTCGATTATCTTAAGACCGTAACCGCTGCCCGGGATATGGGAATAAGCTGTCTCCTATTGCCTGAAGAGGCTGGCATCTTGGACGGGGATGAGGAGACTCTCTTGTTTGCCCTTTTCCCGGAGTTGAGGGTTCCATCCCTGGAGAGATATCTATCGGTCGGCTTTCAGATCAGCGGCGCCGAGGCCCTGAGGATTTGTAGGGAAACTATCGCATGCCTTGGCGAAATGCACGAAAGAGGTTTATTACACTTATTCATTCATCCGAGGAATTTGCTTTATCGCCCATCTGGGCGGATATTCTTGAAAGACGCCTGCCTCAAAGGGGAATTCCTTCCCTTCGTGCTGGAGAAGTTGACCCGGCCCGATTTCACGTTCTTCAGTCCTCGATTGATGGATGGCAAGGAACCCGCTCCAGATGACGATCTCTGCGCTGCTGGTAAGCTATTCCAATGGATTTCCGGGAACTTGCCTTGGGGTCCTGAAAGGAGGATACTGGAACACCTCGCCGACCTGTGCTCATCTTCAAGGGAGGTAAATTCTATCCTGGAAGATATTGACAAAGAATATGACCTTCTTCTCGGCTCTGAGGACTCTGGATGGAAAGGAGAAACGCCGCCTCCTTCCTGCAAGAATCCAGACCGCCGGTCTACACGTTCGTGTTCGCCGAAAGATGAGGCGGAGGAGGCGGATTCGGCATCTCTCGGACCGGAAATGGAGGTCAGCGAACTCCATCCAGGAAATATCACCCACGGTGGGCAAAATGTACCGCATCATGACCATCAAAGGATCAAACTTATAGAGGAAGCGCGAAGGGAGAACGAAAGCTACCGCGGTCATGACCGCCTCTCCTTCCCCTCTACGGTGACAAGAAAAAGACTTCGATTTTCCCAAAGGCGGATCGTAAGTGGCATTACCTTGTCTGCCCTAACATTGCTCTTCGTGCTTTTTGCCGGCGTTTTTTCGTTGATCAGGCAAGCCAACGTGAAAACCAAGTCGTCGTGGCTAATATCATCCGCCGACGCAGTTGATTCCCTTACCACAGATTCCATGGAGGGGATGAACGGGGTATCGCCTGACACGGATGAATTGGGGCGGAGTGAACCCGGTAACTTGACCGATGGTGGTGAATTGAGCGTTGACACGTACTCGCCGAATCTTTCGTCAGGTAATTCTGATCCATCCTCTTCCAGGGAAAAAGGGAGGTCTGAAGGTGAGGTGAAAGAGCACAAGGATTCCATTGGACAGGGCTCTCAAGGCACCGTTCCCAACAGGCCTCCCGTTGCCTCTTTCACTATAAGCCCGGTATCTGGGGCTTCTCCCCTCAGGATCTTGTGTGACGCTTCTGGTAGTCACGACCCGGACGGAAACATCATCTCCTGGCGTTGGAGTTTCGGCATGGAGGGGATAAGGGTCTACTGGGTTGTGGAAAGCCAGGTGTTACCGGCCAAGATTCCCATATCCCTCACGGTCACCGATGATGCCGGTGTCACCTCCACGGAAACGAGATATGTCACCGTTTATTGAGTATCGAGCTCATGATCGTTATAAACCCGGAATTTATCAACCGTGATGACGGTGACGGGAGACTACAAGTTAGAGGAGTGAGGCACTTGTTAGTTCAGGTCATGAGTTGAACGGAAAACCCAAGGCACAGCGAAGGGAAAGAGGGATCTAACTGTAAGAAAGGAGTGAGGATGGAAAAGCGAAAGCCCGCTAAAATCCTGGTCCTGTTGGGGATATCGACCCTGGTTCTCACGTCTGGCCTCTTGGGGTCGGTTTTGACCAGAGCGCTGTTTCCAAGTGAGGCAAAAGCCTACGGCTCGAAAGGAGTAGGGGCCCTGCGGTGGTATTTCGCCGAGGGCTATACAGGCCCCGGTTTTGAGCAGTGGATCCTCATCTTCAACCCTCCTAAGGAGATAGGTGGGAGTGGAAGAGTAGCGATGGTGAGACTGGGATATTATGGGAATACTGGTTTAATAACACACTCTTATGTTCAGCTAGAGCCAGGCAAAAGGGCTTCTATTAATGTTAATGAAGTCCTTTCAAGAATTAATTATTCTGGAGATGTTTCAGTCGTTGTTTTATCAACAGAAAACAATGCCCCAATTATTTGCGAACGAGCCATGTATTACAACTACAAGGGAACCATCACCGGGGGAAGCCAGGTTCTGGGATACCACGAAGGTGAGTTGGAGTGAGGGGATGCGACGTGACCGTTAGGAAGGAACTAACGACAACGGCATTACTTCTCCTTTTTCTGACACTGTGCTTACTCGGGACATCGCCTACCGCTATCTCATATCCCGGTCCGGGGGACGGCTACAAGGGATGGACCGCTGAGGTGATCTTGCCCCTGGAAAATCCCCGTCACGTGCAAATGGCATCCTCCGGCGGATACCTGTATATAGTGGCGGACAACGGCAGCGACGTGTATTTTTACCGCACCAAGGATAAAGACGGTTTGTCCTTTGGCGGGGGAACGCTCTTGGACCGGGTTCAAAGAAGGGAGGCTCGGGACCCATACGTGGCGGCGTGGGACAAGTACGTGGCGGTAGGCTGGAAGGAGTTCAATGACACTCGCTGGTCTCACGTGATAGCCTTCTCCTCCGATCACGGCGCCACTTGGACCAAATATTACGACGGCACCCAGACTACCTACGACAACTACGAGCCCCATCTCTGGTATGCGGGGAACAAGGTGCATGCCGCCTACGTGTCCAATTATCCCGGCCGCTTGGAGGTTTACTACAAGCGCTTCACCCTTTCCGGACAGATGGAGCTCGTGACCTGCGTGAGCGGTGACTCCGATGGGGTGCCGGCTACCCAGCCCTGCGTGGAGGCCGAGTCGGCGGAGCGCGTGAGCGTCTACTACGTACGCATGTCTGGCCCTCCCAACCCCGTCTGGCAGGCCTGGACCTCAGACAGTGGAAGGACCTGGCATTCGAACGAGATCTTGTCCACCCAGGGGGTGTTCGATCATTCTTGGCCGGAGGTGGACGTGTGGATGGAAGGCCAGGAGAGAAGGGCCATGGTGGTAGCTGATGCTCTAGACATAAAAACGGGTGACCATAAGATTTTTTATTCTAGGTATTATATGAACATGTGGGAAAGAAATATAAAGTTAGTTGATTTGGCAGATCGATTTTCATTTCCACAAATATCCACAAAAGGGAACAATATCACTGTGGTATATAGACAATCTGGAGGATCTCTAGGGTTAGAAGGAGCTGCTAGAATCAATACACACACTGGTGAATTTAATTCCTGGAAACATATCGACGATCTGTTTTACAACAACCTTTCATACGACAATCCCGGAAGCATGGACGTGTGCAGCGACGGAAGCCGGTTCTACGTCGCTCAGGCGGGGACAGGAAACCCTCCTCTCAATCGGGTCTTGGTTAAGAGGGAGGACGACAAAGACCCTACCGCCGTGCTCAAGAACCCCGGTAAATATCAGCGGGGTTCGTTCAAGCTGGAGGCGGAGGTGACCGATGACTTCACGGCGTCCGGGAGCACCATGCTGGGCCCGTCACCCTTTAACCAGGCATACGATCAGGGCATAGTCTTCGTGGAATTCCGTTACCGCTTCAATAACGGGGCATGGCAGCTACTTAACGTTGATAGCGCACCTCCCTGGGAGACACAGTTCAATGCCTCCGGGAAGAGCGACGGGGAATACGATTTCTGGCTCAGAGCCTATGATACTGCCAAACGTTACACCGACGTGTATATAGGAGGAAGCGGTTCATCGGACGGGATCATCCTGGATCGCGTGCCGCCCCAGGCATCAATTTCCGTCGCACCCCCCGATGGGGAAAACGGTTGGTACGTTAACCGTCCGCCTGGAGGTATCGTCATAAACGGTTCCGATTCAGGTTCCGGAATTGACAGGATTTTCTACCGATTCGGTGATTCATCAGCGTGGTCGTTTTACCAGGGACAAATAACCATGCCTCCAGGGGTGAACACCCTGTATTACTACGCAATGGACAGAGCTGGTAATAGTTCCCAGGTCATGAGTCATGTCTTTCAACTGGACTTGGATGACCCAGAGGCGGCGATAGCCGTTCCGTCCCAAGGTGGATACTTCCGGGATCGCCTGAAGGCTAAAGCATTTGCCCAGGACAGAACCTCTGGCGTGGCCTCTTTCGTATGGCTGGTGGACGGAAGAGCATTAGCGGAAACTGAGGGGGACACCTTGGATCTCGATATAGCTAGTTTGGCCGACGGGGCACATTTTCTGGAAGTGGAAGTAAAAGATAGAGCGGGAAGGAGAAAGCGATCCCATCCAGTCACTTTCTATAAGGATTCCACCCCTCCCAGTGTTGTGCTTTCCGAACCCGCGGAAGGGGCGATTGCTAAAGGAAGGATCACTTTGAGGGCTGACGCCTCGGACAATTTGGCGCTGGACAGAGTGACATTTACGGTGGACGGCAAAGAAGTGGGGACGGCGAAGTCAGCTCCCTTTACGGTCACTTGGGATACCTACCAGTTGCCCAACGGCGAGCATCGGGTTGAGGTGGTGGCTAGCGACAAGGCGGGGAACCGCAGCTCGAGATCCGCCAGCGCTCGCGTATACGTCGCCAACAACCTGGTGGAGACCGCCTATTTCGCCGAGGGTTGTACCAGAGACGGTTTCGAGACTTGGCTTTGCCTGCAAAATCCTGGAAGACAAGCTGCTTTCGTGACGGTGGAATATTATCTCGGTGAAGGACAGGGCACCTCGGTAAACAAGGGCTACGTCCTTCCCCCTCTCTCGCGCACCACGGTCTACGTGAACGGGGAGGTGGGTCCCGGCAAGGATGTATCGATGAAGGTCGTATCTGACCGATCCATTGTGGCCGAAAGGCCTGTGTATTTCACTTATCGCTCTATCCACGGGGGCATCAGGAGGGGTGGACACGTGGCCAAGGGCGTGGGCTCACTGGCTAAGGAATGGTTCTTCGCCGAAGGGTGCACCCGTGAGGGCTTCGATACCTGGCTCTGTTTACAGAACCCTTGGGGAGAGGTAGCAGAGGTTCGGGTGAGCTACATGATGGAAGGCGGGCTCACGGTGGATCGCAGCTATTTGGTGGCCCCTAGGACTCGATACACGGTGATGGTGAACCGCGAGGTGGGTCCCGGTCATGACGTCTCGATGAAGGTCAATTCCTCGTTGCCTTTGGTGGCCGAGCGACCCGTTTATTTCCTGTATCAGGGGATGTGGGATGGCGGCCACAACGTGATGGGAGCGTTGCGTCCTGAGACGCGCTGGTATTTCGCCGAGGGGTGTACCCGCACGGGATTCAGTCAATGGCTTTGTTTCATGAATCCTGGGGATGGAGTGGCCAAGGTGAAGGTGACATACCTCACCGAAAGTGGCTTGAGGACGGAGAAGGAATACCGGGTGCCACCTCGAGCTCGATACACGGTTAACGTGAATCAAGACGTACCTCGCCAACACGACCTTTCGGCCTTGGTAGTATCCGACCGCCCCATAGTGGCTGAGAGGCCCATGTATTTCTTATACGCCTCTGCGGTGGATGAGGGATCCTGCGCCATGGGGGTGAACCGCGCGGGTTCCTCTTGGTATCTGGCGGAAGGCTGTACCAGGCCTGGCTTTGACACTTATATTTGTCTCTTCAATCCTGGGGATAAAACCGCCGAAGTTCGCGTGCGATACATGATGAACGGCGGTTTCACGGGCGAACAAGTCATCACCCTGCCCCCCATGGTTCGTAGGACGATAAAGGTGGACGACGTGGTGGGTGAGGGTTGGGACGTTTCGGCTGAAGTGACAGGGAGTTTACCGGTGGTGGTGGAAAGACCCGTCTATGCCATCTATCGAGGTAAGTATCCCGCCGGGGACACCTTGTCGGGGTACAGCTACGATCCTTGACGAAATCGGTGACGGTTCATTCGGAAGAGACTCAAGGGGGCGCGATTGCGCCCCCTCTTGCCTAACTCGATGTGATTGACCGGGCCGACATAGTGTCTGTTAGGCAGGGTGAATCTATAAATAGGCATCATCGCACGGGCTTGGATTCGATCATAAACAGAAAGATGTGTGAGCCAAAGGAACGGAGGTGATTTCGGGCTTCCTGATTACGAGGTTTCACCCCTGAAAAGCCCTTTGTCTAAATCGATACTTAGAAAACGCGAACGGGGACGTGTTCTTGCTGGCTCCGCCCACCTCACCCGCCGAAGATTTGGGAGGATCGAAGTAATCGTGAGCGTGAAATGCGTGCTTTTTACCAAGAAAGCGCGATGGGGTATCTGGAAGTGTTGGCTGTTAGCTGTTTTGCATGGTGAATATAATTGCTTGAGATCTGTTTATTATGCTAAGTCGTTGACAAGCCCCGTGCCCCTATATTATAAATAGTTCAAGATATATATCTTATAGAAGAGGGTGATGAAAATGGCAGTGAAGATAATAAGCACCACGGAGCTGAGATTGAAGGCGGCTGATCTTGTGATCGGACTCAGGAACGGGGACAGCTTTCTGATCCAGCATTATAACGATATCGTGGGATACATCACCCCGGAGATCCCCGAGGAGCTTGTCAAGAAACTGGGGGTCAAGAAGACAAAAAGGGCCTCCTTCAAGTCCTTAGAGTAGCAGGCCTTGCGATTAGCTGGGTCCTGCAAAAGTTGGGGTGCACAGCGAATCTTAATTTATTCTTTGAAGGGCAGCGTTTCCTGTTTGGGTTGAACCGCGTTTAACACTTATTTCCAGGCTTACGGCCATTTCGAGGTTATACCCTATTTCAATCCGCGACTTCCCATTCGTTAAAAGGTTGCCGTTGACTGTAAATCCCATCAGGTTTCCTGAAGGATGATTGCCCGTGAACATTCTCGTCTACGGTTCCCCTTCGCCGGAGGAAGGGGTCTTGGCCGCGGGAAAATCCCAGGAAAAGGCCCATGAGGGAACGGGGAACGGGCGCACGGGAGAAGGGCCTGGATGTGGTCTCGCCTCACCCAGGCAACAAGTTCTGGGACTTGAGCTCAAGGCTGACAGGGGGTGTGTTTAAGTTGAAAGACCTTCCATGGTCCAAGGCTCGTTCAAGGCCTATGAAACTGAGGGTATTATGGAAGGACCAAAGTGGACAGAGTACCGTGGAATTTGCCCTGGTGCTTCCCGTGCTTTTCCTCGCCTTCATACTGTTCGCCCAAGTTGCGCTGATCCTTCACGCCAAGCTGGCGGTGGCGGCTGCTGCCCGGGAAGGTGCGAGGAAAGGGGTGGAGACTAGCAACAGGAAAGAGGTGGAAGAAGCTGCCCGTCGAGCCGCCGTGGGCCTCGATAGATCGAGGGTTTCGGTGAAGGTGGAAGAGGAGGCGAGAAAGCGGGGAAGCTGGGTGAGGGTAGAGGTGGAGTACGCCGCGCCGATGATCTTCCCCTTGGTGAAAAACCTCTTACCGGAAGTAGTGGTCAGGGATCGTTCAGAGATGCGCATAGAGAACGACCGAAGATCTTGAGCGGGGGTCCGGTTGACACCCTCTGAACAAAGGCACCTCTTCCGCATACTCGGGATGAAAATTATGTCCTTGATGGGGGTATTGGAGTTTTAGATCTAAGTCTCGCCAGACGGGGCATCGGGCGATCGGCTTCAGGATATGCTCATGGTGAGCCGTGCCGGGCGGTAATTGGTTATAACCACGCGCTTACGAAAAGGCGGTGCAGGTCATCCATCAGCAATCCCTCTCTGAGGAAGATGGGAGGTGAGGTGCCGACCCGATTTAGACGACCACGAGCAGAAAGCGAACCACCATTGACCAGCGGTGACGGTAGACTGATTCCAGCGAGCAGCTCGTCGCCGAAGGCCTTGGCCGCCAACTTGGACTGGATCCGATATCGCCGACGCTTCCTCATACATCCTTCGTTGTCCGTCAATTTTCAGGTCTATGGAGATTCGGAGAATCGTGGTCAAGGGGGTGCTGCGGTGGCGGTGGAGATCGATCGAAGGCTATCACGGTTTTCCCACTCGCAAAGCTCGATGATTTTGCGTCAAGAAGGAGGTGTGAGCGTTGTGGTATCTGCCTTCTTTGCCCTGACGCTTCTCACGGGACTGTTGCTCTTCGATGTCGCAAATGTCTACATGGCAAGGGAAAAGGCCAGGTCCGCCGCGGACGCAGCGGCCAAGGCTGCTGGTTTAGAGCTCACCCCCTTGTTCGGCGTGGGGAACGATCCGGGACGGGCGGCCAGGGAGTACGCGGAACGCCATGGTTGCCGATTGGCGGAGGTGAGAGTGGGAGGGGACGGGCGTTTTCAGTGGGTAGAGGTCAAGGTGGCAAAGGGTATAAGATCCCTTCTGATCCCCGCTTCCTCGGGGGAGGTTTTCGCCACATCCCGTTGCTACCTCGACCTCGAGGCTATCGCTGCACCGCAGGTGATTGTGGAGGAGCCGATTAGCACCAAGGGCGGTTGGTGACGGGGGTGAGGGTTACGATAGTGTTGGGTTTTGTCCTCGTGGGAAGAAAGCCTCTTTTACGAGGTGACGTACGAACCGTGCTTTTGCGGCCGCGCGACGCTTCCCTCGGGATCTGATTTACACGCCTTCGAATTAGACTTATTTAATGACAGTGGTTGATCCACAGTGGAAAAATGATGGGGGATAAGTCAATCATCACAGATGCCCCCACCGAGTGTTCCAGTGGGGATCGGATCACTGGATCCCCTCTGGCGATTTTGTGTCCACTTTCCTTTCTTGGTTAGGTTAAGCACTCCTTAGGTTCACGCTTACCAGTTAACGGTTGCAAGGCTTGAGTGGGTCGTTTTGCGGGATATCCCGTTATGGATTTCGTCGATTGGTATTTGGCCATGTTCGCCAGTGGTTTCTCAAAGGAGGAAAAAAGGAAAGGAATCCACCCTCCAGCCCCCCTCTTCCCTCACTAAGCGAACCCGGGAGGTCTGTTCCTCCCGGTTGCCGGGGCTTCCGAACTCGATGGTCACGTCAACCTCCACTGTGGCACCCATGTACTCCATTTTTGCAGGATCGTAGCGGTAGGACCTGGCGGTGCCGAAAATACCTGAGAACTCTTGGCGAGTCCACGGCCTTTCCAAACGATACCTCTCCCGGAAAGAGCGGCTGAGGGCGGCAAAAACCTTATCGGTGCGGTGGTCAACGCAGTCGGAAAGGAAGGTTCGGAGAAGCGTCTGGGCTTCGGCCAAGGCAATGGCCCTCTCTTTCGTGACCGGCCTTCGCCTCCAGTCCATGGCGGTGAAGGAGGTGATAAGCCATCGTGAACCGTCCCATTCCAGGGACAAGAACTCTTCCCTTCCCTCCTCGTCGCCCTCCATCGTCAATCGCACGGGAACCACGGCCTTCTTGTCCTCAAAACGCATGTCCTCCTGCTTAAAGGCGAAGGACGACAGTTTGCCGAGGACAGCCTCCAAATCCCATTCCTGGATTGGATCGGGCACTTGATTCCCTTCCAGATAAGAATCGCTGAAGTATCCTCTGAGCTCCTCGAATCTGCCCTCTTCGCAGGATTCGAGGAAAGACCTCACCGTGTTGGCTGCAGCTTGCCTGATGGCCATCTCCACCGAGCTTCCCGTGCAGGAAACCGTGCTCAGGATGACTGCCACCATTGCCCAAATCGCAAAGCTCGGGCCCTTTAGCTTCCGGCACCCTTTCCTTTTTTGGCCCATCTCGATAACCTCAAGTTCATGGGTACGCCAGGTGATCAAGGGCTTCTTGATGCTCGAAGGAACTGTCATTATGGCTGCTTCCCTGCCCAATCACTCCGAAGCACAAAGAAGAGAACTTGCTGTGTCGCCTACCATTTTCCGCGCGTTGTCCGTCAGTTGCTTTGCTTTCTGGTTTGACTACCCTGTTTACAGGGACTAATATACAATTTGCTTGTGGGCGGGCCAAACTGGTCGACCTGCCCGTGAAGAAGGAGGAGGGATAGGTATGGCCGGGCTGTTTCAAAGCTTCGGGCTTCCGGAGCTGGGCATAATACTTCTCATCGCCCTCATCATCTTCGGGCCGACGCAGCTGCCCAAGATAGGAAGGTCCTTGGGCAAGGCCATTCGCGAGTTCCGCGCCTCCAGCCAGGAAATGGCTAAGGCCCTGCAGGAAGGCCTGGAAGACACGGGTGAAGGGGAGAAGAAAGAGGAATAGTAGCCCCACCGGTTTATATCCTGCTTTTCAATCTCCGTGAGATCAACCCAACGGACTTAAGGAGGTCGGTTTTTGTCCGAGCCTCGCATGACCGTCATCGAGCACTTGGAGGAGCTGAGAAGGAGGATAATAGTCTCCTTCTTGGCCCTCGTGGTGGCGATCGGCGTGGGTTACGTTTTTTCCTGGGAGATCCTGGACTTCTTGAAGGAACCGGCTAAAAAGGCCGAAATCCCGCTGGACCTTTACTACTCGACCATCTTGGAACCATTCATGGTGCGCTTCAAGATAGCCCTATATGCCGGTCTGGTTATCGCCTTACCGGTGATACTATACGAGGTCCTGGCTTACATCGCGCCAGCCCTGCGCAAACAGGAAAAAAGGGTCATGTATTCAGCCCTTTCTTTCATCATATTCTTCTTCGTTTTAGGGGTGGCCTTCTGTTACCTTTACATCCTCCCGGTGGGGCTCAACTGGCTGGTGGGACAGGCATCGGGCAGGATAAGTCCGGTGCTCATGGCCGGAGACTACGTGGGCCTGGTGGCCCTTCTAATGGTGGCGGTGGGCCTGACCTTCGAGACGCCACTTCTAGTGTGGTTGGTGGTGAGGTTGGGCATAGTCACGCCCCAGAGGCTGCACAAGAGTTGGAGGTGGGCAGTCATCATAATCCTCGTCATTGCCGCCCTTCTCACGCCGGATTGGAATCCCATAACCATGATGTTGGTGGCTGTCCCCATGTTCATCCTCTACGAGGGAAGCATCCTCATGGCGGCCTTGGGGATGAGGGGTGCTCGGAGGCGAAAAATGGAGTTGGACGGGGAAGGATGAGGACCCTGCTTCCCCAAAAGGAAATGCTTGCTCCGGTTGATTTTGTTGGTGGCATGAAGAAGGTCAGTGGTGAGCTGGTAGTCCTCTGTGGCAAGAAAGTGAGCGAGGTCTTTTAGGCCGAAGGGCCGGAATTTGGGTGGAGATGTCATTTCGCAGAAGCCCTTCACCTTTCGACCTCGGGTCGCTTCGACGCGAGTACCATGAACGCTCGCTTTTTGCGGACATTTTTTTGATGCCTTGTGCTTGCCCCTTCGTCCTTCGCCGGACTGGTGTTACTTACCTATCAGGCTTGTTCCCCTAGTAGTACCGAAGTCGTTCGCCTTCATTCTCTGATGCTGGACAAATGCCAATGCGTCCGCGTGCTGAATGGAAGGTCCCCGATTCGGCCCATGGGCCTTCAAAGACTTGGGTTTTATGCCAAAGGTTTTCTGTCCAACCAACCACTGGCCTTTTCTCCCCGGATGAAGCACTGAGGACCGAAGGGCGTTTTTGCTGATATGCGTTTTCCAGCAAAGGATAAGGTGCTGTTGGAGCCCTCGCGGCCGCTCGGCTTTAGGCCGACCGCCGTGGTACAGCGGCGGCGAAGGGGGATCGAGGATATACTACTGCCGGGAAGGAGCAAGGCCCGGTGAGCATCTGAGTGGAGGAAGCGATGGCGAACCAAAGTGAGCATGGATGGGAGGAAAGGGCTAGACGGAACCGCAGGGACACCCTGTTGCTGATATTGGCGGTCTCGATCTTGATACCGCTGGTCGTCTTTCTCGTCCGGTGGCTCGACCCCGGTTATTCCCGGGAACCTCTGGTGATGGAGCGGTACCTTCTGGACGACTACATCACCATCACCGCTTATGGGAAGGATCGAAGGAAAGTGGAAAGGGCGGTGGAGGAGGCCTTCAGGGCCATCGAAAAGGTTCAGGCAGTGGCGGACCGGTACCGTGAGGACAGCGAGCTCTACGAGGTGAACCGAAGGGCTTCGACGGAAGAGGTGACCGTGTCCGAGGAGCTCTGGACCATGATCGAGGTGGCCGGGGAGGTATACCGGTCCACGCATGGGGCCTTCGACATAACCGTGGGGCCTCTGGTGGACCTGTGGGACGTTAGGGGCAGGGCGGAGAGAGGAGGCCCTCCCCCCACCAGGGAGGAGGTCGAAAAGGTGTTGCCCTTGGTGGGCATGGACAAGCTAGTCTTGGACTCCTCGGCAAGGAAGGTCAAGTTCAAGGTGGATGGTATGTCTTTGGATTTGGGTGGCTTGGCTAAGGGATATGCTCTGGACAGGGCGGTAGAGGCTCTCAAGGAGAAAGGGATAAACAGTTTCGTGGTCAACATGGTGAGCTCCTCGGCCGTGGTAGGGGAAAAGCCGAGGGCAGCGGGCGGTCCCGAGTGGAGAGTGGCGGTGCAGAATCCCAGGGGGGAAGGTTTCCTGGGGGTTTTGAGCTTCTCCTCTGACGCTATCGTGAGCACCTCGGGCGACTACCAGCGCTATTTCGAATACGAGGGTAATAGGTACCACCATATCCTGGACCCGAGGACGGGTTATCCTGCTGCGGGTATGGCCTCGGTGACGGTGCTGGGCGCCCCCGACGGTGTCCGCTCCGACGCCTATTCCACCGCCCTTTTCATAATGGGCCTGAAAGAGTCCCTGAAGTGGTTGGAAGAGAACAAAGGCCTTGAGGCGGTGCTGGTGGAGGTCGACGGCACCCTCCACACCACTCCCGGAATCAACCTGGGGTCAGGTCTTGTTTTTTGCAAACCCCGGTATGTCAGATCTTGATAGGACCGGGTTTGGCGGAGGAGAAAGTATGGATTCCACGCCGCGCGACCCCGCATTTTATGTGGAGAGGCTGAAAGGGCTCCTGCAGTCCTCCTCCCGGGCAGTGGCTTTCACCGGTGCCGGGGTGTCGGAAGAAAGCGGCATCCCCACCTTCCGGGGCAAAGGCGGTCTTTGGGACCGATACCCTCCCAGTCTTTACGCCAACCCAGCCGGGTTGATGCTGCTCTTCCTGGTAAGACCGTCCTGGATGGCGGCTTTTTTCTCTGACATACTTGACTCTCTCTTGCGGGCGAAACCCAACCCCTGTCATCGGGTGATCGCCCAATGGGAGGAGGAAGGGTTCATAAAGGCCGTGATTACCCAAAATGTGGACGACCTGCATTCCACTGCGGGTAGCGTTAACGTTTATGAGCTCCACGGAAACGCCTTCCGAGTGAGGTGTGTGCGCTGCGGTGATAGGGAAAAGCTCGCCCGGGAAAGGCTTCTGGAAACGGCGAAAAAACTCAATGAAGCCCCACAATCCCGGAGATCCCTCCTGCGCTTGTTTTTCGACTTCGGCGGCAGTTGTCGGGCATGCGGGGGCAGAAGAAGGCCCGACGTGGTTTTGTTCGGGGAGGGATTGCCGCAAGAAGAGTGGGATCGAGCCTTGCGATTGGCAACGGAAGCTGACCTGTTCATGGTGATAGGCACCTCCAGTTTGGTTTATCCGGCGGCCCTTCTTCCCCGGATTGCCGCCGAGTCCGACGCACGCATAGTGGAGATCAACCCGGAACCCACGCCGGTGTCCAGTCTTGCCGCCTTAAGGATTCCGTTCCCAGCAGGAAAGTTTTTCTCTTTGTTCGACGTGTCCTGACGCCGATAACCAATTTCGTGACTTCCGCCGAGATATCACCTCCCTGGTGAAAAAACTGATGTTCCTGCCTATTTGGCTTTATCCTGCCAGGGCGAGATAGTGCATTGGTGAGTGCGTCGGCCGTGACGTCCCCCGATGCCTTGATGGCTGGCGCTCGCTGTCAGGTCAGGGGCGAGGTGACCAATTCAACTCGATTCCGAAAGACTATTGCCCTGGAGCAGGTCCCCTTGCACGTTTCAATCCGTATTTTCGCCAAAAACGCTCGTTCTTCGCCGATGACGCCAACGCCTTGGCTTCCACCGAGCTGTTCTGCGATGGATGAGGCCAAGAAATCGTTGGGAAAGATCAAGATGACGCCAACGCCTTGGCTTCCACCGACCTGTTCTCGCTGTCTTGGGGGCGGCAGACAGAGTGAAGATGTCATCCGCCTGCAAACGCTCCACCTATACATGAAATCCTTTCGATGGGCGAAGTAGTTTGGACGCGGATGTGCCGATCTGGCAGGCAGGAAAGCTTCATTAAATACATCATTTTGTTCACAATTTGTTCAGTGAGGCATCGAAGGGCTGTTGCTCTATTGGGAGTTTTCCTATCCCTGTCAAGCGATGCAGGTGGTGATGGAGTTCACGACCTTTCCCAGTCGTTGTACCTCTGGAGGGTTTCCTTTTACCGTCACCGCTCGCTTCCCAATGGGAGGAATATCTTGGCAAAATCGAGCAGAGGCCTAAGGTCGGGTTCTACCCCATGGTTTAGTCGGCCCAAATCGATTTTTCGCCTGCCCGGTTACAGCAGACTTTTCTCGCCTGGGCACCTTTGAGGATCCATCAAGGCAGGACAGCATGGAAATTGTAACTCACGCTGCACATACTCCAGTATGCAAAAAACAAGACCTGATCCCCTTGGGGGTTATCCGAGTCTTTTGAATCTGGAGAAGGGGACCAGGCGGGAGTAATCAACCAAAGTGGCCATGGCCTTGGAGTAGGTGTCCACCCCCAACTCCTCCGCCGCCGCCGGCGCGTTCAAGCCTCCCACCACCACTATACCTACCCGATCCCTGGAACATGGGATCTCCAGGCACGGCTGTCCGGGCTTGCCCAGCACCACCATGCCCCCCATGCCCGCCGATTTCATGTTTTCCAAAAGCTCCGCCGCCTTGTCGTGAGCCGAGGCGGGTATTTGTCGGAAAGACGCGCACACCCTCCCTTCACCCGTAACGGAGGCCGAGTGGACGCTGGTCATCTTCCCTTTTATGAAGATCTCGATGGGGTCGAGAGTGGACCCGGAGTAGCTTATGATCTCCACGAAACGGCGAGGCTTTCCTCCTTGGATCTCCAGAAGCCCACCGAAGCTGGATTCCACCGGTATCCCGTGACGTAGGAAGATGGCGTTGAGGGTCACGCTGCACACGGTCCCCCAGCCCACCATTCCCGCTGGCACCTCCATCCCGTCGATCCTTTCCCCCTCCACGGCCCTGATAACCAGGTCGGAAAGGCATAGGCCTGACCTGAAGACCGGCTCCATGGCTTCCATTGCGCGATATTCTTGGGCTTTGGGGAAGAAGGTCAGGTTGACCACCACCTTGCCGCGTCGCCCGGAAAGGTCGAAATCCGCCTTCCACGCCAATTCGTCGATGCGGGCGTTTACGAAACCCAACCTCTCCACCGCCATGGCCCCCTCCAGCTCGCGGCGACCCTTTTCGGTTAGGACCCTGCCGCTCCGTCCCACCAACTTGGTGTAACCCCTTTCGTCGAGGTGCAGAAGATGGTAGCGTATAGTCCTCTCGTTGAGGTCTATGCCTTTTCGGGCCAGTTCTTGGGAGATGACCCGAGCCCCCAGGGGTTTTCCTGCCTCGCCTATCACCTCGAGGATGGCTAAGGTCTTCCTTTCCAGCATTTGCCCTCCTTCCCTCGGCAAAGATTCTCCTATTAAAGGGTTGTTAAAAAGAATATTTTTGTGTATAATCGGTAATAGGTAACCTATTACCGACATGATGAGCCGTAGAGACCATCAACAGAAGTTTAGCACCGGCTGCGGAGAAAGGAGACGGCGTGAAGAGGATCATCCCCCGCGAGGAATACTGCACCGACTGCAGGCTGTGCGAGGTTTACTGCTCTTTCAGCCATACACAGGAGATCGACCTCGTCTTGGCCTACAGGAACGGCCTTTTGAAAAACGGGAGGGTGCGGGTGAGCAGCAGAGGACCAGTGTCCTTCGCCGTGCAGTGCCGCCACTGCCAGGAAGCCCCATGCGTGCTCGCATGTCTTGCGGGGGCCATGGGGCGGGAAAGAGAAAGCGGGAGGGTGACCCATGACCCCTCGCGGTGCGTGGGATGCTGGACCTGTATACTCGTCTGCCCCTACGGCGCGGTCCGCCGGAGCGAGGACGGTAGCGGGGTAGTGTCCAAATGCGATCTTTGTCCCGACCTTGCCGTACCGGCTTGCGTGGAGCATTGTCCCAACGGGGCCCTGGTCGTGGTGGATCTGGAAGGAGATGGGTGATTTGCAAAATTTGACCAGATCATTTTCCTATGAGAGTCATGGCTTTGTGAGCCCTCGGATCCTTTGAAAGGCGCAGGTGAGGCTTTGGCGAAAACGCTTTTATGCACGGCGCAAGAGCCAAAAACAGATAAGCGAAGGAACGCGATCGATGAGGTCTCAAAAAGTTTCAGGCCGGGAAGGAAAGGAAAAGAGAAGGAGTGAGATCCCTTGGGCCATTACCGGTACGCCATAATAGGTAATTCGGCTGCTGCCATCCACGCCTGCGAGGCCATCCGAGAGGTGGACCCCAATGGCAGCGTGGCCGTCTTCAGCGAGGAGAGATACCGTTGCTACAGTCGTCCCCTCATCTCATATCTGTTGGCGGGAAAGATCGGGGCCGCGGGCATGTACCTGCGGAGGCCAGACTTCTACCGTTTTCTCGAGATAGATTTCTTCCCCGGCGGAAAGGTCATATCCGTGGACCCGGCGAAGAAGGCGCTGAAGCTCTCCTCGGGCCGTATCGTCTATTGGGACAGGTTGCTCCTGTCCACAGGTTTTGAGCCTTTCATCCCGTCTGTGGAAGGCCTCTCGTCGACCAAATATTTCACCTTCACCAATTGGGATGACGCGAAAAAGCTGATGCGCGTGGCCCGGGGTCCTTTCAGGGCCTTGGTCATGGGCGCTGGACTCATAGGTATGAAGGCGGCGGAGGCTCTGCACGCCAGGGGCGGCAGGGTAGTGGTGGTGGAAAAGGCGGAGAGGATACTCCCCGCGGCCCTGGACCCCGTGGCCTCCTCCATGGTGGCCGAGAGATGTCGTGCGGAAGGTCTGGACTTGATAACAGGATGCACCGTGGTCCAGGTGAGGCAGGACTCGGGGACCGGAGGGGTGGCGGTCCTGGAAGATGGCAGTGAGGTGGAATTCGACCTGTTGGTGGTGGCGGCAGGGGTGAAGCCCAGGAGTGAGCTAGCGGTGGAGGCTGGGATCCCTTGCCTCGGGGGAGCGGTGAGGGTAGACCTTCACCAGCGCACCGCTGTCCCGGACGTCTTCGCCGCAGGAGACGTGTCGGCTGCCTTGGACAAGGTAATAGGAGGGCCTCAGGTTAACGCCCTCTGGCCCATAGCCGCTCTCCAGGGGAGGTTCGCCGGACTCAACATGGCTGGGAGGGTTTGCTCCTATCCCGGGGGGATCCCCATGAACTCGGTGGAGTTCTTCGGCCTTCCGGTGCTGTCGGCAGGACTGGTAAACCCCCCGGATGGCCGTTACCGAGTCCTTTCCCGTCATTACGAAGACGGGTCTTATAGGAGGCTGGTGCTGGATGGTGACCGTTTGGTGGGGATGATGGTGGTAGGAGCCGTGGAGGGAGCGGGCATATTCACCTCCCTGATCAGGGAGGGAGTGAGCGTCAGGGGTTTTGCGCGCTCTCTTACGGAGGCCGATTTCGGTTATGCTCACATGTCCCGCTCCTTGAGAAAGAGGAGGTTTGAGGCCGAGTTATTGAGGGGGAAACAGGTCCTGGGTTTCCGGAAAGAGCGGATTTGAAGGGAGGCTTAAGAGGATGTTCAGGTCAGTCCGGCTATACGACGAAAAGGATTTCGCCGCCTGCTCCATATTCGGGATGGTGTGTCCATCGGGGGAGAAGGTGGACGGGGAGAGGATCATAAGGGCTATGGCCAACATGAAGGACCGCAGCAACGGTCTGGGAGGCGGCTTCGCGGCCTACGGGATATACCCAGACTTCGCCGACCTCTACTGTTTCCACATCATGTTCGAGGACGGAACGGCCAAGGAGGAAACAGAGGCCTTATTGAGAGGTCGGTTCGAGCTGGCCCACGCGGAGCCCATTCCCACCCGGAGCTGCCCGGGGGTGGTCGACCCTCCCATCTTATGGAGATATTTCGTGGCTTCTGAATTTGATCAAACCTGCGGTGAGGATGAGGAAGAGGTGGTGGTCCGCACCGTCATGGAGATAAACCGGTGCGTGGAGGGGGCTTTCGTGTTCTCCAGCGGTAAAGACATGGGCGTCTTCAAGGGCCTGGGCTATCCGGAGGACATAGGAAGGTTTTACCGCCTGGAAGAATACGGAGCTTACCTGTGGACCGGGCACGGCAGGTTTCCCACCAACACCCAGGGTTGGTGGGGGGGAGCCCACCCCTTCAACATCCTTAACTGGTCGGTGGTGCACAACGGGGAGATCTCCTCCTACGGAACCAACCGTCGTTTCCTGGAAATGTATGGCTACCAGTGCACCCTGCACACCGACACCGAGGTGGTGGCCTACGCCGTGGACCTTCTGCTCCGAAGACACGGCCTGGGGGTTGAGGAGATGGCCCTGGTCTTCGCCCCGCCCTTGTGGGAGGAGATCGACATGATGGAGGACGCCGAAGAAAGGGAGCTTGTAACCGCTCTTCGGCAGACCTATTCCTCGCTGCTGTTGAACGGGCCCTTCAGTGTGGTCATCGCCAACAGCGAGATGATGATAGGTCTTACCGACCGCATCAGGCTGCGTCCCCTGGTGGTGGGCGAAGGAAGAGATTTCCTCTACATCTCCTCTGAAGAAGCTCCCATTCATTTGGTTGACGATTCCATAAGAAGGACCTGGATACCCTTCGGTGGTGAACCGGTGGTCTTCGAGGTGGAGGCAAGAAGGAAGGATCGAGAGGACATCCTGTGCGAGGGCGTCACTGACGATTTATACATGATGGAGAAGAAAGGATTCCTGCTGGAGAAGGTGAGGGCGGCAGGGATGGAGAAGGTCTCGGCCGTTTAGGAGGACTTGAGCGCCAGGAATCGTTTATTAAGGGGCCTTCCTGTGGAGTGAACGGATCCATAAGGGAGCAGGCATAAGGTGACTAGAGGCGTGCAATGGTCGTTAAGGATAAGAGTGGGAACGACTGCGGCGGTCAAAAGGAAAACTAGCTGGAACAGGTCTAACTCGTTTGGGATGACGGAATTAGG
>JACVJK010000033.1 GCA_015711955.1 Actinomycetota bacterium | reverse complement strand
TATGATTTCGTTCAGCAAGAGAGATCACCCCTTTCTTCCTGTTAACTTTGCTTGTTTTGTCAGGATGATAGGGTGGTCTCTCGACTCTTTTCAACCCGGAAAGCGCCTACTGAAACGATACAGCACCGCGCGTCGTTAACCGAGATTTTTGGGGAATTGGAAAGAGGAATCGGACACTGACTTAAGTGTGGAATATCGGGAGGAAGGACGGGGTGGATGCTTTGGTGAGGAGCGCGGGACATTCATTGATCGTGGGCTGGGTGGCTTGATTCCATAAGAGGGACGGTTTTGAAAGGTGCTATCTCCAGGCGGGAGGTTTGACCTTGGCTGGGCGGTCGCAGGCAGGACAGGACAAACCTTCGCCTTTTCTGGCGGAAGGCGGCAATACTTGCCCGCCACAGCGGCCGCATCGATACCTTCCTTTTTCCTCCTCAAGGATGTAACTCCCACCCTCGATCCTCAGGGCTTTCCCTTTTATCAGGGCTTCCGCAACCTTCCTCCTCGCTTCATCCAGCAAGCGTTGCAGGGTCTGGCGGGAAACTCCCATCCGAGAAGCGGCCTGCTCCTGGTAAAGGCCCTCCATGTCCACCAGCTTGAGCGCTTCCAGCTCTTCCACGCGGAGCACCGTTTCCTCGATCTGGTGAAAGGGCACGCCCATCGGCTTGAAGAAAACGGCGCGGGGCAAACCGCTAATCAACTTTGGTTTATGGGGTCTGGGCAAGGCATACCTCCTCTTAGGTAGGGGGTTCTGTGAACATTTTAACCCATGCATTGATGAATGTAAGAAGGTTCCGTCTTGGCTCCACGCAGAAAGAGCTTGATCAGCGAACGAGGTTTTTGGGCGGCGGCTCCCGAAGGCGGCACCGACGGGATGGAGAGCCATTCCGGCTAAATAGTAAAATCAATATGGCGTTAGGGACAGTCAAGGCGTCTGCAATCCGTGAGGCGTAATGGGGAGGCGTGGCCGCGAAGGGGTAACAATTGCATCCGAGCAATTGGGTACTGTCGAACAGGGCTTGCCCCCTGGATTGCGGATGAGGGAGGTAAAACGGGTTTGCATGTCCCGCTGAATGCCCACAACATCTTGGAGATCTTGGCCATATTCGGGTCCGCGACACTGGCCTTCTCCTCGCTGGTCTTGAGGCAAAGATCCAAGTCTACGTACCTCTTTTCCCTGTTCTGTTTAACGACGGCCATTTGGAAAGCCTTCGACTTCGCCTATCCCACTTTGTCGGGGGAAAAGTGGGTTGATTCCATGGGTTGGTTTACGGGCCTGCTGGCTCTTTCCTCTGCCTATGTCTTCGTACTGTTCTTCACTGCGGAAAAGACCCGGAGAGACTTCCGTTTGCTTTCCGTGTGGCCGTTGATGTTCCTCGGCGTTCTCCTTCCCGCTTCCGCCGCGGGCTTGATGCACGACTCGTTCTTCTGGAAAGCCGTCTACTCGCTCTACTTTTTCCTCCTGGTAGCCATCATGACGGCGGGATTGGTGTCCTATTACCGGGAAGGCCCTGGTAAAGGAGTCGCCCTCGCATTGCTGGGAAGCCTGATCTTCGTGGCCAGCCTATTGGCTTACTTGGTGGATTATCTCCGTCCTTTCACGGATCTGCGGCTACACACCTACGGGATGTTGGCCTTCCAGGCCTTTCTCTTCTACGACCTTTTACTTAGGGGGCATCTGGAGGCGGAGAAGGAGCATATCCGCATCATCCAAGAGCTAGGGCTAAAGGAGAAGATGCTCGAGGAGGCAGAGACAAGGTTTAGAAAACTTCTGGACAACAGCTTCGACATCGTCTTCACCATGGACCAGGAAGGCAACATCCTGGCGGTTAAAACCGATGCGGAAGAATTGTTGGGCTTTCCAGTCCGCGAGATGTTGGGCAAGGGCTATCTCCGCTTCCTCCCTCCTGAGGAGAGGATGAGGGCGGCCGAGGCCTTGGCCCGGGGTTTCATGGGCGAAAAGATCAGGTTTTTCGAGATCAAATTGATAAGACCCGACGGCAAGCCGGTTTTTCTGCAGATCTCGGCCACGAGGCTGTTCCAACAAGGGGTCTCAGCCTTGGTGATAGCCAGGGACGTAACCGAGTCCAGGAAGATGGAAAGGGAATTGGAAGAGAGAAATCGAAGGCTCGAGGAGGCCAACCGGAGACTTAGGGAACTGGACAATTTTAAAACGGAAGTGGTGGGGATAGTGGGGCACGAGTTAAGATCCCCACTCACGGTGATATTCAGCTACGCCGCTGCCCTGAAAGATCATTGGGGGAAGATGAAAGAGGAAAGGAAGCTGGAATGTGTGGACCATATCTTGGCCGAGTGTAATAGGCTGAATCGGATGGTGGAGAACATTTTGGACATGAGCAGGGTAGAATCGGAAAGGCTTTTTCTGCATCGCACCAGAAGGGAGATGGTGGCTTTCGTTAGGGAGGTAGCCAGGGAGATGACCATGGCGCCCGGGGCCCGCCCTTTGGAGTTGGAGCTCCCTGTGGAGGAGATGGTGCTTGAGCTAGACTGGGACAAGATAAAGCAAGTATTCATAAATCTCTTGGACAACGCTTTTCGATACAGCCCGGAGGGGGAGAGAGTCAAGATCTCCGTGACCCGGGAAGACGGATCCATCGTGGTAAGGGTGGCAGATCGGGGTCCTGGGGTTCCTCCCGAAGATCGGGAAAGGCTGTTCGAGAAGTTCACGCAGAGAAAAGGCGAAGGGATGGAAAGGGGCCTAGGGTTGGGCCTATACATAGTCCGCACTTTCGTGGAGGCGCACGGGGGAAAGGTGTGGGTGGAGGACGGCGAGGAAAGAGGCGCCGTGTTCGCATTCCGGCTGCCCACTACAGGGTAGCGGGAAAACCCTTCGGGTATAATTATCTCCGTCCATGGGTTCCGGTGAGTCGGCGAGGAGATGGCTGCAGTCGATTGGAGGTAAAAGGGTGGTGATGGCTCGCCGTTTAAGTGGGTAAACCGTTGCCGGAGAAGGAGGTGGGAGATGTTCGGAAAGAAGAAAAGGGCGCTTGTGGTCTATTACACCAAGACGGGCCACACTTTAGAGGCCGCAGAGGCGGTGGCCAGGGGCCTGAGGGAATCCCGGGTGGAGGTGGACATAAAGACAGTGGATCAGGTAGATCCCTCCGATCTTGAGTCCTATCACATCATCGCCGTGGGTGCTCCCACATGGGCGGCAAGGCCAGCAAGGCCGGTGAAGAGATTTTTGAAAGGCTTGGACAAGAAAGCCCTCAAGGGAAAGGCGGCGGCGCCCTTTACGGCCTATGCCGGCATGAGGGGAAAGGCTACTCTGCGCCGGATGCGGAGGCTGCTTCGCAAGCGCAAGGCCAAGAAGGTGCTCAAGGGCGTGGCGGTGAAAGCCGGCGCTCCTCTCTCCCTGTGGAAGGGACGCAGTCCCAGCGAGGAGGATGTGGCTCGCCTGGAGGAGTTGGGAAGGAAGCTGGCTCGTCTCTGAGTCCCCGGAGAAGCGGCAAACAGGACGGTGTGCCCACTGGAGAAGCCGGGCCGTGCCGGGAAGAGCGTGGAATGAAAAGGGCCGCACAGGCGGGTGGCGCAGAGGTTTCCGGCGCAAGGGCGTGGCGGTGAAAGCCGGCGCTCCTCTCTCCCTGTGGAAGGGACGCAGTCCCAGCGAGGAGGATGTGGCTCGCCTGGAGGAGCTGGGAAGGAAGCTGGCTCGTAGTTGAGCAAGAGCGGAACGCGTAACGGTTTTTGGCCGGGGGCCCCTGTGAAAACTCCATGGCCACTTGCGCCACGGGGCGAGGCGTTAGGCAGAAATTTTCGACCGGGTGACCACATGGCTTAGAATCCGGTGTCATGCGACAAGAAATTTGGCTTAGGGGCTGCGAGGGGGTGCGCCGTTTTCTTCGCCCGATTGTTTTCTTGTCCTTTTCTTTTTTCCTTGCCGGGATGACTATCGGGGCGTCGGCCTTCCTCATTTGCCATGGGGAGGCCAACAAGACCTGCCTTGACAAGGTCAAGGAATCCCTGTGGAACGACTCCGACTCGGCAAAGTATGTCTTCCTCCACGGATGGTTGTCATGGATAACTCGCAATTCAGATCTTGCCACATCAGATGAGGGAATGAGGCGTCTAGGTGCGCATAACCGCGCTCAGCTCAACCGCTTTCTCGCGGACTTTCATCGCAACTTTCCCGAGTTTAGAAGGCTGAACCTGTACGATAGGGAAGGAACCTTGTGGCCAGTTCCGACCAATTTTTCGAGGATGACGGCATCGATCTTTCCTGCCCACCTCGACTCGAAACTACGAGAGACTTGGGCCTCGAAGAAGGCGGTTCGCCGTCGTTATGGGTGACGCACTAACCACACCGGGACGCGGGAGGAGACCGAACTCGCCTATCTCGGAGCCGATTTGGAACTAAAAGTGGGTTATCGAGGGCCACGAGCTTTCCGACAGAAAGGAGGCTGATTCGGGGAAGCTTACCTGGTGGACGAAAGGCGAAGGTCGGTCGCTTACAACGAGTTCGGTCTGCAAGACTCAGGAGGTGATATGCTCGGCGAACATCAAGGTACGGGGGCATTAAAAGGCTTCCGAGGGAGAATCGGGGTTTGCCATATATGCCTCAACAAATTTGGAGAAATGGTATAGGGCTGCCGCTTTGGGATTCCCGAGTCGAGGTGGGGACTTGTGGTGGAAGAGAGGAGGTCCAGCGTTATGGCGCCCCTCGATAAACTGAAAAGAAGGGTGCCGTTTTCCCTGGCGGCCTCTTTCGCCATCTCTGTACCTTTGGCCCTCCTCTTTTATCGCTGGCTGGTAAGGCCCTTGCGATCGGTGGCGGAAGCAGCGGAAAAGTTGGCGTCTGGGGAGAGGGGAATACGTCTGAAGTTCCGAGGACCGGCAGAACTCAAGGCACTGGCCGATAAATTCAACCGAATGGCCGAGGAGATGGAGAACTCAACCCGTTTCTTGGAGAGGGCGGTGGAGGAAAGGACCCAAGAGCTTATGTGGGTGATAAACGCGGCCTCTGAGCTCAGGTCAAGCCGGGAACCTTTCCACGTCCTTTCGAGAACCATGGATTTAGTCCAGGATCTCACCGGATCGCAAGCAGTGGGAGGCTATGTATGGGATGGAGGGGCCTTTCGGTTGATGGCGAGCAGGCCCGCCGACCACAGCACGTTCGTGCTCCCAAAGACCTTGAACCCTTCGGAAGAGCCTTGGCGTTCAATGGTTTGGGAGAGAGGCCAGACCGTTTTGATGCCGACTGAGTTAGCGGAAGATGGATGCAGGCCACTATTCTGTTTGCCCCTGGGTACCCAGCAAAGAGTGTTGGGGATGGTTCTCTTTGCCATATCCGGCGAACCCTCTAGGTTTAAGGGGCATACCGCGGATATCCTCTCGGCGATGGCCTTCGAGTCAGCCCTGTCCTTGGAAAATGCCATTTTATACCAGGAATTAAAAGAGAAAGTGGAGGCCCTGGAAAAAGCCAACCGAGAGCTGCGGTCTCTAGACGAAACCAAGAACAACTTCATATCCATGATCACTCATGAGTTGAGACAACCGCTGGCCTTGATCAGCGGTTATGCCCAGACCATCCAGGATTATTACGAGGAGCTCAGCGTCGAGGACGAGATGCAGTGCATCCGGGTCATATTAGAGAGGGCGGAGTACCTGTCTCGCATGGTGGATGACTTGCTGGATCTCTCTGCCATGCACCATGGTTCGCTGAGGGTATATCCTGAGAATTTAGATCTTAAAGCGTTGGCCGAGCAGGTGGTAGCCCGCTTTGGGAGCTTATACCCAGGGGTTCGGTTCTCCGTAAGTTTCCCCCAAGATTATCCCCCGGTCATGGCCGATTCCAGACGCATGGAACAGGTTATCGCCAACCTAGTCTCCAACGCCGTGAAGTTCTCCGATGAGAGGGGCGAGGTGGAGATAAAAGGATGGCATCGAGGAGAGGAGGTGTTCATCGAGGTATTGGATCGGGGCAGGGGGATCGATCCGGAAAAGCTGAACCGCATTTTCGACCCCTTTTTCCAGGAAGACTATTCCATCAGGAGGCCCTATCCCGGCGTGGGAATGGGACTGCACGTGTGTCAGCGACTGATCATGGCTCACGGAGGAAGGATTTGGGCGGAGAACCGAAAGGAGGGCGGAGCCCGTTTCGTGTTCGCCTTACCTCGGCGTAAAATGGGAGATCATGGTGCGGCGAAAGAAGGCCGATGATTTTGTGAGATGGAGGGGACGAAAACTCATGGTGGAAGAGGACATCCTTTTCGAAGTCTTAACAGAGGCAATGAGGCGGGGCGCCGACTTCGCCGACGTCTTCGTGGAAGAGAGGATTGTATACAACTTGCGCCTGGAGGAAGGGAGGGTGCAGGAGAACACGAGCGGTACTGAAAGAGGAGCGGGAATCCGTGTGCTGGTGGGGGAGACTGCGGCCTACGCCTACACCAATTCCCTGGAAAAGCCATCCCTACTGGAGGCTACCAGGGCCGCAGCCGCAGCTGCCAAGTCAGGAAAGAATGAGGTTATTTCCTTGGAAAACCGCCGCAGGCTCTCTTCTCCTTGGTATCACCCAGTGGAAGAAGAGCCCTTGGCGTTGAGCAGAGAATACAAGCTTGAGCTGGTAAGCAGGGCTGACATGGCAGCAAGAGGAGCGGGGAGCAAGGTCGTACAAGTGGTCGTTGTCCTGGGAGAGGGAAGGCAGAAGGTGCTCGTGGCCAATTCTCTGGGAGAGGTGGCCGAGGACGAAAGGACCAGGGTACGCATGGTGGTGCAGGTGGTGGCCCGAGAAAACGGTGAAGCCCAGACGGGCACGGAAAGTCCTGGAATCCTCGGCGGCTATGAACTTTTCAAGCGGATATCTCCAGAGAGGATAGGCAGAAAAGCGGCGGAGCAAGCCCTCACGATGCTTGAGGCTAAGCCCGCTCCCGCCGGACCCATGCCGGTGGTCATTGCCAACGCCACGGGCGGAGTCCTTTTCCACGAGGCTTGCGGGCACGGCTTGGAGGCTGACGCCATACACAAGAAGGCCTCGGTGTATGCTGGAAGACTGGGCCAAAAGGTGGCTTCGGAGCTGGTTTCTGCCTACGATGACGCCACTCTGCCCAACCGATGGGGCTCCTTTCGTTTCGACGACGAGGGTGTGCCTGCTTCCCGTACTCCTCTCATAGAACAGGGTATCCTGGTGGGATATATAAACGACCGCAAGAGGTCAATGCGGGACGGCGTTCCGGCCACGGGCAATGGTAGAAGGCAGTCCTATCGCCATCTGCCCATCCCCCGCATGAGCAATACCTTCATAGCCGCTGGCAAGACAAAAGCGGAGGAGATCATAGCGGACACCACTTTCGGCCTCTATGCGAGGAAATTGGGTGGAGGGGAGGTTAACCCCGTGACTGGCGATTTCATCTTCTCCGTCACGGAAGGCTACATGATACGTGATGGCAGATTGGCGGAGCCCGTGAGGGGCGCCACCTTGATAGGCAACGGACCGAAGGCCCTCATGGAAATCGACGCGGTAGCCGACGACCTGGACTTCGACACTGGGATGTGCGGAAAGGACGGTCAGCTGGTCCCGGTGACCACCGGCCAACCCACATTGAGGGTAAGGGAGTTGGTGGTAGGGGGGACCGCGGAGGTGATCTGAATGAGGAGAGAGGAAAACGTACTCGACCGAATGGCGGAGTGGTGCGAGGAGATTGCGGGCAGGGCGGGTTCCCGAGCCGATGTAGAGATTTACATGCAGGAAAGCAGGGGACTTCAAGTGAGGGCCTTCAAAGGACAGGTGGAGGAACTGCGGTATTCCCATGGAATGGGCATAGGTATCAGGGTTATAAGGGAGGGAAGGCTGGGTTATGCCTACACCACCGAGTGCGACTGGCAAGGTGTTCGTCGGGCGTCCGAGGAAGCCATACACAATAGTCGCTACAGCGAACCCGATGAACACAACGTAATGCCGGAACCGGAGGAGGTGAGCCAAGACGAACTGAACATTTACCATCCCCAGGTCAAGGAGTGGGAGGCCTCCCGAAAGGTGGAAATGGCCTTGGAGCTGGAAAAGCTGACCCTCTCCTTCGATTCTCGCATCACCAAGGTGGAGGTAGCCGCTTACGCGGACGGGGACAGCGAGGTCTTTATCGCCAACAGCAAGGGATTTAAGAGCTGGTACCAGACCAGCCATTGTCACTGCTACGTCTTTCCCATTGCCGAGGACAAAGGAGAGGCCCAGACCGGTTTTGCCTTCGATGCCAACGTCAAACCTGAGAGTTTGGACTTGGAGAGGGTTGCCCGTGAGGCCTCCGAAATGGCCCTCTCGTTGCTGGGGGCCAAGAGCCATCCGTCCTTTCGCACGGTGGTGGTTCTGGACAGAATGGTCGCTGCGGAGTTCGTGGGCTTTCTGGCCTCGGCGCTCAATGCGGAAGCGGTGCTCAAAGGGCGCTCCTTCCTGGCGGGGAAGGAGGGCGAACGGGTGGCAGGAGAACTGGTGAACTTGGTGGACGATGGACTGATGCGGGGAGGCTTTGGGACCCGTCCTTTCGACGACGAGGGCTTTCCTTCTTTAAGGAAAGAGCTGATAAAGGAAGGATTTCTCGTGAGTTTTCTCCATAACTCGTATACGGCTTCCCGGGCGGGAACTAAGAGCACGGGAAACGCCAGCCGTTCTTCTTTTCGCGAGCCGCCTCGAGTGGGAGCGAGCAACATCTACTTGCTGCCGATGAAAGGAAACAGAGAGGACATTATCCGCCAGGTGCAAGAGGGGGTTTTCATAAACCAGCTCATCGGAGTGCATGCTGGGGCCAACCCGGTCACGGGCGAGATATCCTTGGGAGCCACCGGGCACAGGATCCGAAGAGGAGAATTGGCAGAGCCGCTGCGGGAGATAACCCTGGCCGGGAACGCGCTCAATTTCCTGAAGCAGGTAGTGATCTTGGGAGAGGATCTCCTGTTCCTCCCCTTCGAGGGTTCTTTGGGAGCACCTACCATGGCCATCGAAGGGGTCATGGTTTCGGGTAGAGGCTGAGATCGAGGCGGTGGCCGACTGGCTTCGATTTCCGAGACCGAAAACCGATGACGGCCTCAATAAGGGTGCACGTCACAACCGAGGATTATAGTGGCCGTCCCTCCCGCCAGGGCAAAAAGGTACCCTCGTCGATGCGGTTTCATGGCAAGAAAAGGAAGAAGCCATAGGAAGTACCAAGGCATGTAATAGCCGGTGGTCAGCAGATATACCAGGATTATCCCGGAGAAGGCCTCGGGGATGCCCCCCCAACTTTTCGCTCCCAAGGTGGTCCTGACCCAGAAACAAAGGAAAATCCCTAAAAGGACCAAGCGGGGGACCCAAGCGCCCGCTGCCGCCGCCAAGCCCGATGGAAGCTGGAGCCCATAGCGGAGAAAGGATTCCAAGCCCAGGGCGAGGATACCCCCAACGCTACCCATGTTGTTGATCCTGATGTTGTTCAAGGTGGACCGGAATGTATCCAGGCCCCGCCAGAAGGGCAGAAACGCGATGAGGGAAATGAGGGCAAAGAATGAAAGCAGCAGCGCTATCTCCTTTGCTTTAGATCGCAGGCCGTCCTTTTGCGCCGCAGCGCAATAGATAAAAGGTGGGATGAGCATCAGGGTGATGTACTTCACCAGTATGGATAAGCAGAGAAACAGAAAAGACGGCCATTTTCTTCCTTTCAGCAGGAAATAAACGGAAAGCAGGACGAAAGTGACCATCATGAGGTCGTTGTGCCCTCCGCCGATGCCGATGGCCAAGGCGATGGGGTTCCAGGCGTAAACGGCTACCCCCAAACCTTTGCGCCAAGGGGATGTTATATCCAATATCTTCCATAAAATAAAGATGTTTAGCAGATGGAAAAGGGCCAGAGACCCTTTGAAAAAATATATGTTAGCGATTATGCCGCGGCCTGCGATTCGGGTGAGAAGTATGGAAAAATGGGTGTGCACCGGACCGTACACGATGGCGGTGTTCTTCCAGTGGAGGCTAAGATAAGACATCAGGGGATCGTCCACGAATTTCTGGGGACTGAGGACGTAGGGGTTCTCTTGATGCCATGCCGCTATCCTGGCGTAGAAGATGTTGGAGAACACGTCCTTGCTCACCAAAGGAGGTATGATGACCATCAAGGCCATCACCGGCAAGGCGAAGGCGAGGACCGAGATCAGCCCCTTGTCCGGGCGCCTCGAGACTATGAACAAAGACCAACCATAGGCGAGAGACAGAAAGAACAAAGTTGCGTAGAAAGAGGCTTGGAGCTGGAAAACGGAAGCTTTCCCCACCAGGGCCGCCTTGAGGAGTTCTTGAAGGAAATAATTGGAAGTCACTACCTCGTGTAATGGGGATAACTTCCCGATGGTCCCGTTGGGCACGAGGGAAAGACATGCGAGAAACAGATAGAAGGAGAACATGAGAAGCAGTGCAAGTATATAGGCGGGCTCCGAGGAGAGCGAGGCCCGCAGGGACGAGCTTCTATTGCTTTCGGTGATGATTCCCTTCAATTTCGAGTTCATGGCACCAACCAGTCCACCATGCCCTCGTCAAAGCAGATGAGCCTTCCAGAAGCGGAGGCCACGAAGACAAGGCCTCCTTCCGCTTCAGCGGATACCGGGTCGGGGAAGGGAAGGTGGATGATGCCCTTCCTCGCTCCGGTGTTGGGATCGAGGATGTGGATTTTGCCCCTATCGTCGAAGGCTAGGATCTCGCCCGCCTCATCTTTGGCGTGGAGGAAAAGGAGTCCTTCCCCATGAAAAGTCCAAGCCACCGTTCCATCGGGACGGAATGCGGCCAGCGAGCCCGCGCGGTCGTAGTAAAGGTAGAGCCCACGTGCGGGATAGCCCGTCGTCCAAAGCGGTCCGATCAGTGAGGACCTCCACCGGAGGGAACCCGTTTGGGCGTCAAGCCCCAAAAGCTCGCCGTCCACGGCGCTTACCAGTAAGGTGTGGCCCAGGAGGACGGGGGAAGAGGTGATGATGTTGCCAGCCTGAAAGGACCAGATCTCTCGGCCCGTTTCCAGGGAAAGGGCCACCAGTTTCCTCTCATAACCGGCAACGTATACCAGCGACTCGCCGAGAGCCGGAGGGGATTTGCTCCAGTTGGGGGTCTCGTAGAACCATCCGGGCGAGCCCGTCCTGCCGTCCACCACGTGAAGACGATTCATGAGCTTGAAAACGGAATCGTTGTCGGCGAAGAACAGTACCTTGCCACCGCTGGCGACGGGCGAGGAGATGATCTCGCCCTGGGTGGTGAAAAACCACAGGACCCTTCCACTCTTTCCCTCCAGGGCGTAGAGCCGGCGATTTGCGTTTCCGACATAGAGGTTACCGAACTGAAAGAGGGGAGGAGCGCTGATCCAGCCTCCCAGGAATGTGTCCCAAAGTGTGGTACCCCCTTGTGGGTCCAACGCCATGACCTCGCCTTGCTGGGTACAGACGAAAAGGCGACCGTCACCCCATATCAGATGGGCTTTACCCTGGAACTCCCTTTCCCAGGCAATCCTCGGAAAACCCTGTTTGACCGAGACGGTTTGTATTAAGACTGGAGCGATCGGCACCAAGGATGCCTTGGTTTCGGGCTCCTGGGGCGCGGGATTCGCGCCCTCCTCTCCAGCTGGGGCGCTTTTGAGAAGGTTCATGACGAACACGAGACCGAGGAAGGCGAAGAACGCCCACACCGAAATTTTGATGACCCTGGGGAGCAAGGCTGAGCTGGACATCTTGTCTGCCTCACGACCTCCGGACGCTTCAGATCGTGAGACGACTCCTTTCGCTGACATGCTCACCCCCATAACCATCTTTCCAATCTGGCCGGCAGGGATGGCCAGGTGGACATCTTGCCCCTGAGGAGTCGCGGTTCCTCGACCAGCTCGATGTTCTCGAGTTCGTTCGGGACTGTATTGCTCGACCTATGGAATCCCCCCAGATCGTCGGCGGCGATTACCATGATACAACGACAGGAAGGAACCGATCTTAAATGCTCGAAGAAAGAGTCTGTCGGTATGGTTCTCGCCATGGATGAGTCCTTGCTCTCCCCCTCTCTGAAGGGATCCCTCACATGATAAGCCAACCAGAACGAGACTACCGCAGCGCCGGAAGGACCGGAGACGAACCACCACCTCGCTCGGAAGATCCAAGGCAGAAAGAGGGCGGGGGGAAAGACGAGGAGAAAGGCTATTATCCACGCACGGATCAGGCGGCGAAACCTCGAGATGGGGAGGCCTCCCGTGCCGGGAAAGGCCTGTAGCAGATCCTTGGGGGTGTTGGAGACCAGGGAATCGGCTAATGAGCCCAGTGAGGGATTCTCCAGGGGGGGCGCCAGAAGCACGATCCTCTCGGGTCTCCATTTCTCCAACAGTCCACGCAGGGCATCCGGTGACATGAGGAGGAAGCGGAAGGCATGACCCACGATGAGGAGACGACTTCTGGGAGGAACCACGCCAACCCTTTCGATGGCGGCGTCGATGAGCGTAGCGAATTTCTCCCGGAAGTCGTCGGAAATACCATCCCCATTTCTTTTGGAGGGAAAGCGAGGGAGAGGCAGTATCATGGCCAGATCCTTGTTTGAGGGAAGACACGACGCAAGAACATGAGCTAATCGACGTGCGGCTGGCACGGGTTCCAAGATCACCAGCAGACCTTCCGCGTCCACGGACCAAGATCCCCGGAGCATGATCTCTCCCGCGCCCTCCACCACCAGCCTGCTCAGCCCAGTTTGGCTGGTTCCACCAGAGAGCTTTGAATATCGGGCTCGCACCAACCATCTCCGGACCTCTTCCGAGATGCTGGCTGAGAGGGCAAGAAAAACCAAGGCCAGCAGCGCCCCCATGACCAAGCTCACCAAGCTCATAAACCCCTCGATGTTCCTGACGTTCCTGTGTTGGGGATCAGAAAAGTAGAGGGCGTAAGCCGAGATGAACAGTGCCGCTGCCAAGGCCCGGCTGAGGTTCACGCGCAGCCTCCCCCCATAGGGGCAGAGGCCGTGCCATCCTTTGGCCTGCACTGCCAGCACCAGCGACCCAAGGCAGGCCAGGAAACAGAAGAGCACCGTTCCCGCTACGTCTTCGTGAAAGGTCTCCATGGCTCATTCCCTTGCCAGGGTACGGGATCGAGCCCGATCGACCAGGTAATCAAGGATCCGATAGAAGGGTTTCCCCAGGAAGTCAAGCTTTCTCACCGCCCAGGCGCTGAGAGCGGCAAGGGCGATGCCCGCGAGCACGTCCCCCGGGTAGTGAACCCCGCAAAAGACGCGGGAGATGGACATGGCGGCGGCAAGAACCAAAAAAAGGCGGGAGAAACCGCGCTGATATGTACGAACGGCGAAATAGAAGCTGAAGGTGGCGGTGGCGGGGTTGCTGGGGAAGGACCAATCGGTGGGCCGATAAAACAGAAGGCGCACTTCGTGTTCGACGAAAGGTCGGGGGCGATGGATGAAGGAGGTCACCAGATGCAGTAGGAGAGAGGACACCAAGATGGTCATAAAAACCTCCACCGTGCCTTTTATCCTGTCCGCATCCTCCCTTCTGTCCTTTCCTGTGAGGGCGAAGAGGACGAGGAGAAAGCCCATGGTGAAGGGCACGAAGTGGTCGTTACAAAGGCCCTTCATGGTCGCGTCCAAGAGGGCGTTAAGCCCGGCCAATCCGTTTATGGCCTTGAAGAGGGCGTAGTCCAACTCCAGAAACCAGTTCATGGGCTCTCCTTCCGACGTGCTGATTATAATCCCCTGGCTAATTCCCCAGGAATCCCCGGTTCATAGTAGAATCAGATAGCGAGGCCGGTGGCAGTCGGCTATCCGCTGTCCGGGTAGGGCATGCTGGTGAAGTAAGGGGTGCGAAGCAATACTCCTTAAGGCTTGCCTTTTGTCGTCGTTCTCTTCATCGCCCGTTCGCTTAATGGGCGAGGACGTGTTTGTGAGATAAAAAATGAATCCCGCTTCGTCGTTCGCAAATCACATATGCCATATTTACCGCTCTGAGGAGGAAAAAGGAAAAGTCCAGCGCGATTTCTTTCGGGAGGGCGTGAGGCGAGGGGAGAAAGTCCTCTGCGTTGCCCAGCCCCAGAAGTCCGAGGAACGGTCGTCGCCGGGATGTGAGGAAGTCGGTGGAGGAGGAATACGATTTCATTCGGTCAAGGATGTTTTCGGTGACGAAAGGAGACCGGACGCGGAGAGGGCCGTTTCCTTGATTCTGCGATGGATGAGAGGGGGCCTCGAGGATGGCTTCGCGGGGATCCGCATGGCGGTGGAGATGGGATGGGCTTCGGGAAACGAGACCGCAGAGATGGCCCTGCTGGAGTTCGAGGTGTTCCTGGAGAAAAACCTCAAGAACATGCCCGCCCTCTGCATGTGCCAGTATCCTCTCGAAGGTTTTTCGCCGTTTTTCCTTCTGGGCGTCCTGGGGGCGCACCCGATGGCGATCTTCGAAGGGCGGATAATTGACAACCGGGACAAGGCCTTTGCCGCGGCGGAGGGTGATTTGTGGGGTGAGGTCCTGGGGAAATTCCTGGCTCATGCTCAACGAGGGATTAACCCCATCCAGGGTTTCCGCGGGGAGGAAGGAATTGAGGTCATAGACCGTGGAGCGACCAGCCGTATGGAGCCCTTTGGCGGGCTTCCTGACCCATCTCGTGCCGGCTTGGGGGGCATGGAGTCAAGAGCGGTCCAGCTCGCAGATGCCTTGGCGGACGCGGTGGTGGGTTGGGATGCCCGGGGGCGGATCATCCTCTGGAACAGGGCGGCCGAGGGCCTCACCGGCCTCGAGGCGGCGGAGGTTTGGGGAAGGCGAGTGGTCGAGATTTTCAGTTTTCCGGGAGGGAGTGATCGCCTTCCCAGCGAAGGAGCGATCTATCCCGGCACCATCAGGGAAGGGGCCGTATTGACCAAGGACGGGAGCTGGTTGGGCGTGGAATTCACCCTTGGATGCTGGGAGGCCGGTGAAGAGAGGGCTTACGTTGCCGTCCTTCGGGAAGAGAGGGAGAAGAAGCTGATGGAAAGGGCTCTCAGGGAAAGCGAGAAGCGGTACCGGGAGCTCTTCGAGAACATGGGGGAAGGGGTGGCGGTGGTGGATGAGGAGGAGAACATCCTCTTCGCCAACCCCGCGGGGCACAGGATTTTCGGGGTGGAAAAGGGGGACTTGGTGGGCAGGAACCTAAAAGAGTTCACCGACGAGGAGAACTTCGCTTTACTGCAGGAGCAGACGCTGATCCGCAGGTCCGGGCGCAGGAGCGTCTATGAGCTGCAGATAGTGGACGCTGCCGGGCAACGGAAGGTTCTGCGGGTCACGGCCACGCCCCGTTTCGACAGGGAGGGCAACTACAGGG
Source organism: Actinomycetota bacterium (assembly GCA_015711955.1). Taxonomy (GTDB): domain Bacteria; phylum Actinomycetota; class Geothermincolia; order Geothermincolales; family RBG-13-55-18; genus JACVJK01. The sequence continues at coordinate 11,312 of JACVJK010000033.1, read as the reverse complement.
GAGCCTTCGGAGTGTTCACCGATATAACCGAGAGGAAATACCGGGAAGAGGAACTGGAGGCTTTTGCCTCCACCGTGGCCCATGATTTGAGTGGGTCCCTGACCATAGTGGAGGGGTTTTCCCTGGCCGCCGAGAGGGCAGCCGAGGAGGGGGACAGGGAGACGGAGATGGAATCCTTGCTGAACATCAGGGAGGCGGTGGGGAGGATGCAGCGGATGGTGGACTCCCTGCTTCAATATGCCAAGGCCGGTAGGCCGGAGGGGGAGGCGAAGTGCGTGTACCTGAAAGAGGTGGCCGCGGAGGTAGGACGAGAGCTCAAGCCCTTGCTCCAGTCCCACGATGTAGAGCTACGGATCGAGTCCCCCGGCCACGAGGCTTGGGTGGATCCCGTGAGGCTTCGGCAGGTCCTGTACAACCTAATTAGCAATGCCGCTGCCCACATGGGGGAGGTTCAGTGCCGGGAAGTGGTGGTGGGATCCCGAAAAAGGAGGGGGAACTTGGTGGTTTACGTTCGAGACAACGGGGTGGGCATCCCAGCCGAGATGCAGGATAAGGTTTTTGAGCCCTTCCAGAGGGGGGAAGGGGGAGGTTCCGGGCTGGGTTTGGCCATCGTCAAGAGGGCGGTGGAAAGTTGGGGAGGGAGAGTCTGGCTGGACAGCGCTCCGGGGAAGGGAACCACCTTTTTCTTCACCGTCCCCGCATACCACCCTGGGAACCGACCCAGCCACGGTAGGCGTTGAGGGTAAGGGTTGAACCACGCCCGCACTCGGGCTTTCGCCCTCCTTTAACCTCGGCACAGCCCGAGGAACCCTTACCTTTCATGGCCCGTTTGTTCCTGCTTCGGTTGTCTCCCAAGACCAAGAAGGTTTCCGTGCGATAGGGCGATTTCCTTCGGCTGCCCAGCGTTGCTCTACCCTCGGGGATTATGCACTTAGATCTTTTGCAACATGAAAGCTCAGCGCGAGAGCAAGGGCTTTCCGCAAGGCGTTTCTTACATTTTCCATGGGATAAGCGGGATTGCTGACCGAAAGGCTCTTTAGTTTTCCCGGCACTCACGCCAGTCAGTCTCAGGCATGACTCAGGCGTGGGCGATCGCGTCGGAGACTCACCTGGGAAAGAGACGAAGAACCCAAGACGCGTTCCGATGATATGGTGTGGGGGACTTTGCCGTTGCGGATTTTCCCGAAGGTGCCGGGTGCCTACAAGGTCGTCCATGTTTTGGCCCATTGTTATTAACTCGATGCGGTGTTACCTCGGCAACGGGGATACTGCCCTTGCCAGGCCTTCTTCGGGAATGATCCTGTTCTTGCGAGTGTACGATCGAGGATGTGTCAAAACGCCCTTTTCCGCTCGCTGGGAGCAGGCGCGTGATTGACATCGTGATATAATGTTTTCAACATATAAATGATTATTACATAATTATCGGGAGGAGATGATTGGCATGTCATTGACCGCGTTGGTGGTGGACGTTGCGGTGCTAGCCCTATTGTTTCTTTCCCTGGCCAGGGACAAGGAGAAGACTTTCACCGCATTGCGGCTGGCCTTTAACGCCTTGAAAAGGTTACTTCCAGGCGTGCTCGCCGTGATCGGAGTTATCGGTCTCATCTTGGGTTTCGTACCGCCCCAGTGGGTGGCGTCCACCATGGGTGGGGAAAGGGGCATGCTGGGCCTGGCCTTCGCCTCCCTTTTGGGTTCAGTGTTGTTCATACCAGCCATCATAGCTTTTCCATTGGCCAAATCCCTCCTGGACATGGGGGCGAGCGTGCTCTCGGTGTCCGCATTCATCACCACCCTGACCATGATTGGCTTCGTCTTCCTACCCTTGGAATCGCGCGAGCTGGGAGCGAGGTTCGCCTTCTCAAGGAACGGGCTCAGCCTGGCGGCGGCGCTGCTGGTGGCTATTCTCATGCACTCGGTGTTGAGGTAGCTGATAACCTCTGGCAGGGACATGTGGGAGCAAAAAGGATGAGCATGATGGAAAAAGAGCGAAGATTCGGTGGGCGAAGAAGGAAGCGAGGAACGCAAATTATGAGGAGACTGCGTTGGGACCTGGCGGCGTTGGCCGTGGTGGTCGTCGCTTTCCCGCTTCTTTTCCTCACCTATCGGGAAAGGGGAAGCAGGGCCCTGGAAGCATCGTGGAAATATCTACAGGAGATGCTATTCATCTTCCCCGCCGTTTTGGTGCTCATGGGCCTTTTCGCGGTTTGGGTCAGGAGGGAGACAGTGGTCAAGTTCTTGGGAAAGGAGTCGGGGCTGCCGGGCATGGTGGTCGCCGTGCTTTTGGGAATGCTCCCCACCGGCCCCCTTTATATGGCCTTTCCCTTGGCCAGCATGCTGCTCCGCAAGGGGGCCAGGGTTGCCAACGTGTTCCTTTTCCTCTCCTCGTGGGCGTGCATAAAGCTTCCCCAAGAGCTGGTGGAGATTCAATTTCTGGGTGCGAGGTTCGCTCTGCTGCGCTTGGGTTTCACAGTGGCGGTTTTACTTCCCCTGGCCCTCATAGCCGAGAGGCTGATGCCCGCAAATTTCGAGGAAGGGCCCGAAGGACCGTGGCCCTCGGGGAACGGCTGTTGAAGTTCGTGGGCTTGACGTTCTTGGGGTCAACCAGATCTCCGTTGGGGGAGAGGCGAGGTCGACGACAGTTTAGAGGTAGTTTGTCTTGATGATGGTTAATTCGTGGAATTGTTACGTTATAGGAAAACCGGTTATGCGTGTCGTGTCGGCAAGGTGGGCTTCTGAGCATAGAGGATGTGTGATCGCATTCCAAGGGATCGAGTACCCGTTTTGCCACGGCAATGAAAGACAGCGAGGAAACCTTCCCGCGGGTTTGCTTGATCACGGGGTTTTGATTGCCCAAAGCTGGCTACGCCTCGATGTTTTCCCTCTGTCTATGTACCGCGGTGCTCCTCAAAACCCGGGGGCATGATTGTGCAGACACGCTCACTGGCTGTTTCGGCCTGGTCATCGACATTCCCCGAACGACGATTCCGCCAGCAGCGCCGCTCCCATAGCGCCTGCGTCTTCTCCCAATGTCCCCCTGAGGATCTTGGCGCTGCGCCTGCTTATGGCGATGGCGTTCTCCTCCACCGCGGCGAGCATCGTGTCCTCCATAAAGGAAAAAGCCCCCAGTAGCCCTCCGGAAAGGGTGATCGCTTCCGGGTTGAACAAGTTTATCAAGCTGGCGATGCCCACCCCCAGATAATAGCCAGCCTCTCTCAGCAAAGAGACGGCGGTTTCGTCCCCTTTTCTGGCGTGCTCAGCTATCTTGGAAGCGGGGTAATTCCCAGGTTGCCTTCGGTATTCATCCAGCATGGGGGAGGGTTTCCCCTGCTCGGCGATTTCCCGCACCCTCCTGGCAAGAGCCACTCCCGATGCCAAGGCTTCCAGGCAACCCCTGGCCCCACAGTTACAGCGGGGGCCGTCAGCCTTGACGATCATGTGCCCTATCTCCGCTGCCGCTCCCCTAGCTCCATGGTAGATATTGCCATCAATGACTATCCCTCCTCCTATGCCGGTGCCCAGGGTGAGGTGTATTACGTGCCTCAGACCCCTCGCCGCTCCGACCTTGGCCTCCGCCAAGGCAGCTACGTTGGCATCGTTGTCCAAGGCCACCGGCAAACCGAGCTCATCTTCCAATATTTCCCTAATAGGAAGATCCTTAAAGGGCAGATTGGGAGCTTCAGTGATGACTCCCTCCTCAAGGTCTATGAAGCCCGCGATCCCTAAACCGATCCCCTTCACCCTTAACGCGTCGGAGGACGCGCGTCCCAAGAGGTTCCGGCATGTGGCGAGGATACCACTCAAGACAGTTTCTTGGCTGGTCACATCGGTCCTCTCCCAGGTCCTGGCCACGATCTTGCCATCCTTCCAGAGGATCCCTGCTGTTTTGGTCCCCCCGACGTCCAGCCCGATGATCCCCATGGTCCCTCCCTTTCTTATCGCTCGGGACGAGTTGAAAAGACTTGCACGAGGGCGAGATGGGAGAGGCACCCCCATCCCATTCCCCACCGATTGCGCGCCAACCCCTTCCTCTTAATTTTCTCCCTAACCATACGACCTCGCCCCTACTCCCTCCACGTGTTTTGCTCGGGGCGTGCAGAGAGTACAAACCTTTTATGGAAATTTTAACGAAAAAACCGACGCTCGTTTCTATGCTACCTTTTAGTAACGAGACATAGCGATGCACATAGTTTATAATGACTTCCGCCTATCCTCCCGGTAAGATGGTCCTAACGAAATAAAGGGCCGTGCTGAGTGTTATGCCAAAGCGGCAACTGTTGAGGGCACCACGAATCAGGAATCGGAGAAGATGAGTTTCAAAGCCAGGAATTGCCAGCTCCTTCCCACTAGAGCCGAGATCGTGGTGGTGGGAGCGGGAGTGATAGGGTGCGCCATTGCCAGAGAGCTCACCCGTTATACCCCCGACGTTCTTGTGCTGGACAAGGAAAACGACGTGGCCTGTGGCGCCAGCAAGGCTAACAATGCCGAGATACATTCGGGTATCGGCGAAGACCCGGGGACCCTGAAACAGAAGCTGAATGTCCGCGGAAACCGGATGTACGACGAGTTCGTCAGGGGGTTGGGGGTGGAGTTCAAGCGCCAAGGGCTTCTCATCGTGATAACCCCCCGCTCCGCGCCGCCAGAGCTTTTGGAACGGATGAACGAGGAAGATCGGCGGAGATTCTTCACCGAGGTCATCCCTCGGGGCATCGTCAACTTCGGCAAGAAGGCTGGGATCACAGGGCTGCGCATCCTCTCTCGGGAGGAGGTCTTCGAGAGGGAGCCCAACGTCACCCGGGAAGCGCTGGCAGGGGTCTTCGACCCCAATTACGGCATGGTCTGCCCTTACAAGCTCACCATCGCCCTGGTGGAACACGCGGTGCTCAACGGGGCCAAGGTCTTCTTGAACACCGAGGTCAATGGCTTTAGGGTGGAAGGTGGCCGGGTAAGGGCGGTGATCACCAATCGGGGCGAGGTAGAGACCTCGCTGGTCATCAACGCCGCCGGTGTCTTCGCTGACGAAGTGGCTGACATGGCGGGTGCCGGCGGTTTCCGCATCCACCCACGCAAAGGAGCGACCCTTCTTTTCGACCGGGATGTCACCAGCGAATACGTGCGCAGTAGCGTGGCGGAGTTTAGGCTCCCCGGCATGAAGAAGACGAAGAGCAAAGGGGGCGGCGCCATGCCGACGGTGGAAGGGAACTTGCAACTGGGGCCCACGGCGGTGGAGGTGGAGGATAAATACGATACCTCCATATCCGCCGAGGAGATCGAGGAGATTTTCGAAAGGTTCCATTATCTCTTGCCGGATTTCCCCAGGGATGCAGTAATCAGCGCCTTCAGCGGGATAAGGGCCCCAACTTATGAGGAGGACTTCGTCATAGAGGCTTCGGACAAGGTGTTTGGTTTCGTGAACGTGGCAGGAATCCAATCTCCTGGCCTTGCCTCTGCGCCGGCTATCGTGGAAATGGTCATGGGAATAATCAAGGACTTGGGCTGGGAGCTGGAAGAGAGGAAGGACTTCATACCGGAAAGGCCTGCTCCCATCAAGTTCTCCGAGCTCAGCAACGAAGAAAGGCATCGTTTGATCATGGAAGACCCCAGGTGGGGTCATGTGGTATGCCGGTGCGAGACGGTGACCGAGATGGAGGTGGTGAACGCCATTCACTCCATAATACCCGCCACCGACATGGACGGGGTGAAAAGGAGGACCCGCACCGGCATGGGCCGTTGCCAAGGCAGCTTCTGCGGCCATCGAGTGGCTGCCATTCTGGCTCGGGAGCTGGGAATACCGGTGACTGAGGTGACCAAGAGTGGCGAGGGATCCCCGATCTATGTGGGTAGGACCAAAGATCTGCTCCTCCAAAACGACCTGAGGGGCGAGCGACTTGTGGATGAGGGATGAAGGATGACCAAAATCTTGAGGCCGGACGCGGTGGTCATAGGAGCGGGACCCGCTGGCTTGGGGGCCGCTCTGGCGGCCCGAGAAGCTGGCCTCGAGGAAATTTTCCTTTTGGAGAGGGATTTCGAGTTGGGAGGAATACTGCCCCAATGTATCCACGATGGCTTCGGTTCCATCGTCTTCGACCAGGTCCTTACCGGGCCCGAGTACGCCCAGCGCTTCATAGATAAGGTGGAGAGGAGCGGCATCGAGGTATTTCTGGACACCATGGTTCTGGAGCTGCGTTCTGACCGCAGCCTGGTGGCGGTGAACTCTCGGGATGGGGTGCTGCGGATGGAGCCCGGGGCTGTGGTGCTGGCCATGGGCTGCAGGGAAAGAACCCGTCATCAGGTGCTGATTCCAGGATACCGGCCGGCGGGAGTCATATGTGCCGGGGCGGCCCAGAGGTACATCAATATCGAGGGCCTGATGCCCGGGCGCAGGGTGGTGATATTGGGATCAGGTGACATAGGGCTTATCATGGCCCGCCGCTTTACCTTGGAGGGGGCGGAGGTGGAGGGAGTTTACGAGATCATGGACCATCCGGGGGGCCTCACGCGGAACTTGGTGCAATGCCTTCACGATTTCGACATCCCGCTACATCTCTCCCACACAGTGACCTTCATCCATGGAAGGAAACGGGTGGAGGCGGTGACCGTGGCCAAGGTGAATGAGAACCGAAAGCCCATTCCAGGTACCGAGAGGTTGGTGGAGTGCGATACCCTGGTGCTTTCAGTGGGGCTCATCCCCGAAAACGAGTTGTCCAAGAAAGCGGGAGTGGTGCTCCATCCGGCAACCGGGGGGCCAGTGGTGGACGAACTCATGGAGACCTCGGTGGAGGGCATATTCGCCTGCGGGAACGTGGTGTGCGTTTTTGACCTGGTGGACTACGTTACCTTCACCGCCGAGGTGGCTGGTAGGGGAGCGGCGGAGTTCGTGCAGGGAAGGCGCCGGTGGAGGGGAGAGGTCCCCGTGAGACCGGGAAGGAACGTGCGGTTCGTGGTTCCCCAAAGGTTGAGATGTCTGGACCGGGAGGTGGAGCTTTACTTCCGCGTACAACGCCCCGAACGTTCCGTGCGGGTGAGGGTTCTAGTGGATGGGAGAGTCGTTCACTCCAGAAAGGCCCGAATGGTGAGACCTCCGGAGATGGTGAGGGCATCAATACCTGCCGGAGCCCTCAACGAAGGGGTGCGAGAAGTGGTGGTGGAAGTGACGCCCGATGAGAAGGAAGCATGACTTCATCTGCATAAATTGCCCCCTCAGCTGCACCGTTGAGCTGTTCGAGGAAAACGGGGAGGTGCAGGAGGTGAGGGGCAACGAATGCGCCGTGGGCGAGAAATACGCAGTGACCGAGTATCTCGACCCAAGGAGGAGGGTCACCACTACGGTGAGGGTCAGGGGAGGAGTGTTGCCGGTGGTCCCAGTGGCAACATCCGCGCCGGTCCCCAAGAGATTGGTCAGGGAGGTGGTAAGAGCCCTGGCGGGGGTGGAGCTACAGGCTCCCGTGGAGATGGGTCAGGTGGTGATGCCAGACATTCTGGGCACCGGCGTTGACGTGGTGACCACAAGACCCCTTCCAGCGAAGCGGGATTGAGCTACCCGGGTCCTCGACACCGGCTCATGGTCTACCGAGGGCCCTCCGATTAAACCCCTTCTCGCCCATTTTAATGCTTACATGACTACCAGCCCGTGCTAACCCATGCCGATCAAAAGGAAGGGGCTTCATGGGGATATTCGATGACTCAACCCAAGCCGTCGGGAAGCCCCATTGACGAGACTTAGCAGGTTGGCCAGGGTTGCCTTCGCCGAGGTGGTGGCATAGCTGGAGTCCTTCAACCCGCTTTCCAGCGTCAAGGACTGGATTGGGACGTCGATGGTCGTGGATGCCGAGGACAGAGGCCTCATAGAGCAGGACACGTAGATCATAGAGCCTACCAGCGGGAATACCATGCTCGAACAATTCAGGACGACCGAACCCTACTGGGACGCGGTGATCATAGAGCCTACTGGCGGGAATACCGGTATCGCGCTGGCCTTGGTGTGCGCGTGCAGGGGCTATCGGCTCATCCTCACCATGCCTGAGGCCATGAGTTCGGAAAGGCGGAGACCGCTCAAGGCCTTGGGAGCGGTGCTGGTGCTGACTCCCGGCGAAAGAGGGATGGGAGGGCAGCGGAAAGGGCAAGGGAGATTGCCGGAGAGATCCCAACAGCTTCATGCCCATGCAGTTCGAGAACCCCGCCAACCCGGCAATGCGCTGTAGGACCACTGCCGGGGAGATATGGAGGGATACCGAGGGCCGGGTGGACATCCTGGTGAGCGGGGTGGGCATGGGGGGCACCATAACTGGCGCGTCCGAGGCAACAAAGGCGAGGAAGCGGGAATTTAGGGCCGTGGCGGTGGAACCCGCTTGGTCGGCAGTGCTATCCGGAGGGGAACCCAATCACCATCGCGTCCAGGGGACAGGAGCGGGATCCGTGCCCAAAGCGCTCAGGATGGAACTCATAGACGAGGTGATCCAGGTGAAAGATAAGGACGCGGAGGAGACGGCGAGAAGGCTGGCTCGGGAGGAAGGCATTCTGGCGGGCATATCCTCCGGAGCCGCCCCCTGGGCAGCCTTACAGGTGGCAGGCAGGAGGGAAAACCGAGGGAATTTGTCGGTGGTCATACTTCCCGACACGGGCGAGCGCTATCGAGGACCGGTCTTTTTGGGGATGAAGAAAATGAGGATGCATTATGAAAAAGGGTTTGCGATAATCCCCAGGAGCGTTAGCGATAAGAAAAGCAGCCTCAAAAGACTATTAACCGTCGAAAGTCACAGGTATGCTCGGGAAAACGAGGAAAGATCCTCTGGCGATGACGCCTGCCTCTTCGTGGAGCCCGTTGAGAGGAAGGGGGATCGACTCGTAAGAAGGCAGGCTTCTTTTATAGGGAATGCTAGGGAATGACGAGATCGGCCACCCCCTGGCTCGATGGCCCTCGACGGCCTTTTATGGGTGGGAATGGGCGGGCCTAATAATAGAGTGAGGGAGGGCTTGGGGCAAGGGGCCTTTATCTATTAGAAGTTCTTAATGAAAAGAGGCCCGTTTGGTCGTGCCGAGATATTGGGGATCATCCAGTTGTGCGGAAGGTCGATCTTTTCAGAATTGACCATGAGTTATAGTTAATTTACTCCGACTCGCCGTGTCGGAGGATGGGGCGAGAGCAGGGAAACGGAGACGGCGCGTTTTTTATCACGGGACTCAGTTCTGTGACCAGTGGTCAGAGGTGATGCGCGAGTGAGACGGGTGTATTTGGACAATGCTGCCACCACTCCCATCCGGGCGGAGGCCCTGGAGGAGATGAGAGCCGTTTATCGAGATCACTTCGGAAACACGGCCAGCGTCCATCTCTTTGGTCGGGAAGCAAGGAGTTTGTTGGAGAAGGCGAGGGCGGAGATCGCCTCTTCCTTGGGGGCGGATCCAGAGGAGATCGTCTTCACCAGCGGGGGCACTGAAAGCGACAACATGGCCCTCAAGGGAGTGGCTTGGGCTATGCGGGACAGAGGAAGACACATAATAACCTCTTCGGTGGAACACCATGCCGTCCTGCACTGCTGTCAGGCCTTGGAAAGAGAGGGCTTCGAGGTGACCTATTTACCGGTGGACGGTCACGGGAGGGTGGATCCCGAGGAATTGAAGCGGTCGATCCGGAAGGACACCATTCTGGTGAGCGTGATGCTGGCCAACAATGAGACCGGGGTCATCCAGCCGTTGGAGGAGATATGCCTTATAGCCCGAGAAAGAGGCGTGTTGATACATACCGATGCGGTGCAGGCAGTGGGAAAAATCCCTCTCAATCTAAAGCGCTTGAAAGTGGACCTGCTTTCCGTCTCCGGACACAAATTTCATGGCCCCAAAGGGGTAGGAGCTCTTTTTGTTCGAAAGGGCACCCCACTTGAACCGTTAATGCATGGCGGAGGCCACGAAAGAGGGATGAGGCCCGGGACGGTGAACCTCCCTTCCATCGCTGCCATGGCTCGCTCGCTCTCCCTGGCCGTGAAGGAGATGGAGGAGAACGGCGGGAAGATGAGGGAACTTCGAAGGCGCCTTTTCCAGGGGATCAGGGAGAGGATCGATGGCATCCGGGTCAATGGTCCCAACCCGGATGACCCCGTACCATGCCTTCCCAACATCCTAAACGTGAGCTTCCCGGGAGCCGAGGGAGAGGCTTTGCTCATGGCGTTGGACATGGAGGGAATAGCAGTGTCCACGGGTTCAGCCTGCTCATCGGGGGACGTAGAGCCTTCTCATGTCCTCCTGGCCATGGGAATCCCGCCGGAAATCGCTCGTTGCGGCATACGCTTTTCATTGGGCATCCAGAACACCGAGGAAGAGATAGAACGGGTGATCGAGGTACTTCCAGGCTTGGTGGAGAGGATAAGGAGCTTAGCGCCTCGCTGGGTCAGGAACGGTACCAGTGAGTGAAGAACACTACCTTGACGAGAGGCAGAATGTGATGAGGGTATGAGAGGTGTAGACCCGATCGGATTTGGCCTCTGTCCATTGAGGAAGCAAGGAAGGAGGCGGTGGGTCGCCAGCAGAGCTCAGTGGAAGTCATTATCCAGCGGGCTCCAGAATTCACCTGGGCCCAGGAGTTCAAGCGGGTGAGGATCTTGGGCTCAATGGAGATCATTATCCCGCGGACTCCGGAATCTTGGCCGCAGAAACCGCGATCCCACTACGAAGGAGGGGTGTCCGTAAAAGAGCGTGTCTCGGTGTCGCCCCGTAGGCGTCTTTCAATAACTCCCAGAGGACCCGACGGGGTGCCGATGCCATCCGGAAGTGACAGGTTGTTTCCCTGCACGAGGGACGTGGAGGCAGGTGCTATAAAATCGACGGCGATCACCGTGCGAACCATCAAGCTGGTGGATAACATTAGAGTCAACCCCATTCCTTTTTGTTGTGGGAAAACATGATGAGGCCTTTGAGCGGGAGGTCCCGGATATCCCAAGGCGAGTTGGGGCAAAATTAACTGGACGATCCGGCATGAGAACCCCTCGCCAGGGGAGCTTTCCTTACAGCTTGTCTTCTCGGGAAGGAATTTCTCAAAGAGGATGAGTTAGTGCAACGAATTGTGTGTAATTCCATTTCCTGCCATGCCTCCCTCATACTGATCTCGCCTTGGATGGTTTCACCTCCTTCGCTTTCTGTATGAGATCCTCGAGCAGCAGGTCTATGTCCATGTAGCGCTTCTTTCCCCAACGCTTTTCTTCCGTCCACTTCAGTCTGGCAGCCGCGAGCATCAGGCACGAGGTGACGTCGGGGAAAACGCCAACTACCTGACAGCGCCTGCGTACCTTCAGGAAGAGCCTCTCCAGAGGGTTGTTGGAGCGGAT
>JACVJK010000032.1 GCA_015711955.1 Actinomycetota bacterium | reverse complement strand
GAAGGAAAGCCTAACGTCTATAAAAAATTAATTGGATATTTGATAAGAAGAGCAGATAAACATGTTGAAAGGAAAAAGTTCTTTGAGGATTTGGAAAAGCTATTCTTGATGGGTTATAAGTTACCAAAAGGAAGCAGCAGGGGCATGGAAAGAGACGGTTATATAAGCGAAGTCCCCAACACGGACATCTTTCGCTGCCTGCAGGTTTCCGATGCATATCCGGTTAAGGGAGAGAACCTGCACGTCGAAGCCTTGAACGTGGTGGTAGTGGACAAGAACCACGACGGTAGCCTTTCCGATGAGGCACCCCTTTTCGTTGAGGCTGTGGTGGAGGGATCCTACGAGTTCGAAGTGTCATTTGACATGGGCTTGCTGAAAGAGATGGTAAGACATAACGTCGACAAACTCGAGATCGGTTCCTTTCTGAGCTTTGGAGGAGTGGAGGATATATTGCGCCACTGCGCCGAATTCGTCGCCGACCAGATCAGGCACGAAAAGCGGTTTTTCGGCAGTTGCAAGGAAAACGGTCCCTATCTGAAATTCCTCGAGCGGATCGAGGGGAAGGCTAGTTTCCGGTTGGGTTGGGGGTCGGGGCTTGTGGGTGCGGGAGTCGATATTTTGCTGCCCAAAGAGATAAAGGACACGCTCAAGGAAAAATATTTCCCGAGAAGGGATAAGAGAGTAGATGATTTTCCCAAATCCAGAAGGGTCGCCAAAATGGATGACGGGAGCAGGAAGCTCATGGGGTTCTGCCGACTGGAGCTCGTTGATCAATAAGAGACTCATACAAATTTTAAAAACGAGACCCCAAAAACCATCATAATAGGCAAAGTGAGGGAAAATGATAGACAAGGATGGCTTACTGAAGAAATGTGAGGAATTCAAAGCAAGAAACGATAGGGAAGGATTCTTACAATTCTATTATAATGAGGTTTTTCCCGCGGTCGTGGAGGACTTCCGAGAAAGGTTTGCTTCTTCCGAGGGAGGGTTTTCCTGTGACGCCTTGATCCTGACCGCGGGGATGACCGCGGAGCCCATGGTGTTGAGTATCTCCGCCCTCAAACCCAAGGAAGCGTTCTTCTTGGCGACAGGGGAGAGTAAACGTACCGTAGAGAATGTGATCCGGTGGTGCGGAATGGCAGCTGGCAGGACCCACGTAAGGGAGGTGCTTAGCAACGACACCCGGCAGGTGTACGAGAAGGTTAAGGAGATATGTGATGGACGCGACCTGAGAAAGGTGGCGGTGGACATCACCGGTGGGACCAAGGCCATGGTGGGAGGCTGCGCCGCCGCCGCCGCTCTTTTGCGTCTCACCATCATATACGTGGACTCCAGGTTCAGCTGGTTCGCAGGCAAGTCTGAACCCTTCAGCGAGAGGTTGGTGGTTCTTCCGAATCCCTATGAGGTATTCGGGGACGAGGAAGCAAATATTGGCTTCGAACTCTTCAACAAGTACCTTTTCGGTCCGGCTCGCGAGGTCTTTGAGAGGCTGGCCAACACCACCGTGAGGGAGTTCGAGTATCGCGTCTTCGCCAATCTCTGCGAGGCTTACGAGCTGTGGGACCGTTTCGATTACAGCAATGCTTTTCGCGCATTGAGGAGAGCGATGGATAAACTCTCTTTGGACAGGCCCGGTGACGACCCGCTTCTTGAAGGCATCGGCAGGAACCTGGAAGTTTTAAAGGTGCTCTCCCGAAACGATCCTGGAAAGAATGTCTTCCAGCTGTTCCAAGACGCGGGGTTGGTCGAGGCTCTGGTGCTGGACCTATACAGTAACGGACTCCGCAGGAGGGATCAGGGTCGGTATGACGACGGCATCATAAGGCTTTATCGAGTTATTGAGCTCATGGGCCAGGCCCGCCTCATCGAGAGGTTCGGGATCGATCCCGGGAACGTTGCGATAGAAGACAGTGGTACGGCTGATAGGTTCAGCGATATATGCGGGGTCATTTACGGGCGCAGAAGGGAGCTTCCCGTCAAGGCGGGGCTCATGGACTGCTGGACGCTCCTCGTGGCTTTGGGCGACGACCATGCGGGTATCAAGAGCGTGGACGATTTGAGGAAGTTGATGGACGTGGTCCAGAGCCGCAACCTGACCATGATCGAGCACAGCAACCAGTCCAGGAAGAAAGAAGATTTTTCCAAGTTCGAGTCATACGTCAAAGGGATACTGGAAAAGACGTTCGCCGAGATTGACGACCGCCTCTCCGCTTATCGTTTTCCTCACTACGACAGGAGAAAAGGGCTCATCTTTTAATGGGCTCAGATCTTTTTTCTTGTCTTGGAACCTACGTCAGCTTTTTCACCCTCCATGGCCAGTGCCACCCTTTCCGCCGCACATCGTTCAGTTTGTCCTTCCCCATCTTTTGCCCATGGACGATCTATATCCCGATTTAGTGAACAGGTTCACGTAGATGTTGACCTACATCGATGTTCATCGAATCCGTGCAGCAGTGAAAGGGAGGGGTGAACGAAGGTGTTCGTGAAGGCCGCCGTTCGCACCGGAGAGGGGCTGGAGATGACCCTGGCCAGAGATGCGCTGGAGGCAATGGAAGTGTCTTGTCCTAAGCCTCGGGCGAGGTTTTGCGGGGCGTCACCTTCAGACTCCGCTACGGAGAGGTCTGTTCCGTCCTGGGAAACAACGGGGCCGGCAAGACGACCCTGCTCAAGTGCATCCTCAACCTCTTGAGGCCCGCGGGAGGGGCGGTGCTGGTGGAAGAGACCCCGATCCGATCGTGGAGGCCTGAAGAGCGGGCGAAGAAGATGGGTTACGTCCCCCAGAGACAAGAGGGTTACCACCGACTGACCGTCTTCGAGGCGGTCCTGCTGGGCAGGAGGCCATACGTTGGCTGGTCGGCGGGGCGCAGAGACCTGGAGGTGGTGGGGTCGGTTCTGGACCGCCTCGGCCTGTCCCCCCTCGCTCTCCGACACACCGACGAGCTGAGCGGCGGCGAGCTTCAGAAGGTGGTCATAGCGAGGGCCCTGGCCCAAGAGCCGAGGATATTGATCTTGGACGAGCCCACCAGCAACCTGGACCTGAGGAATCAGGTGGAGGTGATGGAGTTCCTTCGGTCCGAGGCCCGACTGTCCGGTTTGTGCGTGCTCTCGGCCATGCACGACATAAACCTGGCGCTCCGGTACTGCGACAAGTTCTGTGTCTTGAAGGACGGAACCGTTTTCCGTTGGGGAGGTCCGGAGATCATAGACGAGGACACAGTGGAGGAGGTGTACGGGGTCAAGGTGAAGATGGTGGAGATGGACGGGGTCAGGTCTTGTTTTTTGACGGCCCCGAAGGATGGATGAGTGTCCGCTTTTTCGATGAGACCTTGTCACGGGTCAGTCAGATCCGCTTGTTCCTGGAAGTGTGTGCGAGGAATGGTATTCCGAAGGCGGCAGGGTTGTCACAGATCTTTCATCAACCAAGGTCGGAGGAAGAAAAAGTCGTCACGGCGCTGGGTCTCGGGTTCTCGGCCATTGGCAGATCCTTCCTGGGCAAGGCGGACGCTCGGGCCCGGACCGGGTCGCCGTTGGTGGAAAGCGATACGGGTCGCATCCGCCACCTCCTTGCTCGGCCATGGATGAGTCCTTGATCCGGGGTTTGGATATGCGGTCGGGGGGATGGGTCGGGTATGACGAGCACGGGGAAAGACAGCAGAAAAGCGGGGCCGAAACCAGATCTTGCCGATGATCCCGTCCGGAAAGGGGTTCTTAGGGATGATCCCGGGCCTGACCCGGGTGGTGGGAAGCGGCCTTCCGGTTATCCGAGAGGTAGGTGAGATGGATAACGGCGAGGCATTTCTCGGACGCAATAAGTACTCAATCGTTCCCATAGGGGTGATCCGTTCTCCCTACAAAGAGCCAGGGGATGCCCCTTTTCAGGGCAGGTTCTCCGAGGAGGTCTCCCTGATCGAGGTCTTCCGGGAATACGAAGCGGGGCTCAAAGACATCGAGTCCTGCACCCATCTCTACGTGATCTATTGGGCGGACAGGGCCTCGAAGGATGAGCTGCAGGTGGTCACGCCCTGGGGTCCGGAACTTCGGGGAGTCTTCGCCTGCCGGTCTCCCTCCCGGCCCAATCCCCTCAACCTATGCGTGGTGCAGCTTCTCAAGAGAGAGGACAACCTCCTCATGGTGAGGGGGCTCGATGCACTGGACGGAAGCCACTTGGTGGACATCAAACCTTACAGCTCCAGCATAGACGCCGTGGAGGGGGCCACCATCGGATGGTTCCAATAGGGGTGCTTTTTCCAAGACCTCATGGTATCTGTCACCCCCATGGTATCTGTCACCCCGAAAGCGAAAAACCATGTTGAGAACCACTATCCTTAAAGGCTCTCAATCGCCCAGCTCCAAGGGAATCCCGGGGAGGTTTATCAAGGGCCTCGAAGATCGCTCGGCATAAGGTGGGATCCCACCCGCTTCCCATGATTCGCGGATAAGGCTTTCGCATGCGGGAAAGGCGCCGCGCGCGAAAAAGCCGAAAAAGCGGCAGAATCTCAAGTCGCCGCAGCCATCCATTCCTTTGGCTTGATCTGTCCTGGTAGGCTTCTGCCTGTTAGGGTAAGCGGAGGGTGGGCCTCCACCTGATGGGATTTGTTTCCTGTATAATCAAGGGGATCGGCGGCGAGCTCATGTGAGCAAGCCCTTTTGCACGAGGCTCGCGGCGCGGTGGTCGAACCGCTGAGCGGTTCAGATAAGGGGGATCGTCTTTGGTTCGTCGGTGTGTCGGGAGATTCACCCTGTCGAGGTCCTTTTTCACATTTCTGGGTTTGCAAGTTCTTGGGTTTTCGGATGTCCGCCTCCAAATAGGTAGGCTCGAGTAGGGGGGATGGAGAATGGGATGGGCTGACTTACTAGACAGAATCAGCAAGCCAGTGGTGTCCAGAGTCATTAAGAACCGCTGGGGCTACACCGACGAGGAGTTTCGCAGGGCAATAAAGACGGGTCTTTTCGACATCCTGAGCGTGAAGGCCATGTTCTACTGGCTCAAGGCGGAGCCGGTGTGTTCCCGCAACTGCTCCGCCTGCCATCATGAGGGAAGGCCGCTGTACTTCGATCCCATGGGCATGCTTCTCACCCGTCGCTGTCCGCCGGCAGTGTGCGTTCACGCCCTCTCCCAGCTCTCGCCGGTGATCTACGACTACTACGACCACATGATCAGAGGAGAGGATCCCAACCGCATGCTCTTCGACCACCTGACCTGCACTGACATGGGTCTGGAGCACGGAGGTATGGGAAGCAACCTGTTCCGGGTCTTGCGGGAGCGGATGCCCCTTACGGAAGTGGCGCGCTTCCTTCTGCGCATGGCTCCCTACGTTCTCGTGAGGAACCGCAGGGCCAGGGGGAGTTGTAGGGCCCTGGCGGAGGCGCCCAGAAGCGGTGGCCCGGAACCCACGGATCTAATGAAAAAGGCCCCTCTCAGCGAGGAGGAGCTGGAGGCATTTCTGGCCTCGCCCAAGAGGGTACGGCGAATGAGGTCCATCGAGATGTTCCAAGACCGCCGGATAGTGGTGAAGGTGGTCTCCTCCCAAGCATGTCTGGCGGGTCACCGGGAGGGGGACGAGTTCCTGCTTGACGTGGTGGGGAGGGTGCTACCGGAATCCGCGGGAAAAGGAGTGTGCATCATGGCCTTGACCAAGATATGGTGGAGAGTCATGCTGATGCTGGAGAGGATGGCGGCAGCCGCGGATGGGGAAGAGGTGTCCTTCCGCAGCCCCCTCTTCGACCTACCCATGAACTGTTACGGTGCCGGGCTGCCATTGGGGGCATGCGGGGAGATCCTCATGGTGGTGGAGCTGCGTTAGGCGGGTCCCCGCAGGTCATCCTCATCAATGGAAGACATAGTAGGAGAACAAGGTCCGTCATCGGCCGTTGAATGGGTGGAGGTTCTTTCGGGTGAGAATGGGCGGCGACGACTCACTCGCCTCCGATGTGAGTTGGAAGATACTGTTTATGGAAGATGATGGAAATGACCCGGTGGTTGTCGGACAGGGGAGGTGCTCATGGGCGGACTCAAGAACGTAACGTTTCCTTCCCGGAAGGGAAGATCACGCCGAGCGATGGTCTTGAGCGTTCTCTCGCTTCTTTTCGCCATGACGCTCGGCCCCGGACCTGGTCTTTCCGGCAGCTCTTCCTGGGTCAGGGCAATAGGCGATGGCCAGGTCAAGTCCTCGCGGGAGTCAAGGGAGCCTTCCGGGAACGGCTCTTCCGGAGGCAGTTTTTTAGCGCTGCGAGAGACATCGGGCCGTGAGGCTCTCTCCGCCGGTGTCCTGGGAGAAAAAACCGTTTCGACTGCTGTCGCCGACATCCTTAGATCTTCCTGGGAAGGGGAGCCGCCCCGAATCCCATATCTGGCGGACGATCACTGGTCCCAAAGCCACCGGAACCCTTACTGTCAGGCATCCTCGCCCTTCCCGGGTCCCGCCGACCCGGCGCTGGAGTACACCCGCCGCTGGGTGCTCTTCGATACCCCCATCACCATCACTTTCTCAAGGCCTTACCCGGACGGCAAGAGAGTGATCTGGGGCTCGGGAGTGGGCTTCACCGGCCAGGTGTTCAAGATGGACGCGGAGACCTTCCAATTCATAGACCAGTATTACCCCCAGATCAGGGAGGGTACGGGCCTGCAGGAAGCATCCATCACCGGGGCCTACAACATCCTGGACCGCGAGGGTACTTTCTTCGTGCCCCGGGGAGCGGGGATCGACGCCTACTGCGACGAGGTGAGGGGCCTGCGCAGCTCCAAGATCATGCTGAAAGCCAGGTTCAGGATCCCTGATTACAAGCTGCTCCGACCAGGTCAGGAAAAAGTGGTGGGAATGACCATGACCTACGACGGGAGGATCGCCTTCGTGACCGATCTGGCGATCGTGGGGGTCGTAGACCGCTCCCTCAACCCGAGGACCGCCCGCTACCTGAACCTCAATGGAGAGAGGGGCCGCGACCCATCGGTCCCCGCCGAGGAACTGGAACACGTTTCCAATTCCATAGCCGCCTGTGAGAAGGGGGGCATCTACGTGGTGACCGACCGCAAGATGTACCGTGTCCAATGGACCGGCAGGACGCTCACCTTGGACCCGAAAAAAGGCGCCTGGAGCGCGGAGTATGACACCGGCGCAGGGCAGCAGGCGGGGCGGTTGGGTCTTGGATCGGGAACCACCCCCACCCTCATGGGGACGGGCGATCAGGACCGTTTGGTGGTGATCGCCGACGGGGCGAAACTCATGAAGGCGGTGCTCTTCTGGAGGGATGGGATACCGGAAGACTGGCAGCCCGTGGCGCCTGGCAAGGACCGCAGGATAGCGGCGGAGGTGCCCATCACCTTCGGCGATCCCAAGGCGGAGAAGAGCTACACCGACCAATCACCGCTGGTGCGCGGCTACGAGGTGGTCTTCGTGAGCAACACCCTGGGTTGGGAGGCGCTATCCCAACTGCCGCCCTCCCTGCAGCCCTTCGTCATGCTCCTTTCCAACATCCCGGGGATCGCTCCCAAGGGCATGGAGAAGTTCCGCTGGGATCCACGGTCCCGGAAGCTGGAGAGCGTGTGGGCCAACCCGGACGTGAGCATCCCCAACTGCATACCCTGCATGAGCTCCGCCACCGGACTCATCTACGCCACTGGCCAGAGATGCGGTTTCTGGACCCTGGAGGCGGTGGACTGGGAGACCGGAAAGTCCCGTTTCTACTTCCGCATCCCCATCACCCTCTTCGGGGTGAGCTTCGGATGGGATTTCCTGCCCTTCGCCAACAGCTTTTACGCCGCCACCGAGATAGGTCCGGACGGGTGCGTGTACACCGGGACCTTCGGGGGGCTGGCCAGGTTCCGCCCTCGGTGAGCGGGATCTCCTCCGGACTTCTCTTCGAAATTACCAGATGTTACCAGCATACGCGAATTGAGCCTCAGGGGTCCTCTTGAGATCGGTGTGGATAGTGGTGGGTCAAAGTGTTTTTGGAAATGGTTCCCAGCTATTATGATGAATGCTTTTTCCTCAGAGCGACCTCGGCAACTTGGCGCAGTCCTATAGTCAGGAAAAGTCAAAAAAGTAGAACCTGCGAGAAAACCGAACCCGCTCGCTCACTTGCTCAGACATTCGGATATGAAGGCATCCAGCTCCCGGTTTACTTCCTCGGGGCATTCCAGGAGTGTATCATGGCCTTTTTCGTTGTAAATAACCAGTCGGGAATGGGGTATGAGTTCGGCGGTCCGCCGAGCCACCCGGGCGCCGGTCAGGCGGTCCTCCGTCCCCCCGACCACCAGCACGGGGACGTCGATGTTTTTGAGGGAGGAGGGGTCCAGCCGGTATTCCAGGCAGGCCCGGGCGGAGCGTGCGAAACAGAAGAGGGGAGTGGATGCAGTGAGCCGGCGTTGAAAGTCCACTTCCCGGGCGGAAGGTCTCTTGCCGAAAGCAATGTACCTCATGAAGAGATAACCCAGGTCGGAACCCCAGAACGCATCCACTGCCTTCTGGGCCACAGGTCTGGGGACCTCGAAGAAAGAGATGACGGGGGAGAGAGGAAGGGGGTAGAGGAGTCTCAAGGCCCTTCCCAGGATTATCCCCTCCCACAGGGGAAGCGCGGAGGTGTTGATCAAGGCAATGCCCTTCAGTCGGCCATGCCAGCCCCCAGCGAACCTCTCTTGCCATTTCAATATGGTGAACCCTCCCATGCTGTGGCCGACCAGGACGAACTCCTTCGGTCCGTAGGCCTCCAGCACAGCCTGGAGGTCTTCCGCCAGTCGCTCCACGGAGTGGTCGCCGTTTTTAGGTATCCCGGACCTTCCGTGGCCCCGCAGGTCCATGGCCACCACCCGGAAGCGGCGGGAGAGGAAGGCCTTTTGGTAGCGCCATATGGAGTTGTCGCAGGTGAAGCCGTGTACCAGGAATACGGCGGGACCTTCACCGCCGTGTTCCGCGTGTATCCTGGTCCCGTCGGCGGACGTGACGTCGCCGCGGGGAGTGAAGGCAGTGCTTTCTTTGAGTTCACCGGTTCCCGCACTGCGCTTTTCGTCCAGATGGCGGATCCACCGGGCGGTTCCCCAAAGGGACGCAGCTGTCAAGGCCGGAACGCTCAGCCAGAGGGCAAGGGCGAATTTTCTTTCCATCTCAGGTCTCCCTGTCCACTCGCGGGTTATATCGATGCTCATGATATACCAAAATATTGTCACGAATTCATATCTCCATAGGGGTAAACGCCACATGACCTGTCAAGAGATCGACTTATTGGCATGAGTTTGTAAGGAAGGTTAACCGGCAGAAGGCTTCCGGGATGAAAGGGGAAAGCGCGGCAGGCGTGATTTGTCGAAAACCCAATGGTTCGGTCGATGACGGGAAAATGCGAGCATGTGATGTGTTGCTGCGGTTGAGAAGCACAAAACCACATCGAATGATTCATCTGAGAAAGGGAGCTCCTGGGCATCAGCCACGACGAAATCGGTTTTTCTAACCAAACTCGCCCTTTGGGCCTCTTCAACAAATCGTTTAATCCAGTTTCTGGATATGTCCAGTCCGGTTACATATGCCCCCTTGCTGGCGAGGTAAAAGGAGAACAACCCATACTGGCAGCCGATATCGAGAACCCTTTTCATGTTGACGTTCCCCGCAAGCTCATAAACCATTTTTGTCCTGAAATCTTCCATCCATTTTTTACCCCTTAGCAGCACAACACCGAGATCGTAGTCGGGTATGATCTCCGAAACGATCTCGTGTTGGTCGTATAACTCGGCGATTTTCCTCTTTTTCTCGTCGCGAGCGTGCAGGTTTTTCGAGGTGTTTCGATCACAAGGGACCACCCCCGATTATCGTGTCCAACATGATAAATCTCAAGAATGATAACTTGGATTTTCGAAAAGGTAGACATTGGGAGAATGATGGAACTCAGCGCAGCCTTTTCGGTTTAACGCTGCCAGTGCGCGGGAGTTATGGTGCGTAGAGTGGGTCAATTCACTGACTGCTGAAAAACATGCTCGCCTCTTAAGATTATGCGATTATCAAATAATTTCTGCTCTTCAATGGTGTCGGATCTAAGAAGGAGTGTCGAAGGCAGTCATGGCCGTAACATAGGGTTTAGGGGTTATGGCTGCTTAAGGTATTCGTCGAACGTGGATAGGTAATGCAGAATATGACCAATTGACGCGCGACGGATATGAAGCAATAGGTCTCACTGCCGAAAAGGGGAGTTCTTCACCTCGATCGCATGACTGAGAGGGAGGACTCACGGGACGAGGACGGGCCATTTCGGAGCAAAAGCCGGTTACCGATGGAGAAATAAGGTCACGGTAAGATGTTGCGCCGGACCTTCAACAGGTAATAAGTTTTTCTACAGGGATGCTCTTGTTAGGTTATCTGGGAAGTATACCGGGAACCGTTCCACCAGAGATTGCGACGAGGTGTTGATGGTAAAGCAACGGAGGATACATATGAAAGTCCGTCCATCCAGGAGCCCGAGCACGCCGATGGGGTATAAGCTCCATTCTTTGTTCGTGATGACGGTTCTTTTCCTTGCCCTTTTTGCCGGGTTGAGTGGATGTGGCGGCAAGGGAAAAGGGGGCGCCAGCGGTCGCCCCGGCGGGGTGGAATATGAGATGGAGGATGAGGGCAAGCGCTTCTCCGTGCGCCGGGAACCACCACCCCTGGAGGAGATAGGCCTTCCCCTGTATCCTGCTAGTGAGTACGTGGAGGGCAGTGGCGGCAGCTACGTGGCGGGAGGGGATCAAGGATATTTCGAGAGCAAGTCCCTGGCCTACCGGACCGGCGATCCCTATGAGAAGGTGGTGGACTGGTATCGGGAGCGGTTGGGCAATCCCACGGCAGAGTATCATGCCGAAAACGAGCGATCTGCCCACTGGGCAGTCAGTCAAGATGAGGGGGTCACCCTTTTCCTTACTTTGAGGGAAAGCTTGACGGAGTCGAAGGAAACCGTTCTCATCGAGATGGGAAGGCTCGCTGGATCGCCGAGGCCATGACGGGCACGACGAAAAGGCCCCGATTTTCCACTGATGCCTTGCGTTCTCGGGGATGTCATTAAGGCCTGGGGGACGGTATCCTGACCCTGCGTACCTTTGAGATTACCTGCTGGCGTTATTCTTCTCGTCCAACGAAAGATTTGGTGACAGGCCCTCGGTGCGTCGAGAGGATCTTCCTTGCGCAATCACTTACCCCGGACTATAGCGATAAAAGCACGAAAGCGACCTCACGTGGCCGTCCATCGAAGTAAATCGCTCATGGCCATCCATCGGAGCAAACCGCTCAAGGCTTGAGAAAGGTGCAAGTCAGGTTCTGGAGCTGGGAAACCTCTGGTATTGCAAATCGGAGCAAACCACTCAAGGTTTGAGGAAGGTGCAAGTCCGCCTCGTAATCTCCAGTTCATCATCGGGACTCATCTCTCATAAGGGTTCATCACCGACGAGAGGTCTTGGGGCCAGTGGCAGACGGTCTTTGCGGTTTCATGGGGGGGCTCGGCTGGGCGGATATTGAGGGGGTTGTGCATCTCTTGGGCGGTCAAATTTTCGGGTGAATGATGACAGACGATCTGAACGAGGATTTGACCTGGCTTCACCGCATCGTGAGACAAAGAACTAAACCCAGCACTTTAGCGGTTGACGCTATGTTGACCAACTGGTAATATATCGTAAAATTACCATCACCACTTGTCATTCGGTCGGCATCATGTCATGTAACGGGGATTTGTGATATCAAAGGCCTTTTCTCCTTAGGAAAATCTGGGAAAGGATTCGTAAGAAGGGGGCTGATGCACATGGATAAACCATGGTTCAAAGAGTATGAGGTCTGCGGCATACCCAAGACCTTGGAGCCCTATCCCAACTGGCCCACCCATTTCTTCTTGGACCGGGTGGCCCAGAGATATCCCGATCTCTGCTGTGCCCAGCTGGGCCTGGAGATGACTTACGCAGAGATAAAAGATCACGCAGACCGTTTGGCCAACGCCCTGGCCGGCATGGGAGTGGAGAAGGGGGATCGGGTGGCCACCATGCTTCCCACCTCCCTGCAGTTCGTCATCGCCGATGCGGCCATCTCCAAGGCGGGGGCGGTTCACGTCCCCTGCAGTTTCTTGGAGGCGGAGGAGACGCTGGCCCACAAGTTCGGGGAGAGCACGCCCAAGGCCATGATTTGCCTGGACCAGCACCTGGCGCTTGCGGAGAGGTTGGCGGAGCACATGGCGGCCAAGAACATCATCTTCACTCGGGTGGAGGACTATTCCAGCAACAGGCCTGGGCGGCCGACCCATGATGGAGTTCTGTGGATGAGCGAGGTGATC
Organism: Actinomycetota bacterium; assembly: GCA_015711955.1. Taxonomy (GTDB): domain Bacteria; phylum Actinomycetota; class Geothermincolia; order Geothermincolales; family RBG-13-55-18; genus JACVJK01. The sequence goes on along the minus strand of JACVJK010000032.1, from coordinate 14,372 downwards.
TCCAAAGCCGAGCCCAAGCCCCCAGCGGTGCGCATAGACCCTGCTCGGGATCTGGAGACCCTCCTTTTCACCGGTGGCACCACCGGCATCCCCAAGGGGTGTATGCTCACCCACCGCAATCTGGTGGCCAACGCCCTGCAGAACCCATCCGTCTTCGGGCCCATAACCAAGGTCTTCGAGGGCAACGCCTTCGCCCTTTTGGGCCTTCCCTTCTTCCACAGCTACGGCCACGCGCTCATGCACACCATGATAGGTCAGTGCATGGGGATGCTCTTGGTGGTGGATCCCAGGGACACCAAGGCCATGCTCAAGTTGATCGAAGAGTACCACCCCGTGCTCCAGATCGGGGTGCCCACCCAGTTCATGAAACTCCTGCAGGAGGAGAGCGTCAAGAAGGTGCGTGTAATCGGGATATCCGGATCCGCGGCTTTGCCTCCCACCGTACAGGAGAAGTTCGAGGAGACCAGCGGAGGTTTCGTCACCGAAGGTTATGGGCTTTCCGAGATGTCGCCAGTGACCCACTTCAACGTTTCCTCCATCATCAAGGTGTTCGGCGGGAGGAAAATGCTGAAGTTCCTGAACAAGGTGGTTTTGAGTTCGCCCGGCGTGGCCATGATGCGCTCCTTGGCTAGGCTGCTCGGTCCCAAGAGGTTCGGAGCTTTCTTCACCGCTCAGGTGTCGCTTTTGGACAAACTGGCCCGCAGGTCGCCCAGGCTCAAGAAGGAGGAAAAGAAGGCCTCTATCGGGATACCTCTCCCCGATACCGAGGTGAAGGTGATAGACGTCGACACAGGGGCGGAAATACCCTTCGAGGAGTTGATAAGAGAGGGGCGTACCGGTGAGATGCTGCTCAGAGGTCCCCAGAGGATGCTGGGTTACTGGCCCCAAGAGGGGAGCGGTCTCGACGAGGAGGGATGGGTGCATACCGGTGACGTGGTGAGGATGGACGAGAACGGCTACTTCGCCATAGTGGACCGCACCAAGGACATGGTGATCGTCTCCGGTTACAAGGTCTACACCCGGGAGATAGATGACCTCCTCTACCAGCATCCGGCCACCGAGGTGGCGGCCACCATCGGGGTGCCTGACCCGGAGAGACCGGGAAGCGAGAGGATAAAGGTCTTCGTGCAGCTGAAGCCGGAGTACCGCGGTAAGGTTACCGAAGAGGACTACATGAACTATTTGAAGGACAGAGTGGCAAAATATGCCGTTCCCAAGGCGGTGGTTTTCATCGACCAGATGCCCCTGACCGAGGTCTACAAAGTCAACAAGCGGGCTTTGAGGGAGATGGAAGTCAAGGAGATGGAGGAGAAGGGCCTGCTGAAGAAGAGCTGAACCCTGTCGGGGAAATGTGGTGAAAGGCGGGCGTTGCCCGCCTCTTTATTTTCCATGGCATGGGAAGCCTCACCAAAGAGGACCCTCGACGTTTTTCGAGACGCGGGAACAAGTGGTCACGGAGGCGAGATGTCGAGGGGATTTGCGGGAAAGGATGAAGTTCAGATTCGTATAACTATCGCAAAACGTAATAAGGATGGTTGACAGATGTCGTGAACCGGGCTCTATGGCAATGGCTGGCCTTCACCCCTTGTTTGGCGAGCGCGCCTCCGAGGGAATGTGGTTGCGGCCAAAAGTGGATACGGCCAAATACTGAGAAAGAGACGAGTTAAGAGCTGGCGACCTATCGATGGCCACCAGGATAAAGGCATCTTTCGCGAGTGACGATGAAATGCGAGGCGAAGAAGGCATGCATACGCCACTGTTAAATCTTGGGACCTTCATTTTTGCCGTTAGATCAGCAGAGCAGACAGGGAGGTGGCAATGGGCTCGAGATCGGGACGGGAGATGCGCAGGCTGATGGCCTCGGTCACCATCATGGTGATGACCCTGGTGCTCGCGATCCTCGTCTATTTCCTGATGGACGTGGTGGTTACCAGCCAGAGGAATATGGAGGAGAATCGCGAGTTGGTGGTGCGAAAGACCGCTGAACAGATGAAGTCCTTGGGTAAAGGTTTCGAAAGCCCTGCCGCGTTGAGCGAATTCTATCAGCTATTCGATCCCCAATTGATACGGAAGGTCCTGGAGACCAGGGATGTCAGTAAGGTGGTCGAGATCGCCCTCATGTTTACCCAGAGCTTGGCCCCGGCGGTTTACACCGAGGTGTTCGCCGACGGTAGACCGATAAGCCGTGTCTCCGAGAAAGGGATCAAGCCAGCGGAGGGACTAGAGGATGAGGTGCCTGAGGACGGGTACCGCTTGTTGGAGGGGTTCGCCGGGTTGGAAGGTTATTTCGTGGCCGTGAATTACAGGGTGGATCTTTCCGCCTTGGGGATGGGATCCCTCAACATCATAAGCGTCACCGACAAGACCGCCGACATCCGAGAGGTGGACGATTATTTCAGGCATCAGCGGAACGGTACCCTGATCAGGCTAGCTATAGCTGCGGTGTTGGCCTTGATGGCAGCTTTCTTGATAACCACCAGTGGTTTGCGCTTCTTCACCCGCCGCTATGTCACACGACCGATGGAAGAGCTCAACCGAATGGCCCAGGAGATCGCCGATGGGACCTTCAGGGGTGAGGTGGCCGTGGACCGGGATAGTTCCTTCGCTGCCTTGCAAGGGCTCCTCCGCAGCGGTCAGCTGGTGCTCCGGCGCATGGAGGAAAAACTCAAGGAGTAGGGCTGTTCCCGTAGGGGCATGTCCGTCCGGGAGGGACTTCGGTCGATCCACTGGAAGGTCCGGACTCAAGCCATTTCGCGAAATCTCCGCCCAGGGTGCCAGAGCCCTCCCTGGTTTCACCTTTTCAGGTTGAGAAGTCACGCGGCTCGGGATCATCAAAGCGACGGACTCGCGGTGAACATCCGCTGGAGCTGCAAGATCCAGATGTGGGCCGGCACTTGGAGTGAGGTCATGAGGCGGGATCGTTTTGGGTTGAAAAACCTCAACCGTCATAGGCAGAAAGACAAACCCTCAGCTTTCCCTACAGAAAAGCGGCTTTGCCCGGAACATGCCCCCGGGATAGGCAGCGGTTTTCAGCGGTTCGGCCTGAACATCGAGCGCGAGTTCAGCAAAAGACGAGGCCCGACCCCAGTCTTTGGAGGCAGTTGCTGAGGGCCGTGAGGGCGGGGGAAGGAGGCAGGGAGAGCAGGCTCATAGCCTCCATGTCATACCGGGTTATCTCCTTTTCCTCTGGGATCCAGCCCAACACGGGTAGATGGGTGCGGGAGGAGAGGGTTTCGAATTCCTGGCTGTCCCTCAATCGGTTGAAGATGATGCCCAGCCTCTCCGGGGAAACCGCCTGACGCGCCAGGTTGGCCAGCCCTTCCGCCACCCTCAATCCCTTGGCGCTGCCGTCGCTCACCAAGACCAAGTGGGTCACTGATCTCATCACCCGGCGGTTTACCTGTTCCAGTCCCGCCTCGGCGTCTATTACCGTGACAGGGAAGCGGATGGAGAGAGCTTCGATGGCCTCCCGTAGGAAAGTGTTGAGCCGACAGTAGCAGCCTTCCTCCTCGGGCCTTCCCACTGCCAGAAAGGCCAGGTCTCCTCTTTCTTCCAAGAGTTCCAATAATTTGTAGTCCAGAGACGCGGCGAGATCTACGCGGTCCTGGGGCCTGTTCCTCAGGAGATCCACCATCTCTCGGCGCAGGTGGTCCAAGGTCTTGCGGGGCCGAAGGCCCAGAGCCAGGGAGAGGCCCATGGAGGGGTCGGCGTCCACAGCCAGCACCTTCACTCTGGCTTCCAAGTAGAGGCGCACCGTGAGGGCGGAGAGAGAGGTCTTGCCCACGCCTCCCTTTCCGCAGAAAGCCAGCACCCTGCTCTGTCCCATCGGCTCACTCGCCTCTCTTTTCTCTGGCGGACCTCTTCTCTAACAGGCGCTCCCGGATCTCCCGCAGCCCGTCCACGGCGTCGCAGACCTCCACGTACTCGCAGCTCTCGCAGTCGAAGTTCATCTCCTCGTACATTTTGGTGAGGGCCTCGGTGATCTCAAGGCAGCGGCGAGCTGGGGAGGAGAGGGATAGCAGGTCCTCGCGGGATGAGGTGACGAAAAGCACCTCCACTCCTTCCACCGATGGATTCTCCTTCAGGGAGGATATGAGGGCGCTCCCCACCAGGTTAAGGTTCAGGCCTTCCCGGAGGGCCTCTCGGCCCACCCGGCAGTAGATGTTCTGATTGCTGGGGAACACCCTGACCATGAAGCCGGGCAGCCTGGTCTGGTATATACGTTCCCTGAGGTCGCGGTAGGTCTCATATTGGTCCTGGAAAGAACCGCCGGCCATCACTACCAACCCGAAGGGTGCTTTTCCTTGGGGAAGTTCCGTCAGATTCGGCCCCAATAGGTATAGGCGGTCTTTTATCGGACCATCTTCCCAGGCCAGGACAAAAAGGGACCCTGCCAAGGGGTGGCCCAGCTCAATGGCGGTGTCTTCTTGGAGGAGAACGGCGGGTTCCCCGTAGGAAAGTAAAGGGGATGTGATCATGGGTTCCATGAGGACGATGTCCCCCTGACGCTCCCTCTCGACGATGAAGCGTCGGATCTCCCTCAAAGGCTCATCGAAGATGCCCATGGATGGATGCTCTCACTCCTCTTCGGCCAAGAGCGCTGCTCCCACCGCGGCGGCCAGTTGGGGGTCGAAGGGTAACGGCTTGTACTCTCCCTGCAGTCGCTCCCTCACCCCTCGGACCACCGTCTGCAAGCGAGCCACTCCGCCGGAGAGGGTGTATGGGACCCCGGCTCCCAGCCGCATGGCCTGGCTGGTCACGATGCGGGCCACGGCGTCGCACAGTCCAGCCACGATGTCCTCGGGGCTGGTGCCCTCGTTGACCAGGGTGATCACCTCGCTCTCCACGAAGACCCCGCACTGGGAGCTTATGGAGACGTCGGACGTGGCTCGGGATGCCAACTCGTCTATGCGATCCAATCCTACACCCACCGCCGAGCTCATCACTTCCAGGAACCTTCCCGATCCGGAGGCGCACTTATCGTTGCGCATGAAGTCCACGACCTCGCCTTCCGGGCCGAGCAGGATGGATGTGATGCTCTGGCCCCCTATATCCACCACCATGGATACTTCTTCCAGGAAACATCTGGCGACCCAACCGAGACAGGTGACGTCATCCTCGAGGAAGTCGGCATCCCGCACCAGATCGGCCCAAGCCCCTGTGGCCACCACTGCGTCCAGTCGGGAGGGAGAGAGTCCAGAGGCCTGGAGGACCTCGTCCATAAGGGAGGAGAACCGCACTTCCATGTCACCTGTGGTCTCCGTGACCATACTGGAGAGTATGTCCCCATCCCTTACCACCACCAGTTTGGAGTAGAGGCTCCCCATGTCGCAACCCAGGGCTATCATGACCCACCTCCCATCCTCTTGGCCAGCACCGCCGCTCCCAGCGCCCCCACGATCTGGGGGTCCACGGGGCAGTGGCGGATCCTGAGCCCCAGGATCCTTTCCAGCTCCTCCTTGACACCCGGGTTCTTGGCCACTCCTCCCGACATGGTCACCTCGGGCTCAGCGCCCACACGACGGACCAGAGCCGCCACCCTCTCGGCCATAGCCCGATTCACCCCCGCGGCGATGTCCGCCCGATCGGCTCCCCGCTGCAGGAATCGGAGGACCTCGGTCTCGCAGAATATGCCGCAGCGAGAGGAAAGGGCCGCCCTTTTACGGGCCTGCCTGGAAACAGTTCCCAGCTCCTCCAGGGACAGTCCCAGGGTCCTGGCCATCACCTCGAGGAACCTGCCCGTTCCCGCGGCGCACTTGTCGTTCATTACGAAGTCCTCCAGCTCGCCGGAGGGACTCATCCTTATGACTTTAGCGTCTTGGCCGCCTATGTCGATGACGGTGCGCACCTCGGGCATGAGCCAGTGGGCCCCTACCCCGTGACAGGTGATCTCGCTGACGTTGGCCTGGGAAAGACCTGTGTCCTGTACCTGTTCCCTCCCGTATCCAGTGCTCACCGTGAAGGTCAGCTCCCCGGGGGAGAGGGCCAGCTCTGCCAGGAGTTCCCCCATCACCGCCTCGGCTGAGGCGACCGGGTTCGTCTTCACCCGGATGCTTTTGTAGCCCAAGATGCTACCGTTCTCAAGGATCACCGCTTGTGCGGTCAGGGAACCCACGTCAATGCCACCGAACCTCATGCCCATTGCACCTCCGGAAACCCTTAAGTCTTCCTCTCTCTTGTTTTTACCTCCATGGCAGATCTTTGGCTTATCCTGGGACCATCTCCTTAGCGCTATGCCGCCGCTTTTGGTTTACGACGAGACAAAGGCGCGAGAGATGCGTTCTCACCACCGCTTCATCAACCGGCAGGTGCCTCTGCGGCAGAAGCTGGTTTCCTTCTTGTAGGACGCCTGCCCTCCCTCTTCTTCGCCACCACGTTGTCCACGAACTCCTTGATCTGCTCCTGAAGGCTTTCCATGGAGGTCATCCTCTTTATCCAGGCATCTCCTTGCAGCACCAAAGTGGGGATGCCGGTCCTGGCAAGGAGCTCTCTTCTCACCACCGCTGCCCCGCTCCAGGTCTGCTTGCAGCTGTGGTGTCCGCAGTATATACAACAGTCGGCGTCCAGTTCCCTAGTGGCCCAGATGATGTCCTCCAGCCATTGGGCAGACATGGAAGAGGCCCCCATCTGACGGGTCATGGGCATGTTCCTGGCAGTCTCGGCCATGCCCTCGACCATGCTGTCCATGTCGTCCAGGGGGATGATGCGGGGAAACACCAGATCCAGGCCATCTCCCAGGTGGGTTATGCCGTTTTCCTCCATCCAGTTGAAGAAGCCCGGCATGTCGAAGTAATAGCTGGTGTATGTCCACCATGCTCTGGCCACCTCTCGCTCCGCTGGATATTCTTTCCTGGAGAGTCTATCCTTGGCGATCTTTACTAACTTTTCCATGGCGGAGACCGCTTCCTCTTGGCCCCACATTGTGTAACGTATTCCGTAGGTCATGAGGGAGAAGGCATTTGGCACTGGACAGGGCTTGAACTTGTGCAGGTCCCAGAGCTCCCAGTAAAACTCCGAGGCCCTGTTGGCACGGTCCAAGACCTCCCTAATGCGCTCTTCTCGCAGTTTTTCCCCCAAGATCTCCTCCAGGTCGGAGAGCATGGCGCGGAAATAACGGTAGTACTGACGGATGCCCCGGGGTGTGTCGTCCGGTGGTTTCTCCAGGAAAACCAGAGGCAGCCCGAGGTAGCGGGCCAAGAACTCGTGGGTCTTGGAGTTGATGTCGCAGGAGGCGAAACAGTCGTTGAGGACGATGTCGGGAGCGAAGTCGGTCTCGGTGAGGGCCGAGCCCACCTCGATCATGTTGGCGGAGCAGGCGAAGTCGGGAAGTCCCAAGCCCATGGCGAAGTCCCAGTACCGCTCTCCCTGCCCCTCCAGCGCGGCCACGCCCAGGGTGGTAAGGACCTCGCTGGTGATGGGCCAGGCACCCTCAAAGCCGTAGATGACCTCGGGCGGGAAGTTGAAGGGGACCAACACCACCTTCTTTCCTTCTTCCTTGGCCCGTCGAGCTCCCTCCAGCCATCTCTTGATGAGCCGGAGGAACTCCAGGCTCGCCTCCCGCAAGCGCGGAGCGAGGAAGGCGGACATGGTGCGCCGCAGGTCTGTGGGCAGGACGTGGAGCACCCCCTCCACCTCGGCGTCGGTCATATCGTCGGGCAGCCTGTCTACGATGGAGAATATGTCGTAAACGCGGTTGAACAGCCCTTCGAGGGGCTTGGTGAGTTCCTTTGCCATCACATCTACCTCCTTCCCTTCTCGGGCCGAGGACCAAGAAACTTATTTACCAATCCTTTCCAGGAAAGCCTGGACCCGGGTCTTAACCCGGCCGGTGTCGGATTGGGAGCCGTAGTCCTTTTCCAGGACCAGCACCGGGATGCCCCTTTTCTCCAAGTCGACCCGCAGGGCGGCCGCTTCCACCCCGTGCAGATCGCAGAACTTGTTGTAGACCAACACTATCCCGTCGACTCCGGCCTCCTCCGCCCGGTCCAGGATGAACTGGAGCCTTCTTTCGTACTCGGTGAACATGCGGGGACAGAACAGGTTGCCCAAATACTTCTCGGCCAGGAAACGATCAGGGTCCCTCGACTCGCCTTTCCTCTCCCAGAACGAGCGGGAGCCGTAGCAGAGGGCGTCGGTCACCACCAACCCACCTTGCTGCTCGATGTCGGCCACCAGATCCACCTCGTCGGTGGCGCTGCCCAGGAGCATAAGTCTGGCCCTGAACCCTTCGACTTTCCTCTCTGAGAGATCGCCGAGAAGCCCGTCCAATAAGGAAACGAAGTCGGCGGTGCGCATGGAGGAACCGGTGCATATCACGCTCAAGGCCTCGGCTCCGCTCAAGGCGGGCACCTTTCTCATCCTCAGGGCGTAAAGCTCTCTCAAGCGGGCTTGTAAGGCCTCCTGTTCATCCACCGCCCTCCATATGGCTGCGTCCTCCAACGGGGCGCCGAAGTGGCGGGATAAGGATTCCCGCCACAGCGAAATCTCCTCGGTGAAGTACTCAAGGGCGTCTTCCCGGAAGAAGTGGGGAACCTTGAGGTAGTGGAAATATGGCAGTTTTTTGGCGTATTGCCAGTTCTCGAACATCCCTCGTAGGTGGTCGCATCCGTTGGTCTCCACCAGCCCGTCCAGGAAGTCGTAGGTCCCGTCCAAGCCCAGGGAGAGGCAGGAACGGCAGAAGCGGCAGTTGAAGCGGGAGAGGTAGGAGTCCCCCAGGGAAGTGTCGGGGTGGCCGAAGGCCTTTATGCGGTAAGGTAAAATGCCCGCCGCTTCCAGGATCTCCACCGGGGTGGCCACGCATGCGTAGCCCACCACTTTCCCCCCTTCCTCTTTGAACTTGCGCACGTATTCCGTCTCGATCTGGGAAGCTCGGGTCTGAAGGTCGATCATCATCACATCCCTCCCAAGCTACGAAGCGGAAAGGCGTTGCCGCCTTCTCCGGCGCCTTCTGCGCATTATGAGCGAGAGACCTACCAAGCCGAGGGCTAGGGGTAGGGCGTTTCGAACGTCAAGGGCTCTCGCCCCTTGGCGACCTCCGGGCAAGGCCAGGTAGATCAGCCCGCCCGCCGCCCGTCGTAGCTCTCTTTTGTCGAGCTCGGCGGAGAAGCGGGCCAATGCGTCTTGTACCTCAGGTTTTCTTGACTCCAATAGGTCGTTTAGGGAACGCAGCCCACGGTTGATAGTTCTCGCCAGGATTTCCGGAAGCCCTTCCTGCGTTTCCAGGGTCGTTCTCGGACCATCGGTCCCGGAGACCCTAAAAAGGACCCCTTTCAGGGTCCTGACCATCTCCTGCCGGTCCAGAGCGGCAAGGAAGCGGGAAGGGGTTGCCGTCTCCTGCGAGGGGAGCTCCCAAAGGCGGCGGAGCAGCAAGGAGCAGGAGTTGAAAAGGCGGGCCAGTTCCTCCGGATAGGAGGCGCGGAGCGAGGAGGGGATAAGCTCTTCCAGAGCCTCAGGGGTGAGGCGGGCGAGCCTATCTGCCATGGAGGTGGCGATGCCCAGGCCCTTGAGAAGGGCCGATCCCAGGACTCTGCCCAACGCGGCCGTCCTCTCCGGCGTGGCGAAGAGGTGTTCCGAGACCACCTCCGAGATGACCTTGCCGTCCTCGCCCAAAGCGATCAGGGCTTTTTTAAGGCGCTCCCCGTCCACCAGTTCCACCAGGTCCCTGCTGATCCCGCGGAGCACCTCCTTGAACCGGGGTTCCTCGCCGCCCAGGAGCAAGTTTCCCCGGTGCAGGGAGTTGACGAAATCGGAAAAGGCGTTGACAAGGTGGGCCACCTCCCGGCGGTCCACGTCCTCCAGGAGCTGGAAAACGGCATGAGCCAATATTTCCGGCGGCAGGTCAAGGCGCCGTAACAATCGGGCCAAGGCCCTCAGCAAGTAGTTTAGGAAGGGCGGAACCATGCCCAAGAGGTTGGAGACGATGACCGGGTCGTATATCCCCGCGTCCAGGGATAGCACTTCCCTTCTCCTCTCGAAATGATCGGTCACTCCCTGGCGGATCCTGCCCATGTCGGCCCTGACCGCTGCCAGGCGCACGGCAGACCCCGCCCCCCGCAAGATGGATTCGGCGAGGCCTCCAAGGGCCGCGATCAGGGAATCAAGCGCTGCGGGATCCTCCAAGAGGACCTCTTCCAGCAGGGATGCCCACGCCTGGGGCAATGCCTTGATCGTATCCTGGTCCAATTCGGAAATCAGCTGCCGTAAGAATTGCCGAAGGATCTCACCGGTGAAGCTCTTGAGCTGAAGAGCCAGCTCCAGGAGAGCTGCCGCCGCGGAGTTCACGAGCTTTGGGGAGGCGCCCAAGACCCCCATGGAAAAACCCACGTCTTCCCAGATAACAGTCCTCACCAGTTCCCGGGCGTCCTGGGGATCGACTTCTCGCAAGTGGGAAAGGACCATCTCCTTGAAGCCTGGCGTGCGTAGCAGTTCCCGCACCACCGATAGCAGCACGCTTTCACCTTCCGGGGCAGGGACTTTCGAAGCCGTTTCCGTCCTCTCCGACATCTAAGCTCCCTCCTTTCCCGCTTCCCCGGTGGCGACCAGGCCAGCGAGCTTCTTCAGCTCCTCCAGCACTGGAGCGGCCCTCTGCACCAGTATCCTTAGCTCGGACAGGGCTTGGGTTGCCGTGTTCAGGTCCAGCTCACTCGCCAGTCTGGAGAGAAAGGCCTGGAGCATCGCCGGAGGCATGGTGTTCAGTTGGCGGATCAGTTCCCCTGCGGCCGCCACCGCGAAGTTGAAGAGCCGCGGAAGGGCGGAAGCCAATCCCAAGAGGGCCTCGGCGTCCTGCCAGAGGAGAGCCCTCGCCAGGCCGGGCGCGTGGGCAGGGTCGATCCCCGCAAAGAGTCGGCGCAGGTCGGCCTTGAAGCGGGGGTTGGACAGAAGGGCCCTGGCGACACGTTCCCCAAGGCCTCGATCACAGGTGGTGGTTCTTTCCATCCTCCTCACCACCTCACAGGGTCTCGCACTCGAAGAACCAGCGGGCTACCTCGGCCTGACACAGCTGTTTTCCTCCCATCCAGAGCTGCACTATCTTGAGGTCCCGCCAGTGCTTCTCCACGTCCCAGTCCCGGTCGGCCCCGTAGGTACTCATGAGGTTCATGGCCTTTCCCAGGTCCTCGATGGCCCGGTCGCAGGCCCAGTACTTGTAGGCGCGACCCTTGGCCACCATCTCGTCGTCCCAGCGGGGACCGTAGAGGTCGGGCCGGTCGATCATGCGAGCGTACTGATAACCCACGATACGGATGATGTCGATGTCCCGAGCGATGTCGGCCAGAACCCCTGCCACCGCGTCGTGCTCCTTCAAGGGGCGTCCCCGGTAGGTCTCCTCGCTCACGAACTGGTACAGCCTCTCATAGACGTTCATCATGGCCCCGCCCACGAATGCTATGGAGCCCATGTTGCCGAAGGTGATGACCTCCTTGAAGTAGAGGAGGTCCAAGCCGGGCCCGTGGGCGCGGTAATGGGCGGGCACTCTCACGTTCTCGAACCAGATGTCCCCATTCTTGTCGGCGGCCATTCCCGCCTTCTCATAAGGGGGGCCCTGGGTCACTCCCGGAGTGTCGGCGGGGACGAAGATGAAGGCGAAGTCGTTGGGGTCCTCGGAACCGGGATTGGTGGTGCACACCACCCCGAAGAGGTTGCAGACCCCGCCGGAGTTGGTGGGCCAGAGCTTGTGACCGTTGATGACCCACTCGTCCCCGTCCAACACCGCCGTGGTGCGGATGGTGGACCCCTTGACGATCTCGAAGTTCTCGATGTCCGCCCCTCCTTGGGGCTCTGTCATGGCGTTGGCGGCGAAACGGGGCTCGGTGGTGTTGCAGAAGATGGGAGCGAACTCCTCGCACAGGGTGCGGTTGACGTGGGGTTCCATGCAGATCATGACCAGCGGCCAGAAAACCACACCGAAGGCCACCGCCATGCCGGAGTCCGCCCGGGCTACCTCCTCCATGAGGCGGTAGGAAGCGGTGCCTGCGTAGTTGGAATGGCCCAGGCCCCACCCCCCCAGATCCTCGGGGAAAAGAACCCTCTGGAGGCCCAGTTCTCCCATGAGCACCTTGAACGCAGGCTCGATGAGCTCGTGATCCTTCCAGTCTTCGTCAAAACTGCGGCGGTAGGGTATGACGTGCTCCTCCGCCCATTCCCTGACTATTTTCCCCAAGGGGTCGTCCAGGGGAGAAAGGTACTCCAGCGGTCTCGTGAAATCATCGATAGTCCTCATGTTTCACCTCCCTGCCGTCAGAGGGTGACAGCCCGATAGAAGCGACGGGACACGTCCATTTTGGCCAACTCGTAGGGGCCCAAGGCCAGCTGTAGGGTCTTTACGTCTCGCCAGTAGCGCTCCAGGTTCCATTCTTTGGCGTATCCCGCCGAGGCCATCATCTCCATGGCCTGGTGAGTGGCCCGCTCCGCTGATTGGGCCACTTGATGGGCGATCATGAGGGCAGTGACGAGGTTATCCTCAGAGCCGGCGGGCCCGTAGACCTCGGGAAGGGAGATCATCCGCGCCAAGTTCCAGGTGAGGATTCTCGACAAGGAGACCTCCTTGGCCACCTCCGCCATGACCGAGGCGGTCAGTGGGTTTTCCTTGAAGACGTTGTCTCGACCTTTGATCACGCGGTTGTCACCCCACTCTCTCAGGATCTCGAAGGCGGAGAACATGGCCCCCACGCAACAGGCGGAGATTCCCAGAAAGAGCCACGCGGCGAAAGCCCGGCACTCTTCGGGGCCCAGGGCCACCGCCAGAGCCTCGGGAACCCTTACCCGGGAAAAGGAGACCGGGCAATGGACGTCCGCCGCCAGGCCGGTCCTTTTCAGGGGATCGCCCTTCTCCACGCCCTTGGCCTCGGCGGGCACCGCCAAGATCCCCATTTCGTGGTCGGAGCCCTCCAAGGAGCACAGGACCGCAAACAGGGATGCGTTGCCCCCAAAAGCGGCTGGCCGGGCACCCACCGCCTCCACCGACCATCCGCCCCGGACCGCTTTGGCGGTGGCCTGGGGCCTCTCCCTGAAAAGGGGAAGAACGGGGGCCACCAGGGCGAGCTTGTCGTTCGAGCCAATCAGTGGGGATAGTTCCTCACACGCCTCGCTTTTGACGCTACCTTCCATGGCCACCGACTGCTGGAGCGCGAAGAGGCAGGCCAGGGCGAAGGCAATGCCCACGTCCCCTCGGGCCACCTGCTCCAAGGCGGAGGCGGCGGTTAGGGCGGCCGAAGGGCGATTATGCCCGTCACCGCCGTGCTCTTCCGGCCAGAGAAGGCGCTGCAGGCCTATCTCCAGGAAAAGTTTCCTCATGGCCGGCTCCAGAAGATCCGCATAGCTTTCCTTGAGCTCGAGCCTTTTGGCCATGAGCTCGCTCTCCGCCCACCTCTCCAAGGTCTCCGCCAGCGACGATTCCAGCTCCCCAGCCCACTCCCGGGGATGGGGAAAGAGTTTGGAGTCCCCCATACTCACCTCCTTGCCCTATGGGGGAGGCCGGTGGCCGTCGCATGGTGACGGCTAACGGGTCTTACGGCAGAGGGAAGTACCTCCAACTGTTTCCCCAGCGACATGCCGCTTCCGGCCCCCCTAAGCCTTTCCCTTCTCCATGGGAACGAAGCTGGTTGAATCTGCGATATGTCCCGGTTTCCTGGCTGCATTCCCCCTTACTCTTCGAGGATAGGGATGTGACCCACGGGGAACAATGGGGGTTTTCCCTCTTCCTGGGTGGGGAGAATCCCCCAGGCTCAGATCTCCCCGCGAAACCGCAGGAAGTACCTGACGGCGGCGGTGCGGGAGTCCACACCCAGCTTGCGGTAGATGCTGGAGATGATCTTCTCCACCGTCTTGGGAGAGATGAAGAGGCGAGTGGCGATCTCCTTGTTGCTCATGCCCTCGCTCATCAGAGCCAGGACATCGTATTCCCTGCTTCCCAGCAAGCCCAGTCGAGAGCCTTCGGACGCGGCTGATCCCTCGCGGGCCAAATCCACTATCGCCTCTAGGATCTGCGGACTGAAGGCCCTTTCCCCTCGAAAGACCTTTCTCACCGCGTCCACCAACTCGAAGCCCGCCACTTTCTTGAGTAAGTAGCCGTCGGCGTTGACCTGCAGGGCTCGGTTCACGTATGCGGGATCCTCGTACATGGAGAGCAATATCACCCGAATTCCTGGAAAGCGCTCCTTGAGCATGCGGCAGGCCTCTATCCCAGAGATGCCTTGTAGTTTTATGTCCATGATCACCACGTCGGGATGGAGGCTCTCCGTTTTTTCCAGCGATTCTTCCCCACTTTCAGCTTCTCCCACCACTTCCAGGTCGGGCTGTTTCTCCATGAGAGAGGCCAAGCCCTCCCGGAGGATGGCGTGGTCGTCCACCAAAAGAACCTTTATGGTCTCAGGCAT
>JACVJK010000031.1 GCA_015711955.1 Actinomycetota bacterium | reverse complement strand
CCCTGGGCTGGCCCGACGACAACCCCGATTTGCGCTATTTCTATCCGACTTCGGTCCTGGTGACCGCCTTCGACATCATATTCTTCTGGGTGGCTCGCATGATCATGATGGGCCTCCACTTCATGAAGGACGTGCCCTTTCGAGAGGTCTTCGTGACCGCCCTCATCCGGGACGAGACGGGAAAGAAGATGAGCAAGTCCTCGGGCAACGTCATAGACCCCCTGGAGGTCATCGAGCGCTACGGGGCCGACGCCCTGCGTTTCACCCTGGGCCACATAGCGGTGCCCGGCAGGGACATCTATCTTTCCGAGGAACGTATCGCCGGAAGTCGACACTTCTGTAACAAGATATGGAACGCCAGTCGCTTCGCCCTCATGAACCTCCAGGACTTCGACCCCTTCTCGGTTCACGAGGAGGAGCTGGAGTTCACCCTTGCGGACCGCTGGATCCTCTCCGCCCTGCAGGGTCTGGTGAGGAAGGTGGACTCCGACATGGAGTCCTACGATTTCAGCGAGGCCTGCCGCGCCCTTTACGAGTTCTTCTGGAACGACTTCTGCGACTGGTACGTGGAACTCTCCAAGTTGCGGCTTTACGGGTCCGATTCCCGGGCGAAGAGGACGGCACAGTACGTGACGTGGTACGTTTTAGAAAGGGCCTTACGGCTCCTGCACCCCTTCATGCCCTTCATCACCGAGGAGATCTGGCAGCGCCTTCCCCACGAGGGAGAGTCTTTGGTGGTGGCGCCTTGGCCGGAGCCCGAGGAGAGATTTTTGGATCCGAAGGCGGAGGAGGATATGGAGGCGCTCCGGGAGATAATCGTATGTCTACGGCGTCTGAGGGCTGAGCTCGGCGTCAAGCCGCAACAGAGGGTGCCCGCGTTACTTGTGCCCTTGGAAGCGGGCAGGGAGAAGCTCCTCGGTGAACACTCGGAGTACATTTTGTCCCAGGCCAGGCTATCCTCCCTGGAGTTGACCGAGAAGGTGGAGGACCCCTCCTCATATGCCCGAGGCTTAGCCGCCGGGGTGGAAGTCTTCATACCCCTCAAGGGAGGGGACTTCAGCGAGGAAATTCAGCGTCTTCGCAGGGAGCTGGAAAGACTGGAGGAAGACGCCAGGAAATCCCAGGCCAAACTGGCCAACGACCAATTCCTTTCCAGAGCCCCCGTGGAGGTGGTGCAAAAAGAAAGGAAGAAGTTGGCGGAGATCCGCCTCAAGATGGAGAAGCTGCGCGAGCAGATCGCCATCCTCAGCGGGTGAACCCTCCCCGCCCTTTCGAGCATGACGGGACTTGCGGACAAATAGGTCTAATATCGCAGAAAGGAGGAATCTTTGCCCCTGACCTTTGAGGAGGCGGAGGATTACCTTAACCGGGCAGGCCTTTTCTGTGTCAAGCCCAGCTTGGAGCGGATCAGGCTGCTTTGTGCCAAGCTGGGAAATCCCCAGCTGGAGTATCCCTCTATCCACATCACCGGAACCAACGGCAAGACCTCCGTGGCTTGCATGGTGGCCTCTATCCTGGAGGAGACGGGAAGGCGGGTGGGAAGGTTCACCTCCCCCCATCTCCACAGCGTCCGCGAGAGGATCGTAGTGAACGGCAGACCCATAAGCGAGAGGGAGTTCGCCTCCCTCACCGAAAGGATCATCCCCTATGCCGAGGAAACCAACAGGGAGACCGGGGACCCGCTCACCTACTTCGAGTTGAATACCGCCCAGGCCTTCCTCTACTTCTCCGAAAGGAAGGTGGATGTGGCAGTGGTGGAAGTGGGTATGGGGGGTAGGTGGGACGCCACCAACGTCATCCCTTCTCGGGTACAGGTGATCACCACCGTGGGATTGGACCACGTGGTGGAGCTGGGAGGCACCCTGGAGAGCATAGCCCGGGAAAAGGCGGGAATCATCAAGGAAGACGGGGCGGTGATCTGCGGCGTGAGGGAGGAAGGCCTTCGGCGCATAATCGAGGAGGAGGCGGAGAATCGGGGGGCGAGAGTTTTTCAGCTGGGCCGCGATTTCCACCTCATCTACCGGCTTTCTTATGGTTTAGACTCAGGTCGGGTGGGCCAAGTGGTGGGAATCAGGGGACTATTGCGGGAGTATGGGGAGCTTTTCCTCCCCCTGCTGGGGGAACATCAGGCCGCAAACGCAGCCTGTGCCGTGGCGGCGAGCGAGGCTTTCTTCGGTCATCCCCGAAACCTCCCTGCCCAGGAGGTGGAGAGGGGTTTGTCCAAGGCCAGGAACCCTGGCCGTCTCGAGGTGGCCTCCTTCCACCCTCTGGTAATCCTGGATGGAGCCCACAATCCTCAAGGGGCAGAGAGGCTGGCTCAGACCCTCACCAGCGACCTGGACTACCGCCGGCTCATACTGGTCCTGGGGTTCATGGAGGACAAGGACATAGATGGCATCCTTGCGCCCCTTCTGCCGTTGGCTTCGGAAGTGGTGGTTACTCGCAGCTCCACTTCCCGGTCCGCTGATCCCCGGATCCTTGCGGGAAAGATCGGCGGTAGAAAGCCGGTGCATGTGGTGGATTCCGTCCCCGAGGCCGTGAAGCTGGCCAAATCCCTGGCGTCGGTGGACGATGCCGTTTGCGTTACCGGTTCCCTTTATCTGGTGGGGGAAGCCAGGGAAGCCTTGGGCCTTCGCTGGTGAAATGGACCAGGAGCTGCGACGGCAGTCGGGGCTCTTGACAAAAGCGATTTGGGTTGTGGTCGAGGTGGCAGACTTAGGAGGAGGGCATGGCGGAAGAGAGGACTTTGGTTTTGATAAAGCCCGATGGCGTTAAAAGGGGATTGGTCGGCGAGATCATTTCCCGCTTCGAGCGTTTGGGACTGCGCATAGTTGCGATGAAGCTTATGCGGGTGGACGAGGAGTTGGCCTCCAGGCATTATGCGGAACATCGGGAGAAACCCTTTTACCCGGAACTGGTATCTTTCATAACTTCCGGAGAAGTGGTGGCCATGGTTTTGGAGGGAGAATCGGCGGTGGCAGCGGTCAGGAAGGTGATGGGAGCCACCAACTGCCTGGAGGCGGCCCCTGGTACCATCCGAGGGGATTTCGGCCTGGGCATCACCCAGAACTTGGTGCACGGGTCGGATGGCCCGGAGAGCGCCGCTCGGGAGATATCCCTTTTCTTCCCCGATCTGGAGGAAGGCCGAAAGGATTAGGGCGGATGCCCTCAGTCCACGTCAGGCCCTCACACACCCCTTGTCGGCGGGCGATCCCGCTCACGTCCGAGGGGATTTCGGCCTGGGCATCACCCAGAACTTGGTGCACGGGTCGGATGGCCCGGAGAGCGCCGCTCGGGAGATATCCCTTCCCCCCTGACCTTGAGTTAGATGCGAAAAGGCATTTGACATGGCACGCCTTGATGGCAAGGCCCGCGTTCCACCGCGATCGGGGGCGCATCTTCGCCGAGCCACGCTCTTAACCCTATTCCTTTGGGGAGGGAACAGCGGCCGCTTTTGCCTCGTCAGCATAAACGCGGGTGCCCTTTTGCCGGTGTGGTAAAATTACTTCCGGTAAAATGCGACTATATCTGGAAAAAGGGTGGAGGATGAGGCGGCCTGCGGGCCGTTAAAAATATGGGCGGAAGGTGATGCCATGTTTTTCTCCTGGGAGATGCTGGGCAAAGACATGGCCATCGATTTGGGCACGGCCAACACCCTGGTTTACGTGCGCGGGAAAGGCATCGTGCTCAATGAGCCCTCCGTGGTGGCCATCAACACTTCCAACGGCGCCATTCTGGCGGTAGGCGCCGAGGCCAAGCGCATGATAGGAAGGACCCCTGGTCACATAGTGGCGGTGCGACCCCTGAAGGACGGCGTCATCGCCGACTTCGACGTCACCGAGAAGATGCTACGCTATTTCATCCAGAAGGTGCACCGCAGGCGGCTCTTCGCCAGGCCCAGGGTGGTGGTTTGCGTGCCTTCCGGGACCACGGGGGTGGAGCAGAGGGCGGTAGAAGAGGCTTGTATCCAAGCGGGTGCCAGAGCGGCATACATCATCGAGGAGCCCATGGCGGCGGCCATAGGGGCGGGGCTTCCCATCCACGAGCCCACCGGAAACATGGTGGTGGACATCGGGGGAGGGACCACCGAAGTGGCGGTCATATCCTTGGGGGGGATAGTGACCAGCGAGTCCATCCGGGTGGGGGGAGATGAGATGGATGAGGCGGTGGTCAACTACATCAAAAGGGAATACAATCTGATGATCGGGGAGCGAACCGCTGAAGAGCTCAAGATAAAGATCGGCTCCGCCTTCCCCGTCAATGACGACCTGAGCGCGGAAATACGAGGAAGGGACTTGGTCACCGGCCTTCCCAAGACCATCGTAGTGATGGCGGAAGAGATCCGGGAGGCGATAGAGGAGCCGGTCTCCGCCATCGTGGAGGCGGTTAAGACCACTTTGGACAAAACGCCACCGGAGCTGGCTTCCGACATCATGGAAAGGGGGATAGTGCTCACCGGGGGTGGGGCGCTACTGGCGGGCTTGGACGAAAGGCTGCGCCACGAGACGGCCATGCCGGTGGTGGTCACGGATTCGCCCCTCTCCGACGTCGCCCTGGGCTCGGGGAAGTGTCTGGAGGAGTTCGAGATCATGAAGAAGGTGCTCATCTCATCCTCCAGACATTGAGGCCGGGGCAGAGAGGACATGATCGAGGAAAGAAGAGAACGCCGCGCGACGCTGCTGATCGTCCTGCTCGTCGTCAGCCTCCTTCTGATGACCTTCTATTCTCGGGAATCGGAGGACGGGCTTCTACACCGGTTGCAGAGATTCTCCGCTGACCTTATCTCTCCCGTACAGAAATTGGTGAGTACCCTCATAAGCCCGGTACGGGGTGGTATCGAGTTCCTTTCCGATCTGGGCAAGGCCAGGACAGAAAGGGATGAGCTCCGGGAGAGAGTGAAGCTGATGGACGAGGAGTTGAGGCGTCTAGCCGAGGTGGAGAGGGAAAACCGCCAACTGAGGAGCATGATCAAGGTGAAGGAGTCTCGCCCCGATCTGGAGCTCATGGCGGTGAAGGTCATAGGATCCAACCCGGATCTTTGGGAAAAAACGCTGATAATAGGCGCGGGATACGGCGATGGACTTAAGGAATACATGGCCGTTTTGAGCGAGGACGGTAGCTTGGTGGGCAGGATAATAAGGTGTACCGCCGACACGAGCATCGTCCAACTCATCACTGACGAGAAGAGCTCGGTGGGGGCCATGCTGGAAAGGAACGCCGAGATGGGAGTGGTTAAGGGAGACGGCATGGGAATCCGGCTGGAACTCCTCAACCAGAACGCCGACGTCAAAACGGGCGATCTGGTCCTCACCTCCGGCTTGGGAGGAACCTGCCCATCCGGCATCCCCATAGGGACCATCAAGGAGATCAGCGAAAGGAGACCGGACCTCTCGGTGGGGATTGTGCTGGAGCCCCGGGCGGCCTTCAGCCGGCTGGAGAGGGTGATGGTGGTTCTCTCGCCCCTTCCCACGGCGGTGCCAGAGAAAGGAGAAAGGTGAGGCCTTGGGCAGGAATCGCTGGGCTTTCATTTTTGTGCTCCTGGTAACCATGTTGTTGGAGCTTGCCGTTGCCCCCGAGATAGCCTTGGGATCGGTGAGGCCCGACATCCTCCTGGTAGTGCTGGTATGTTGGGCCCTGTTGGAGGGTTCCAGGTCAGGGGCGATCCTTGGCTTCTGGGGAGGGCTGATGGAGGGGATATTCACCACCACTGCATTGGGCGTCACGGCCTTCATCAAGACCGTGGCGGGATACGTGGTGGGCGAGTTGAGGCGCCGGGTGGTAACTCGAACCGTTCTGTGGCCGATGGCGGTGGTGTTTTTGGTTTCCATCCTCCATGAGGTGGCGAAGTTCGGTCTATGGTCCATGTTGGGGTTGGAGGGAAGGCCGAGCTTCCGCCTGGGAGTGGTGGCGGGTTTTGCCCTTTATAATTCTCTTTTCACCCTACTGGTCTACCCGGTGGTGCTCCGGGTGGCCCAGAGGGAGGAGGAGACGTTCATGTTCTGAGGAGGGAAGGGGATTGCCGGTGAACCACCAGAGAAAAGGAGCCATGGTGCACAGGTTCACCCTGTATACCGCCTTTCTCATCTTGCTCTGCCTCGCCTTGGTGGTTCGCCTTTGGTTCCTTCAAGTGGTGGAGGGAGAAAAGTATCGAGTGATGGCTGAGGGCAACCGAATCAGGGAGGTGGCCCTAGAGGCCCAGAGAGGTGACATCGTGGATCGTCACGGAAGGCAGATGGTCCTCAACCGCAACGCCCTGTGTATCTTCGTGCTCCCCACCGAATACGAGAAGCTGGAAGACAAGGATACCGAGGTGGAGAGGCTGGCCAGGATTTTGGGGATGGCGCCTGAGGACATCAAAAAGAAGCTGGATCGGGAAAGGGTTCAGCCCCATCGGCCGGTTTTGATAAAGAAGGACGTGGAACCCGCTGTTTGGTTCTTCATCAACGAGAGGCAGTGGGATTTCCCTTGGATCCTGGCGGAGACCATGCCGGTGCGGGAGTACCCGGCAGGTGAGGAGACCCGGGCGGCCCACGTACTTGGGTATTTGGGAGAGATTACCGAGAAGCAGCTCAAGGAGCTGGCTGACAAGGGATACAAGGCCGGAGACATCGTGGGCATTTCCGGGGTGGAGGCATATTATGAGGATCAGTTGAGGGGAAAAGACGGAAAGAGGGTCTACGAGGTGAACGCTCGCGGCGTGCCCCTCAGGGTTTTGGGCGAGACAGACCCTACCCCCGGGAACACCTTGGTGCTTTCCCTGGATCAGGAGTTGCAAAAGGCGGTGGAGCAGAGCTTGAGGTGGGGAATGGAGAGGGCCAAGGGGCTTTACGACCGGGAGAGGGGTAAGTACTACAAGGCCCCCGGGGGAGCAGCGGTGGTCATGGACCCTCGGACGGGCGAGATCCTTGCCATGGCCAGCGAACCCACCTTCAGCCTCAAGGAGTTCGTCGGCGGTATCGACGAGGAGGAATGGAATCGGCTGAACGACCCCGCCAACAACTACCCCCTCAACAACCGGGCCATCGTGGGCCTGTATCCCCCGGGATCCACCTTCAAAGTGGTCACGGCCCTGGCGGCCCTCATGGATCTGGGGTTTACCGCTTATTCCCCCTTCTTCTGCAATCACGTCTTCACCGAGGGCGAGTTCGAGAACTACCCCAAGACCTGCTGGAGCACCCACGGAGCCCTCAACTTCGTGGATTCGCTGATCCAGTCCTGTGACATCATCTACTACATCGCCGGTTATCAGTTCTACCGCATGAGAAACACGGAGGGCTGGAACACCCGCCTGCAGGATTACGCCCGACTCTTTGGGTTGGGGGAGAAGACCGGGGTGGACCTCCCTAACGAGTTCGCGGGGAGAGTCCCCACTCCGCAGTGGAAGTGGGAGTTCAATCAAGGAAAGCCCGAGTATCAGCGCTGGTATCCAGGGGATACGGTCAACATGGCCGTGGGACAGGGTGATATCCTCATGACCCCTTTGCAGCTGGCGGTGGTGTACGCCGCCATAGCTAACGGTGGGGTGTTTTTCCGGCCTCATGTGGGAAAGGAGATCCGAAACTGGCAAGGCGAGACCCTCCGGACGGTGGAGCCGGAGAAGATGGGGGATATCACTGATCCCCACAACCCCCTTGGGGTGTATGTGAGCAAATCCGCTTTAGAGATAGTTAGGACAGCCCTGAAAGGGGTCACCCAAGGGAAGGGAACCGCGGCGGGTGCCTTTTCCGGTTTCCCCTTGAAGGAGATACCGGTGGCGGGGAAGACGGGCACCGCGGAGATCTTCGGGAAGCAGCCCTGCGCTTGGTTCGCCTGTTATGCGCCTGCTGACGATCCCCGCTACGTGATAGTGGTGATGATCGAGGAAGGAGGCCATGGGGGTACCTCCGCTGCCCCCGTGGCCCGGCGGATCTTGGAACACATCTTCGGCCTGCCCCACGGGCAGTTCGTCACGGGGGAGTCGGATTAGGAGGAGTAAATGCCCAAACGTCTGGCCAGGATAATGAGCCCAAAGGTCAGCGAGAGGAGCCAGGCCGACGAGGTGGCTCGCAGGCTAGGCGCCATGCCCATTCGCCATCTCGACTGGACCCTTTTGAGCTTGGTTTTCTTCCTGGCGGCTTTCGGTATGCTCATGCAGTACAGTGCCACCCGGAGTGACATCCCTGGGAATCCGGCCTATTACGTCATCCGACAGGGCTTTGCCTTCTTTTTGGGCCTGGCGTTCATGGTCCTCTTCATGGCCTTGGACTACCGAAGGCTCAAAGTGGCCACTTCTTTCATCTATGGTTTCTTCCTCTTTTTCCTTCTGGTGGTCTTCTTCACCGAGGCCACCATGGGTTCCCAGAGGTGGGTGCAGTTGGGACCCTTCAACTTCCAGCCCTCGGAGTTTTGCAAATTGGTGCTGATCATGGCCCTGGCCAGTTATCTTTCCGAGTCCAAGGGGGATCCCCATTCCCTCCGGTGGTTCATCGTCCCCGTGCTCTGGTCCCTACCCTACATGTTCTTGGTCTTTCTCCAGCCGGATTTAGGCACTACTCTGGTCATGGCGGCCATACTTCTGGGCATGCTGTTCCTGGCGGGGTGCCGGATGATTCATTGGTGGAGCCTTCTCGCAGCGGGAAGCCTCGCCTTCTTCATGGGTTTCGCTTTCAAGCTCTTTAAGCCCTATCAGATAGAACGGTTCACCGCCTTTTTGCGTCAGGACGTGGGGGTACAGGAGGCAGGTTACCAACTCATGCAGTCCAAGATCGCCATCGGATCGGGTCAGCTGGTGGGCAAAGGGCTGTTCCGTGGCACCCAGACCCACCTCGACTTCATCCCTGCTCACCATACCGACTTCATCTTCGCGGTCATAGGGGAGGAATTGGGCCTGGTGGGGGCGTTGCTCCTCATAGGGGCCTTTTCCCTCCTCATATGGAGGTTCCTGCGGATCGCCAACCACGCTCGGGACCTATACGGGGCGATGCTGGTCTTAGGCATCACCACCATGTTCGCCTTTCAAATGATCGTCAACATAGGCATGACCATAGGTCTTCTCCCTATAACCGGCATACCACTGCCCTTCATCAGTTACGGGGGGTCGAGCCTCATGGTGAACCTGGCGGCGGTAGGATTGGTGCAGAGCGTTAATATGCGCAGATTCTCCCAGATTTAAGAACCGGCGAGAAGATGGAAGACTTCCTTTTTGATGGGGAAGAAAGGCTGTTGGACCTGGCCAGGGAGGCCGCCGCCATGGCTTATGCCCCATATTCCGGCGTCCGGGTGGGGGCGGCTCTGGAGGCGGAGGACGGAAAGGTGTTCACGGGGTGCAATGTGGAAAACGCCTCCTACGGTTTGAGCGTTTGCGCCGAGAGGGTGGCGGTCTTCACCGCTGTGGCCAACGGCGTGCAAACTTTTCGAAGGTTGGCGGTGTATTCCTCCACGGGAAAGCCCCTTTACCCTTGCGGCGCCTGTCTCCAAGTTATTTCTGAGTTCAGCGACGATCTGGAACTCATCATTTGCGGTGCGGGTGGCGTGTATCGGAGGTGCGTCCTGTCGTCTTTGCTCCCACATCCCACCCGCCTGGAGGGTGCCGAGGAGAGGCGTTACCCGAACGATCGTTAGGATGCCACGGCGATAGAGATGAGGAAAGGAGTGCCATGGAAGCGGAAGGGGAATTCAAATCGGGCTTCGCAGGGATAGTGGGACGTCCCAACGTGGGCAAGTCCACCCTGATCAACAACTTGGTGCACAAAAAGTTGGCTATCACCTCGGACAAGCCTCAGACTACCAGGAACAAGATCCGCTGTATCCTCACCCGGGATGACGCCCAGATAATCTTCGTGGACACCCCCGGTTTCCACAAACCCCGGGACGCCTTGGGGGAAAGGCTGAACAAGGCGGTGAGGGAGACCCTAAACGAGGTGGACGTGGTGGTCTTCATGTTGGACGGCACCCAGACCATCGGGAAAGGGGACCTCTTCATCGCCGGCGAACTCTCGCAGCTCAAGACCCCCGTCGTCGCCGTCATCAACAAGATTGACCGTCTGGAACCGGACCGCCTGGAGGCCCAGATGGAGGTGGTCCGCAACATGGGGAATTACGAGGACATCATCCCCCTTTCGGCCAAGACGGGGGAAAACGTGCACGCACTGATCGAGAAGATCGTGGAGATCTTGCCGGTTGGTCCCAAGTACTACCCCAATGACATGGTGACCGATCAGCCCTTGCCCTTCGTGGTGGCGGAGCTGATCAGGGAGAAGGTCCTACTTCTCACCAGGGAAGAGGTTCCTCACAGCGTGGCCGTCGTGGTGGAGGAAATTGAGAAGCGGGAGGACAGAGAACTGGTGGATATAGAGGCCACCATCTACGTGGAGAGGGACTCCCAGAAGGGCATCATCATAGGTAAAGGCGGCCGTATGCTCAGGGAGATAGGATCTTTGGCTCGCCAGGAAATCGAGGCCCTGTTGGGGGAACAGGTTTTCCTCCACCTCATGGTCAAGGTGGAGAAGGACTGGTCCAAGCACCCCCATTTGGTGAAGAGGATGGGTTATTGAGGCGATCGGAAGAGACCGGTAGAACCGACAGCAAGGGGTTCCCCAGTAGGCGTCGGACATGTGGCACGCCAGTCCTCGAGGGGCAGGTAAGAAGATGAAAGAAAGAACTAGGGTACTGGCGGAGAGCTTGAGGTCCCTCTTGGAAGAGGGGAAGACGGGACCCGTTTTAGCTCTGCTGGATGGACTACATCCTTCCGATGCTGCCGATGTGTTGGGGATGCTTAACCCCGAGGAAAGAGTCCTTTTGTTCAGCATATGGGACGCCGAGTACTCTTCGGACGTGCTAAGGGAGATGGACGAAGAGGAGCAGTTGGAAGTGGTGCGAGGCCTTGCTGGCGACGTGGCGGCGCGAATCCTTGAGAACATGAACCCCGACGATGCTGCGGATCTCCTGGGCAGGCTCCCGTCGGGGGCCGCTCACGAAATATTGGGGACGCTGGACCCCAAAGTGGCCGGGAAGCTCAAGAAGCTTCTCGCCCACGGGAGGGAAACCGCCGGGGGCCTTATGACCCCGGAGGCCATGCGTCTCAGCGACGAACTCACCGTGGGGGAGGTCTTAGAGGCATTGAGGCTGGTCCCTGAGGATGTGGAGCTCATCTACTATGTCTATTTCCATGACAAAGACCAGCGCCTCAGCGGGGTGTGTTCCTTGAGGGAACTGATCATGGCCGATCCGGACACTCCGGTAAAGGAGATAATGCACACCAATCTAGTCACGATAGGGCCGGATGAGAGTCGGGAGAAAGTGGCGGCCCTCATAGATCGCTACGATCTGTTGTCCTTGCCGGTGGTGGATGGGGAAGGGCGTCTCCTTGGCATCATAACCGTGGATGACGTCATGGAGGTGGTGGAACGGGAGGCCAAAGAGGACATCATGAGCCTGGCGGGAACTGTTTTGGAGAGGGGGGAGGGACAAGACCTCCATTCCCTACTTTCCACGAGAATCCCCTGGTTGGCGGGGGCTTTTCTGGTGGAGGTCGTGTTGGTGGGCTCTCTTTTGCGATGGGGATCTGGAATGATGAGAGACCATGTGGCTCTGATATTCTTCATTCCCGTGGTGCTGATGCTGGCCAGCACCCTTTCCTTACAGAGCTCCAGCCGCATGTTAGTGGAAATCCGTGAGGGCTCCGGAATAGGATTCCTGCTCCGCCGGAGGTTGGTTCTGGAGACGTTCTTGGGCTTGGCCTTCGGGACAGTGGCGGGCCTGGTGATCTTCCTCTTGGCCCGCACCTTGGGTGAATTGTCCCGGCTGGGCGTGGCCGTCGCCATCGCGGTGGGCATCACCTGCTTGCTCGCCTCTTTCCTCGGGGCGGCGCTCCCGGCATTTTTAGGGGCTTTAGGCAGGGATCCGGTCAAGGCATCGGGACCTCGCTTAATTTCCCTCACGGATGTTGTGGGAGTGTTGATATATTTATTGGTCGCCCGTCTTTTGCTCGCTCGATGAGGGACACTTGAGTTCGGATGTCTGGAGGGGAGGAGATCCGACGGATTGAATCAAAAAGAGGCCGATGGCCGGAGGGAGTCGATGGAGTTCTCCAGCGAGGATATAATGGCGATCTTTCCCACGCCTCGCCATCTGGCCTTGTATTTGGATGCCACCCTGCTAAGACCAGAGGCCACGGAGAGGGAGTACATCTCGTTCCTACGCGAATGTGCTGACTTCGGTTTTCGGTGCGTAGTGGTTCCTATGTACTATCTTCCCTTGGCCAGGCAGGAGCTCAAGGGGAGCGGGGTGGCGTTGGGCACGGTAATCGGTTTTCCTCTCGGTCACTCCTCCACCGATGCCAAGAGGAGCGAGGCGGTGCTGGCCCTTCAGAACGGGGCTGCGGAGTTGGACATGGTGATCAACATCTCCGCCTTGCGGTCCGGAAGAGAAGCCAGGGTCAAGGAGGACATCGCCGCGGTGGTCCACTTAGCCAGGAGGTACGACGCGGGCAAGGGAGAAGGACATGTGGTGGTCAAGGTCATTCTGGAGACCGGTTACCTCAATCGCGAGGAGATGCGAAAGGGGGCCATCCTGGCCAAGGAAGCGGGCGCCGATTTCGTCAAGACTTGCACCGGTTTCGGGCCCAGAGGTGCCGATCCTGAGGAGGTGAGCTACCTCCGTAAGGTGGTGGGGCCAGGCTTCGGCGTAAAGGCTTCCGGGGGGATAAGGCAGCTGTCCGACGTGATTCGCATGATCCAATCGGGAGCCAACCGTATAGGGACCAGCAGTGCCGGAAACATCATGAGGGAATACCTCAAGCATCATCAATGGCGTTGAGCACAAAGACGTGAGAGCCGGCCTGGACAGGCGGACCCCCAACTGAAGGGGAAAGGCCTCTTGGGGAAGCGAGCGAAGAGTCCGTATCTGGGTTGTGGGATAAGTCATGCGTAAATGGGGCGGACTTGCTCCACGGTCTCGCCAGCCGCGTGAGTCAGGTAGAAAGCATTCCTCGACATCGACGAAGCCCGTGAGAAACGGGACGAGGTAAAAGCATGATCTTGCGGGGATCACCGTTGGAAGAAGCTTCGATCTTCGCTGGTTTTTCACGATCGGGCATTATGGGGTTAGGCTTGTTCACAATGAGTGATATAGAGTGGCTGACTCAGGTCTTGGACGGGTTGTGCTGAACCCATCCTGGCTCAATCCTTGGTGAAGGGAGTTTCCTTGTAGAGGACGGGATCATTGAGTGGGTAAAGTGTGCCGACCGATAGCGGGGAGTTCTCCAGCCAGCGGCTCACCCTCTGACGGTTCCCGCGAAACCCCAAGACATGAACACGAATCAGAAGCCAACAATGACATCGCGGCCAGAGAAATAATTTTCGATTCAGTGAAGCCCTTGAACGTTAATCCGAGTCATAAGGCTTGAAAAGAACGGTTTTAGCGGAGTAACACTGCCCCCTTGCGAAAAGATGCCCCGTTTTCAGATGGGCCTGACCTTGCTCAGAGGACTTTTCGCATAAAAAGTAGTTTTTCACCAACAAAGAGGCGTCTTCACCATGCGTAAGAAAATAGTGATCCCAAGTAACCTTCTGGCTATCTAGGCCCTTCCGGATCCCCTCCGGCTTTCGCCTTCGGTTCCCTTCCGAACCTTCGCCTTCCAGCTACTTGGGATCATATTCAATGTAACATCTATTCACTATTTAAGTCAATAACTTTTTCCGATAATTTTCTTCACTTTTTGATCACACTGTGGCCTCATCCCTAAAGGCCCCGACTTGCTCCCTTCTCGCTTGTTCCAGGGCTAATCTGGCTGCTCGCAACCGCTTGCCCAGGAAACTTTCGGCAAAGGTCACAGCCAGGGCGAGGCACTCCAAATCCTTCCCGATCTCGAGCTCGATTTGGCGCATCTCTTGGCGAAGGAGGGCGTTGGCCCTGGCCGCCACCCCTTCGGGCAGCATGAGGAATTGGGCCGAATCTTTGCGCCCTTGTAGGCATCTACCGCACCATAATCCTCCTTCCGAAAGGTCCAAAGCCGCTCTCCCTCCCCTTACTCGCTCTCCGCACTGCAGACATTGGTCCAGTTGGGGACGATAGCCTATGAGGGCGCAGAATTTGAGCAGAAAAGCGCAGGCCAAAGACAAAGGTGGTCCGGTTTCCAGAACTTTGAGGGTGATGCCCACCGCAGGATAGAGGCGGGGAATGACCTGGCCCTCTTCCACGCCCTTTTCCACCGCTTCCAGGATGACCTCGCCGAACAGATAGCGTCGGAAGTCCTCCCTTATCTTTCCGTGAGGGTCCAGCACTTCCGCCTGGGTCACGGTGTGCAGGTTGCGGCCGCGGTGCAAAACCACCTTTATGCGGTTGAAGGGTTCCAATCTGCCCCCGAATTTACTCTTGGTCCTCTTCACGCCCTTGGCCACCGCCCTGATGAGGCCAGAATCTGAGGTGAGGAGAACCAAGATGCGGTCGGCCTCGCCGAGGTCGTAGGCCCTGAGGACTATCGCCTCCTCTTTTATGGTGGCCAACGCGGCTTCCTATTCCTCCTTAACGCGGCCGAACTTCCTTTCCCTCCGCTGATATTCCCTGATGGCCTCTGCCAGATGGCGGCGGCGGAAGTCCGGCCAAAGGACATCGGTGCAATATATCTCGGTGTAGGCCAGTTCCCAGAGAAGGAAGTTGCTGATCCTCATTTCCCCGGCGGTGCGGATCAGGAGGTCGGGGTCGGGCATGTCGGGCAAGTAAAGATAGCTGCGGAAGGACTCCTCGTTGAGGTTCGATGGGTCAAGCCTTCCTTCCCTGGCATCGGCACAAATCCGGCGTATCGCGTCCACAATCTCGGCCCTTCCCCCGTAGTTGAAAGCGATGTTGAGCTGCATGCCGGTGTTGTCCTTGGTGAGTTCGGTGGCGTCGTCTATGGCCTTGAGGGTAGAGGACGGGATGCGATCCCGCCTGCCCAGATGCCTTATGCGGATGTTCCTGCGGTGGAACTCCTCCACCCGTTGCTCCAACAGGTTGCGGTTGAAGCTCATGAGGAAACGGACTTCGTTCTCGGGGCGGTTCCAGTTCTCGGTGGAGAAGGCGAAAAGGGTCAAGGCTCCTATTCCCCACTCGGAGGCCGCCCGGACCACGTCCGTGATGGCCGCTTCCCCCGCCTTGTGTCCGGCGATGCGGGGGAGGTTTCTACGGGTGGCC
This sequence comes from Actinomycetota bacterium, assembly GCA_015711955.1. Lineage (GTDB taxonomy): Bacteria > Actinomycetota > Geothermincolia > Geothermincolales > RBG-13-55-18 > JACVJK01. The sequence goes on along the minus strand of JACVJK010000031.1, from coordinate 11,754 downwards.
CAACGGCCGTTGCCGTCCATGATGATGGCGATGTGGAAGGGCAGCACGCCCTCCGGTTTAGGTACGTGTTCCTGTTCCATGGCCTTTAGTATAAGCGGGGCTCGTCGAGCCCGGAAGATGGCTCTTCTCCACCAAGGCCGATCCTTCATCGCCAGATCCGTTATCCCGCCCTTGTATCGCAGCCATGCAGGGGCGACTTTCCGTTCGCCAGAACTCACCTTGCCGGTCCGGCCCGTGAAGAGCCTGCCCGATTACGTTGGAGCGAGGACGGGTTTTCATGGGGATTCTCGCCCTTCTCCCGTGCCCTCTTGACCTTCGCTTCCCCTTTGCCTGGGAAGGTTTCCCTCTTGCTGCTTGAAGACGATCCTCTGCAAGGCGTATACCCCCAGGATGGAGAGGGCACAGCTCTTCTGAGGAGGCATTTTGGAGGTGGGGATGTAGAGGGCGCATTCGTCGTTGCAAGGGGATAAGGCACCAGCGATAGAGGACACCCTGAAGGGACAGTAAGCGTTGGGAACGTTACCCATGGACTTCCTCCTTTCGGGGAAAAGGAGATGCCGTCGCGCCTGGTCGCCTGTTTCCAAAATGTTATCACAGTGGCCATTCATGAGAGGCTACCCCTTTTTACCTTTTCTGGGTTGGTCGGTGGCGGTTGGTGATCTGGTTGTGCGAGGTTTTGCCCCCTGGGTTCTGGTGCTATCAAGGGGGACAAATCCCCCCAAAGGTTGAGAGATGGCTTCCCTCGACCGGTGGTCACTGGGATGCTCCCCCCGCTCAAGGTAACCTCCCAGGTAGGTCGACCGTTATAATAGTTGGTGATTCTCATGACCTCAAGGAGGAAGATTTTGGCGCAAATATGGCGCGACAGCACCTGCGATGACGATCGCGAGCTCATACAGCGTGCCCGGGAAGACCAAGAAGCCTTCGGCAGGCTGTACCAGAAGTACCTGAGGATGGTCTACAACTACGTGTATTATCGGATTGGGCACGTGGAAGAAGCGGAGGACATCACCGAAAGCGTCTTTCTCCACGCCTTGCTCAACTTCCGCAAATATCAAGACCGAGGGCTTCCCTTCTCCGCTTGGCTGATGAAGATCGCCCACAACTTGGTGGCCAACTGGTATCGGCGGGAGAGCAAGAACCTGAGGGTATCTTTGGACTCCGAGGAGACGAGGTCCTTTGCTTCTCAGGCTCCTTCCCCGGAGGAGTTGATGGAGTCCCGGGAGGAATCGGAAAGGATCGTACGGCTCGTGAGGTCACTTCCCGAGGAGAAGCAACAGGCCCTGATCTTGCGCTACGCAGCCGGCCTCAAGCATCGGGAAATCGGCGAGGTGATGGGCAAGAGCACCACCGCCGTGAAAGTGCTCTTGCACCGAACGATCCAGACCCTGGCCCGACAGATGAGATTGGAGGAGGAACGGAGAACCGATGAAAAGAGGTGAGGGGTTGTGAGGGCCAACTACCGAGAGGCGGCCAGGAGGATCCGGCAAGCCTTGAAGCCCATGGAACCCAGAGAGGAGTTCACCAGTAGATTGGAGGACCTTTGTCGGAGCATGGGAGCGGAAGAGGTGTTTCTGGAGATCTGGGAAAAACATGAGGAGTCGAAGAAAAGACAGTATTTGATCGGAGGGGCCATCTTCTCCGCCCTTCCTTTCATGGGCATGGCGGCTTACGCCCTGGGCAAGTATATTAGCAGGAGAAGGGCGCTTCCTATCGGTGCCTGAAGGCCAGTGGGAATGGCACGAGAGACATCCTGTGATCAACGCTTTTGACCTGGACGATTTTTCTCTTTTGGGGGTGGGCTATGACCGAAAGGCAAGAGGTTTTTGGGGTGGTGCGCAAGGCATTAGCCGAGGCTCTGGAGCTGCCCGAGGAGGAGATCCGGTGGGATTCTCGCTTCAAGGAGGACCTGGAGGCGGATTCCTTGGATCTGGTGGAGCTCCTTTTGGAAATGGAGAAGGTGTACGGGTTTCGGGTGGATGATGAGGAGGCCAAGGGCATCAAGACGGTGGGAGACGCAGTGGAACTGATCTTACGCAAAGTGGCGGCGACCGCTTGAGAAAAAGGATTCGGGGATATAAACCGGGGTTTGCGGGGTGAGCCGGAAGATGGGCAAACCTTCTCGTCGATACTCCCGATGAAATTGTGGAAAGGTCGTACTCTCATACTGGGCAGGGGGGCTTGTGTATGAGCGCAGGAAAAACGGCGGTCTTGAAGATTGGTATCCCCGGTGGACTTCTCTACTATCGGTACGGCAGGCTCTGGAGGTCTTTTTTGGAGGAGCTGGGGGCCCAAGTGGTGGAATCTGGGGAGACGACCCGGTCCATCCTGAGCTCAGGGGTGAGCAAGGCTGAGAACGAAAGCTGCCTTCCGGTCAAGGTGTTCTACGGCCACGTGCTGGCCCTTAAGGACAAGGTGGATGCCCTATTCGTGCCCCGGGTGGTGAGCGTGAAGCGAAAGACCCACACCTGCCCGAAGATGTTGGGGCTTCCCGACCTGGCCCGGGCTGCTTGCGAGGATCAAGTCCCAATCATCGCTCCTACCATCGATTTCCAGACCGGACTATGGAGCAATTACCAAGCGGTGTATTCCACTGGGCGGATCTTCACCGATTCTCCGACCCTCATGTTGAGGGCGGGACTTAAGGCGTGGAGGGAATATCGAAGGTATCAGAGGAGCCTGAAAGAGGGCCTGTTTCCCCGGGGAAGATTGGAGCTCGACCCCCGTCGGCGGCTTTGCAGCGGCAACGAGCTCAGGGTGGCGGTTATAGGTCACCACTACAACGTCTATGACACCTTCACCACTATGTCCCTGCTGGATAGGCTGCGTTCCATGGGGGTGGACGTAGTCACCGCTGACATGATCCCCGAAAGGTTAGCACGGGAGGAACTGAGTCGTCTCCCCAAACCGTTGTATTGGAGCTACGAGGAGGAGATCGTGGGAGCCATACTCGCCTGTTCTCGGCACAGGTTGGTGGATGGCATAATCTTCATCATCTCCTTTCCATGCGGACCCGACTCCATAGTGCGCGTGATTTGTGAGCAGGAGAATCGGCGACTGGGTGGCCCTCCCATGATGACCATGGTTATCGATGAACACACCGGAGAGAGCGGGTTCCTCACCCGGATAGAGGCCTTTTTGGACATGTTACGTCGAAGCTCAGCCGTCCGAGAGAGAGAAAAAGTGCCCTCTCTGGCGTGAGAAATTGTCGTGATGCTTGAAGGGGGAGATTTCGTGAGCGCTGACATGGGCGGGGGTGAGAGGTCTTGAGGATCAGCTGGCCCCACATGGGAAGCTTGGAAGTCGTCCTTTCCAGCATCTTCGACCAGATGGGGGTGGACTACATCCTGCCTCCGCCCAACTCCCAGCGGACCATCGAGCTGGGCGTCAAATACGGACCCGAATTCGCCTGTTTTCCCCTCAAGACCACCTTGGGCAATTTCATCGAAGCCCTGGAGGCAGGGGCCGACACCCTTATCATGGTATCCGGGCGAGGACCTTGCCGTTTCGGTTACTACGCGGAAACCCAGCGGCGCATCCTGGAGGAGGCGGGATATGACTTCCGGATGTACATGTTGGAATTCGAGCCGGAGAGAATTCCCGACTTGTTGAGAAAGCTGAGGGAGTTGAAGCAAGGCCGGAGCTTCCTCTCATTGGCTCGGGCCATAAAGTTCGCCTTCGCTAAGGCGGTCTTGGTCGACAGATTGGAGAAGAAGGCGCTGGCCCAACGCTGGATGGACCGGGAAAAGGGGGCCACCACCCGGGCCCTGAAGGAGTGCTACCGGATGATCCGGGAGGCGGATACCTATGCCTCCCTGAGGAAGGTGGAAAGGGAGGCTTTCCAATTATTGGAATCAGTGCCCAAAGAGGCCAGGGAGCCGGTCAGAATAGGGATCGTGGGCGAGTTCTACTTGGTGTTGGAACCCTACTTCAACCTGCAGGTGGAAGAACAACTGGGCAACCTGGGAGCTTACGTTGAGAGAAGCGTATACCTCACCGACTGGTTGCGACCTACGGGCAATAACCCGGTGGGCGGTCACAGCGACGCGGAGTCCGACGAGGCGGCCAGGCCTTTTCTCACCCATTTCGTGGGGGGAGAAGGAATACGCTCCGTGGGACACACAGTCCTTTACCAACGCATGGGCTTCGACGGAGTGGTGCATGTGATGCCCTTCACTTGCATGCCGGAGACCATCGCCAAGAGCATATTGCCCCGGGTCTCCAAGGAGCTGGGCATCCCCGTCCTTTCCATCGTCATCGACGAGATGACCGGAAGGGCCGGGGTGGCCACCAGATTGGAGGCCTTCGTGGATCTGGCCCGGCATCGACGCAAAGCCAAGATGAGGGGAGAAAGGCCCCAACCGGTTCCCGGACTTCTTTAAAGGAGCCCTCCTCACCCGATTTCGACCCTTGGGTGTGTGCCCAATCACCAAAAGATACATTCCCGCACTTCTTTGGACGACCCCTCACCTGATTGCCCTCCGCGGTGGACCTCTCCAATTCGTTGACATCCAGGGATTGGAGGAGTAAATAGATGCTTATATCGAAGGGAGGGACCTGTTCGTGTACGTGATCATCGCCGGGTGCGGAAGGGTAGGATCCCGCCTGGCCGAAAGCCTGTCCTATGAGGGCCATGACGTGGTGGTCATTGACCGCGACCCGGCATCCTTCCGCCGACTGGGCAGGACCTTCAACGGCCTCACAATCACCGGCGTGGCCTTCGACGAGGAACTTCTGGGGGAAGCCGGCATAAGGATGGCCGACGTCTTCGTGGCAGTCACCAACTACGACAATACCAATCTGATGGCCGCCGAGATAGCCACCCGCATATACAGGGTTCCCCTGGTCATTGCCCGCATGTACAACCCGGACAAGAGGGAGACATTTCGCAGGCTGGGCGTGGATTATGTCTGCGGTACCACCATGGTGGCGGAGAGAATCCGGGACAGAATATTGCAGGGAAGAGTAAGGTTCCTCCTGGAGGACCCGGACAGAGATATGTGGTTGGTGGAGTTGGACGTGGGTCCCGAGCTGGCCGGGAAAAGGACCGAGGATATATTGGCCAAGGATGAGGGGAGGGTCCTGGCGGTATATCGCGAGGGCAAGACGTTCCTCAACAGCAGTGGGCTGCTGAGGGAGGGCGACATGATGGTGCTAGCCCTCGGGATGAGGGGCCTGCATCTCGTCGAGGAGCTGGAAAGGTCAAGGGTGGATGCGGGGGTTAAGCCGGAAAGCCATCAAAATCACAAGCTTCCATCCGCCAAAAGCAAGGGGCTCAAAGTGGTGATCGCCGGTTGCGGACGGGTGGGCGCCCAATTGGCGGAGATGCTCTCCCTCGACGGACATCAGGTGACCATCCTGGATCGGGACAGGGAATCCTTCCGACGTCTATCCAAGGCTTTCATTGGGGATGCGGTGGAGGGGGATGCCTATGACGACGAGATCCTGGTGCGCGTGGGCATAAAAAAGGCCGATGCCTTTGCCGCGGTCACGAATTACGACAACACCAACCTGATGGCGGCGGAGGTGGTCAAACACATCTTTAAGGTGCCCCGGGTGGTGGCCCGCATGTACAACCCGGACAAGGAGGAGACCTTCCGGGCACTGAACGTGGATTTCGTTTGTGGAACTGAGGTGGTTGCCAGGGCCATACTCGACAAGATATACACCCCCATTCTTCGCGAGATAGGCGCTTGTTGTAACAACGCCTTGAGGATATATCGTTTGAAAGTTCCCGCCAGGTGGGAGGGTAAAGATCAGCTAAAGATCTCCGAGGACTACGGCATCACGGTGGCTTTCGTGGTGAGGGGGGATCGGGGAATCTTGGGGGATGAGGGATTGAGGTTGAGGGAGGGGGACGTGCTGGTTTTCTTGGTCCCCGAGGAGGAATCGGCCAAGTTGGAGAGGAAGGTGAGGGCAAAGGAAGTTTTCCTCACGAAAAGGTTGGCCCTCAAAGGGAAAAGGTAGCGGTGGCCCTTCTGGGCGCGCGGAGACGGGGGAGACCCACCGGGGGATGATTTGAATGTACGTGGTGATATGTGGTGGCGGTAAGGTAGGTTCTTTTCTGGCTCGAAAGCTCACCGAAAAGGGTAACGCCGTCACTGTGATCGAGAAGAGCGAGAAGGTTTGCAGAGAACTGGCCTCGAGCCTGGACATAATGGTCATCCACGGGGACGCCTGTGATTATCGTTACCAGGAGGAGGCTCAGGTAAATCGCGCCGACGTGTTCGCTGCCGTCACCGGAGATGACGACGACAACTTGGTGGCCTGTCAGCTGGCCAAGGTCTCCTTCAACGTTCCAAGGACGGTGGCTCGGGTCAACAATCCCAAAAACGAGAGGATTTTCCAACTGATGGGAATAGATGCCATCTCCAGCACCACCGTGATCAGTGAACTCATAGAGAGAAGGGCCAGCTTGGGGGACATCATCACCCTGTACACCATGAAGAAGGGAAACCTGGCCATCGTGGAGGTGGATGTTCCCGAGGAGGGGAGCGAAGCTTGTTGCAAGCCCATAAAGGAACTGGGGATCCCTAAAGGGTGCGTCATAGCGGCGGTGGTTAGGGGCGAGGAGGCCATCGTCCCCCACGGGGAAGACGTTCTTCAGCCGGGCGACTCAGTCATCGCGGTGACATCGGTGGAGAAGGAAGAACAGCTTAAACGGATCCTCACCGGGAAGAGATAGGAGGCGTGTTTGCTCCACGAGGAGATGAAGTCCCGGGAAGACAAAGGGCCGCTGCTCAGGAACAGGTTGTGGAATTACGTGTTGGGTATGGCGGTGGAGTTGGCGGCGGTGGCAACCCTCTGCCTGGCGGCCCTGCTGGTGATGGGGTTGGTTTCTTTAATGGGATCTTGAGCATACCCTGGGCCGCGGCGCCGATCTGTGTTTTCAGCAAAAATCCGGGGACGAGAAGTGAGAATGGGGATTAAGGAAGGAAATTTTCATGGTCCTCAGGCCGACCGGTAGGGATGTAAAGGCTATCGGTTGGGGAATCGGCAGAGTCGTGCTGGGAGTCGGCCTGCTCATGACCGTCCCTTTATTGACCTCGATTTGCTGTGGGGAATGGGATGCCTCCTTAGATTTCCTCGTATCGGCTTTAGCTTGCTTAACCTTTTGGCTCTCCATGGAGGTCCTCTGTGGCAGACATGAGGACCTTACCTGGTATCAGGGGATGGTGGTCACCTCGGGGGGTTGGTTGGCGGCCACCCTGCTGGGAGCCGTACCCCATTGGCTTTCCGGGCATTTCAGCTCCTATCTAGACGCCGTTTTCGACGTCATGAGCGGCTACACCACTACCGGGCTCTTCCTCCTCCAGGATCTGGATCATCTCTCCCACGGGATGAACATGTGGAGGCACCTCCTCTCCTATGCAGGGGGTCAGGGCATCATAGTGATCGCCCTCACCTTCCTGTTCGCCGGAAGTTCCGGCGCGTTGCGAATCTACGTGGCCGAGGGCAAGGAAGAGCGATTGTTGCCCAACGTGATCAGTACTTCCCGGGCTATATGGAGGATAAGCCTCACCTATTTTGCAGTGGGGGTGGCATTTCTTTGGGTGGCCTTGATCCGAGAGGGCATGACCGCCGGTCGGGGATTCCTTCATTCCACGTGGCTTTTCATGGGTGCGTGGTCCACGGGGGGGTTCGCGCCTCAAGCTCTAAACCTGCTTTACTATCACAGTTTCTTGGTGGAGGTCCTGACCCTGGGGATATTCGTTCTGGGATCCTTCAATTTCGCCCTCCACTTCGCTGCGTGGAGCGGCAACAGACGGGAGATATGGAGGAACGTGGAGTGGCGATCGTTCATGGTGACCTTACTCACCGCCTCCTTGATCATGTCCGTAGGCTTTGGGAAAAAGGGGCTCTATAGCGACCTTATAATGTATTTCCGAAGGGGACTCTACAATTTGCTCTCCGCTCACACCACCACCGGCAACAGCAACGTATACTCCGTTTCCTTCCTGAAGGATTACGGCTTTCCCGCTATGGCGGCGGTCATGATGGCCATGGCCGTGGGTGCCAGCGCGTGTTCCACCGGCGGTGGGTTCAAGAACCTTCGTATGGGCATACTTTTTCGGAGCGTTAGGCAGGACGTGCGCCGGATCCTCTCGCCGGAATCGTCGGTGGTGGAGGAGAAGATCCATCACATCAAGGACACTTGGCTCGACGATGCACTGGTGCGAGGGGCAGCTTTCATAGTGCTCTGTTACGTGGTCCTATATTTCGCTGGCGGGGTGTTGGGATCTATCTTCGGTTATCCCCCGAGCGTGGCTTTCTTCGACTCCATATCCGCGGGCAGCAACACGGGTCTTTCTGCCGGGTTGGTCGCTCCTGCCATGCCCGCGCCCCTTAAGGTCTTCTATGTATTCTCCATGTGGGCGGGGAGGCTGGAATTTGTGTCCGTTTTCGCCTTGGCCGGGTTTTTGGGTGCTTTTCTCAAAGGAAGGAGGGCGAGGGGAGCTTGAGTTCGAGACCTGCCTTTTTTCTTCTTGCCTGTTCTTTGGCCGTGCTCTTGGTATCTCTCCTTACTGGTGGATATTGCTTGGCGCAGGAGGGCCTCTCTCGGGGTTCCGAGAAGTGGCCGGAGGGAGATCGCATCAGCATCCGCGATCTCATCGAGAATCTCGAGCATTACGACGGGAAGGTGGTGGTAATAGAGGGGGAGGTGGTGGGCGACGTCATGCGGAGGCGCGGAGGCGCTTGGATAACGGTCAACGACGATCCTTACAGCGAAAGAAGCCTCGAGGAAGGAGGGGAGTTCGCCGGCGTCACCAACATCGGGATTGGGGTTTGGATCGGCTTGGATATGGCCGAACAGATCCAGGTGACGGGGGGCTACAAGAGTAAAGGAGACAGGGTTAGGGTGGTAGGGGTATTTCACCGGGTTTGCAGGGAACATGGCGGGGACACCGATATACATGCGGTTTCCCTCGAGGTTCTGGAAAAAGGGAGGCCCATACGTCATGCCCTCCACTGGTGGAAGTTGCTCTTGGCGGCATTCTTGTCTGGGGTGGCCTTGATCCTTTGGAGGTGGAGAGGGATTCGCAGGCCAAAGGAAATCGAACAAAAACTGGATCTTGGATGACGCGGGTTCGTAACAGGCCTTTTTGGGCAGTAATTGGCAGCAGGGGCAAATCGATGAAGGAGAGATAAGGGGTTGGGTTTGCCATGATACTCAGGCCCTCCAGGGAACAGCTTTGGATGATCCTATGGGGCATAGGAAGGATCATATTGGGAGTGGGCCTCCTGATGCTCGTTCCCTTGGTCACCTCGCTGGCCTTCAGGGAGTGGAACACCGCCTTGGACATGCTACTGGGGTTTCTTTGCTGCCTCATTTTCTGGATGTTTACCGAGGCCAAAAAACCACGGGTCAGGGATTTAACTTGGTTTCAGGGATTGGTGGTGGTATCCGGGGGATGGTTGGTGGCCACCCTGTTCGGGGCCATACCCCATTGGCTTTCCGGCCACTTCTCATCTTTTCTGGATGCTTGCTTCGACATAATGAGCGGTTTTACCGCCACCGGGCTCATCACCATCCAGGACCTGGATCACGTGTCCCACGGGCTCAACATGTGGAGGCACGTGCTCACCTATGCGGGCGGCCTGGGAATAGTGGTAGTGGCCCTCACCTTCCTCTTCGCCGGCACGGCGGGCGCCTTCCGGATTTACGTGGGAGAGGGCAGGGAGGAGAAGATACTCCCCAACGTCATCAGATCCGCCAGGGCCATCTGGATGATAAGCCTCACCTATCTGGTCATATTCACTGCCGTCCTCTGGGTGACGATGATCAGGGAGGGAATGCCCTTAATGAGGGGCCTTCTTCATTCCCTCTGGCTGGTCATGGGGGCCTGGGCGACCGCGGGCTTCACCCCTCAAGCCCTCAACATAATGTATTATCACAGCTTCGCAGTGGAGATGATCACCCTTTCCATCTTCGTGCTGGGCTCGGTGAACTTCGCCCTTCACTACGCGATATGGAACGGCAGGAGGAAGGAGATCCTGAGGAACGTGGAGATCCGCTCCTTTTTTGTGACCGTGCTCCTAACCACGCTCTTTCTCTCCATAGGTTTCTTGCGGGAGGGCGTTTATCACGGACTCGATGTCTTTTTGCGCAGGGGTTTTTACAATCTGATCTCGGGGCATACCGGGACCGGAAACACCACCGTATTCTCCGTGGCCTACCTGAAGGAATACGGATATTTGGCCGTTTTCGCGGTCACCACCGCCATGGCCATCGGGGGCAGCGCTTGCTCCACCGCCAGCGGGTTCAAGGGACTGCGTATGGGTATTCTCTTCCGCAACGTGAGGCAGGAGATTCGCAGGATATTCTCCCCGGAAGCGGCGGTGGTGAGGGAGAAGGTCCATCACCTCCGGGACATATGGCTGGAGGACCCGGTGGTCAAGAACGCTTTCTTCATAATCCTATGCTATTGCGCCATCTATTTCGTAGGGGGCTTGTTGGGTATGGCCTTCGGCTATCCTCCCCATGTGGCCTTCTTCGATTCTGTCTCCGCGGGCAGCAATACTGGCCTTTCCGCGGGCATGTTGGGGCCCACCGCCCCCGCTTTACTGAAGATCTATTTCATCTTGTCCATGTGGGCGGGAAGGCTGGAGTTCATGGCCGTGTTCGCCTTGGTGGGGTTTTTTGGCGTGCTGGTGAAGGGAAGGGGCGCCAGAAGGAAGTGATTTGATGGGGCGGTTCGCGTGACCAACCATGACTTTGGATTTATAAAGTCCGTTCGATATCCGTTGAAAGTGGAATCGGTAGATTGCTGCCCCCTATATTGGAGAGTCATGGGGCGGCGCGACTCTTTGGAAGGGGGTCGCCGGGGAGGCGGGATGCCCTGACAGAAAAGGTCGAAAATGACCCGGCTTCCATGGGAGAACTAGGCGGTCCGGAGGGGGGTAGCCCAAGGAAACATCGGGAATGCGGGCGGGACTCGGGATGGAGGGCCCCATGCCCTAATTGGTTAGCTGCCGGATACGATATCGTGCCCCTCCGATGCCCGATCGCCCGTTATGTGGAGGATGCTGGGTTCGGGGTCGTTGGGAGTCGGGGATTTTGAGCTCAGAGTCAGGAGGGCAATGCAATATCTCTTCGAGGCGGTCACCGCGATTCGGCGGGTTTTTTCTGTGGGGCCCCGAGTTAGGGGGATGACGCAGCACCATTTCAAGGGCAACAGGGAATCTGCGCACCTGATCAACGGCTTTGCACCGAAGAGGACGGGATAGGTGGAACGGTACCCAAGAGAGCTATACCGCTTGCGGCCGGAGGACGTCTACCCGGCCCTGGAGACCTCGCCGGAGGGATTGAGCCCGGCCGAGGCCGAACAGCGCCTCGCCCGCTTCGGCCCCAACGAGATCCAGGAGAAGAGGGCCGCCCCCCTCTGGAGGCGTTTCGCTTCCCATCTCACCAATTTTTTCGCCTTACTCCTCTGGATGGGGGTCGCCCTGTCTTTCCTTTCCCAACAGGCTCCGTTGGGTTGGGCCATAATAGGGGTCATCTTGGTCAACGCCGTCTTCACCTTCTTTCAGGAATATAAGGCGGAGAGGGCCACCGAGGCGCTCAAGAAGATGCTCCCCCAGAAGGCCCACGTGATCCGGGGAGGGGAGGAAATCGAGGTCGAGGCCTCCCGTCTAGTGCCTGGGGACGTGCTTATCCTAAGGGAAGGGGACCATATATCCGCCGACGCCCGCTTGGTGGAGAGCAACGAGCTCAGGGTGGACAACTCGGCCCTCACCGGGGAGTCGGAGCCG
>JACVJK010000030.1 GCA_015711955.1 Actinomycetota bacterium | reverse complement strand
TGCAAGCAAGGATCAGAGGCAACATCCTCATGACAATTTCCAACTCGCGCGGATGGTTAGTGCTTTCCACGGGCAACAAGAGTGAACTTTCCATGGGTTATTGCACCCTTTACGGGGACATGGTGGGTGGCTTTTCACTCATAAAAGACCTCTACAAGACCGAGGTGTATCGTCTTTCTCGTCATATAAACGAAAAGTTCGGGAAGGAACTCATCCCCGAGGAAGTAATAACTAGAGAGCCCACAGCTGAGCTCAAGGAAGGCCAGTTGGACACGGACTCGCTCCCTCCTTATGAGTCCCTCGACCCTGTGCTCCGGGACTACGTGGAGAAGGGGATGTCCCTTGAGGAGATGGTTTCCCGGGGGCATGACCCGCAGTTGGTGATGGAGGTAATAAGAAGGGTGGACGCCAACGAGTTCAAGCGGAGACAGGCACCGGTGGGGGTCAAAATCACCTCGCGGGCTTTCGGCAGGGACTGGAGGCTTCCCATTTCCTCATACAGGGGGTGAGCTTATGAGATAGGGACCTCGGACAAAGAAGGGTCCTGAGTCTCACCTCGCTATTCGAGGCAAAAACAAAATATATCGAGATAGCAAGGGTTAATCTGAAATAAGAGACGAGAAAATAAAAATGGCGGAGATGCGTAAGAATCGAACTTACCCGGCGCCCGTTACGACGCCGCACCGGTTTTGAAGACCGGGCCGCCCACCAGGACGGATGCATCTCCAATCCCTATTATAACCGGTAAACTCAACGAGGAAAGATTGAGTGTTTCACATCGGGGAATTCCGCGTCGGGAGGAAGGTACCTTATGGTCTGGTCTTTCCCAACGATCTTGAGGGATACGCCCCGCCGGTGGCTTACGCGACGATGACGTTTTTACCCATGTCCGACCTGCCTTAAGAGGCCCTAGAAGTGCCAGGATTTTAGCCCGACGGCCTTGTTGTTACAATCCATTCCCCTGACTCGATTAGGGGGCTAGTCGGCCTCAAGAGTCGATTTAGTCCATGCCGCATCGGAATCAGGCGATGCATGGAATCCACGCAACAACCTGATGCAGCGTTTTTTGCTTCGATTCCTTCCACGTCAATCCCATGCGATGAATGCTTTCCGCTAACGAGCTTCGGATCCTCACTCAAAATGCTTTCTTATAAGGTTGTTCTTAATGGGTTCGCTCGCCTTGCACCCTCTGCCCTCAGCGACCCGTGTCGTAGGGTACCCTGAAGTCTCCTTCCCTCCGGGTGACCCTTCTTCGGTCCAAGAACTCCAGTAAGGGGATGGCATACTTCCTGCTCACCCCGAACATCTCCCGCATATCGCCCACCGCCAGCTTCCCATACTTTTCCAGGTGGCTCCTCACCTTGTCCTCCAGTTCCCGCAGCTTGCCCCGGTGGAGGAAATACTCTGGGTTGACCTGCTCTATCTCTCCCTTTTCCTGCAGGATCTGGAGGAGATCCCGAAGCTTGGTCCGGTCCACGCCCAGGATCTCCACGAGTTCCTTGAAGGTGGGAGGGGAGAAACCGCCGTCCCGGATTCTGCGGGAGATCTCCTCCAGCTGTCCCTCCTCCCGCTCAGAGAGCCTCCTCCCTTGTCCCTTGAGCCTCACCTTGCCGGCGTGGACCTCAAGGGATCCGCCGGTGGCCCTTTCCAGGAGCACCTCGAAGACCTCCTGGTCCAGGGTGGGTTGGAACTGCTGTCGGAGCACCTCCTTTTCCACCCCCGGTTTGAGGGGATCCCTGGAGTGGAGTAGGTCGGTGAGCTCGGTGAGCCGGGAGAGCAGGTCCTCAAGAACGTGGGGCAGTACATAGAGCTGTTCCCTGGCTGCCGGTATTGCGGTGACCTTGCCCTCCCCCACCAGCTTTTCTAGGGCGTGGTCCAATTCCTCCTCTCGGATCTCCAGCCGCATCATCAACCTCTCCCGGGATAGGGGGATGCCCTCCTCGGCCAGGACCAGCAAGACCAGCTCGGCGGGCTCGCCCCTCTCCCTGGTCTCCAGGGCCGGGAAGACGGTGGTGTCGTGGTACTTGTGTTTGCGGGGTTGGGTGTCCAGGATCACCCCTCCGCCGATGGTGGTCACCGGGGAGAAGCTCCTGATGATGAACCGGTCCCGGTAACGGGCCACCAATGCCTTTTCCAAACGGAACTGTACGTATGTGCTTTGCCCGGGGAGAAGCTCCTCCTTCCCACCCAGTAGGATCACCCGAGCCATCACCTCCGCCGTGCCGTGGTGCAGGCGGACCCGGGCCCGGTTCTTCAGGGGTTTGGGACAGGAAGGTAGGAGGTAGAGGCGGGCGTCCAGCATGAAGGTGGGGTGCAGGTAGCCGGGCGTCCCTATCACGTGGCCCCGGGTGACCTCGAACTTGCTGATCCCGGGGAGGTTCATAGCCACCCGCTGACCCGCGTAGGCCCTCTCCACCTCCTGCCCGTGGACCTGCACGTTGCGCACCCTGAGCCTTTTCCCCGATGGCTGGATCTCCGCCTCCTCTCCGTCGGCCACGCTCCCCTCCCACAGGGTGCCGGTGACCACAGTGCCTATGCCCTTTAAGGTGAAGGAGCGGTCCACGGGCAGCCGGAAAGGTCCTCGGGAGTCCCTCTCCCTGACCCTGGCGGCGATACGGGCTATGGCTTGACGCAGCTCCTCCAACCCCTGCCCAGTGCGGCTGGAGGTTACCACCACCTCCGCGCCCTCCAGCGCCGTGCCCCGTACAGCCTCAGCCACGTCTTCCTTGACCAGCTCTATCATCTCCTCGTCCACCAAGTCGGCTTTGGTGATGACCACCAGGCCTTCCTTCACCCCCAGGAGGTCTACTATGGCCAGATGTTCCAGGGTCTGTGGCATCACCCCGTCATCCGCGGCTACCACCAGAAGCACCATGTCGAACCCGGTGGCCCCTGCCAGCATGTTTTTGACGAAGTTCTCATGGCCGGGTACGTCCACCACCCCGGCCAGTGTGCCATCGGGAAGGGCAAGCTTGGCGAAACCAAGCTCTATGGAGATACCCCGCTCCTTCTCCTCCTTCAGGCGGTCTGTGTCGATGCCTGTGAGGGCTTTCACCAGCTCAGTCTTACCATGGTCGATATGCCCTGCGGTGCCAATGATGAAGTTCTTCAATCTCGGCTCACTCCCCCTGAACTGACGATGTGATCTTCCCCAGGGCTTCCGCTATGATGGATGACTCGTCTTCGAGGAGGGTGCGCACGTCGATAATCACCCGGTCGTTTTTTACACGCGTCACGATGGGGATGTGATACTTGCGGAGTCTTTCCTCCAGCCATTCCGCCCCCCGATTCTGAGACTGGAGTGTTACTGTCCAGGTAGGGATGTCGGCTTGGGGAAGGGAGCCGCCCCCTGCGCGGGACACGTCCTGGACCACCTCCACCAAAAGGGTTGGCGCAGTTTTCCTTATCAGCGTTGCCAGGTTCTCGGCCCTTTCCCTCAATTTCTGCAGGTCCTGGGTGAGCATCCTTAAGGTGGGGATTCGCTCCAATGCGGCGAGAGGATCGAGATAGATTCGCAGGGTAGCCTCCAATGCGGCCAGGCTCAACTTGTCAATCCTCACCGCCCGGGCCAGAGGGTGTCTGGCCATCTTCTCAACCAACTCCGCCTTTCCCAGCACGATCCCCGCCTGAGGACCCCCGAGGAGCTTGTCCCCGCTGAAGGTGACCAGATCGGCGCCTCCTTTCAGGCTGCTCTCGACGGTAGGTTCCCAGGGCAGGCCCTGCTCCGACAGATCTACGTAGGTGCCGCTTCCCAGGTCTTCCATGAGGATGAGGCCGTGTTCAGTTGCCAGGGCAGAGAGATCCTCCACCGAGGCCTGAGCGGTAAAGCCCACGATTCGGTAGTTGCTGGTGTGGGCCTTCAGGATCATGACGGTGTTCTCGGTGATCGCCTTGCGATAGTCCTCCACGTAGGTCTTATTGGTGGTCCCCACTTCCACCAGGCGAGCACCGCTCTGAGCCATGATGTCGGGGAGTCGGAAGGAGCCACCTATCTCTATGAGCTCACCACGGCTGACGATGACCTCCTTTCCTTGAGCGTGCGCGGTTAGGGCTAGGAGTACCGCCGCCGCGTTGTTGTTGACCACCAGCGCTGATTCGGCCCCGGTGAGCTGGCACAAGAGCTGGCGCACATGCATCTGCCGGGAGCCCCTCCTGCCCTCATCGACCTCGAACTCAAGGTTGGTGTAATGGCTTGCGACGTTCCTCACAGCCTCGACGGCGGTATCGGCAAGGAGGGAACGGCCCAGGTTGGTGTGTACCACAACCCCGGTGGCATTGATCACCCGTCGGAGGGAGGGAGAGAGCCTTTTTTCCACCTCCTCCTCCACCATGGGTGCGAGCTCCTCCGCCGAGGTCTTTATCTCCTTCAGCGAGAGCTCATCTCTGGCCTCCAGGATGGCCTGGCGAATACCCTGTATCACCGCCCGAGAGGCTTCCGCCACCAGCTCCCTGGGAATCCCCTTGAGACCACCCTTCCGGCTCCGGTATACGGCTTGGATCAGGTCGTTGACCGAGCTAAGGCGGCGCAGATAGTCGCTCTTGTCGTTGTTGACACCTGACATTTCCACCTCTGCACTATCATGCGTTCCAGGAGAGCTCTGGTCTGGCGCGACGTAAGCGACGTAAACCGTGACAGGCTGAAACGTCCAGACCCATCATAGTTTACCCCATGAGAGTGTGGTTTTACGCCTCCCTTTGGGACAATCAGGAATAAGGTGGGAATGGGTTGTTCAGATAACGATGACCTTCTCGGAGCCCATGAGGGTCTCGATGATCTCGAACATGTTGCTCACCGTTCCTACTGCTAATTTTTCCATTAAATGGAAGTAATTGAGACAGGTGCCACAGGCCAACAACTGTACTCCTCTTTCCTCCATCCTTTTCAGGGACTCCACGGTGTCCGCGCCCTCCACTGCCAGCAGCACACCACGGTTATAGAGTACGACCTTTTGGGGCAGAAGTTCGCCCTCGGAGAGGGTATTTAGGAAGGCTTTGACCAGGAGACTTCCTAGTTCCCGTTCTCCCCTTCCCATGGCGTCGTCGGAGAGGACGACCACCGTCCCGGCGGCGGTGACCGCCGTTTTATTCTCTCTCTCCTGGGCCCCAGGGATGGACCTGGTCTCAGCCCCCTCCGTTACCGGCATGTCTATTAAGACCCGGAACAGACCGTTTTCCTCCCGCACTTCCACCCTGGCTCCCCTGTTTGCAGCGAATCGGGCCACATTGTCTCGGGATACGGGGTTGTCCACAAGGACCTCCAGTCCCGTAGCTCCTCTATCCATGGCCTCCCGGGTCTTCACCACGGGAAGCGGACAGGAAAGCCCGGTGGCGTCCACCTTCTCCCTTTCCATGCTCTCACCTCTTTGCCTTCTCCTCTTACACCCTTTTGCCAGGGATGACGCGGGGATCCGTCACTTGCGGGCATCACCCACCATCTCACCTCAGTACTATCCTTCCTTCTGGGTCTTCGATGAACCTCCCTATCACCCAGAAACAACCTTCTGGCCCCATGATCTCACGGAAACCCCGCAGACCATCCTCGGGCAGGGCCAGAAGCATGCCACCCGAGGTCTGGGGGTCGCACAAAAGGAGAACCTCCAGTTCGTCTAGGTCACCTGAGATGACCAGTCTTTTTTCGATGAAATCCCGGTTTCGATAGGCGCATCCCGGCACCATCCCCGACTCGGCCATCTCCCTCGTCCGAGGGTAGTAGGGCACGCTGCGGTGGTCGAGTTCACATCCCAGGCCCCTTTCCGGGAGCATGGTGGCCAGATGACCCAGCAGCCCGAACCCGGTGACGTCGGTGCCCGCCCTCGCACCTCCCGCAAGGGCGGCCTGGCTGGCGTTCTCGTTAAGGCTGCACATGCCCATCATTGCTTCCTCAATGTCATCCTCGGAAAGGAAATCTGCTTTGAGGGCGGTGGACAGGACACCGGTGCCCAGGGGTTTGGTGAGAACCAGAAGGTCGCCGGGTCGGGCGCCTCTGTTTCGGAGGATCCTTTTCGGGTCCACCTTCCCGGTGACCGCCATGCCGTACTTGGGCTCTTGGTCGTCCACCGTGTGCCCGCCCAACAGGGCCACGCCCGCCTCGTGCAGTTTGTCGGATCCCCCTCGCAGGATCTCCGCCAGTATCTCCATGTCCAGATTGCAAGGGAAACAGACTATGTTCATGGCGGAAATGGGGGTCCCCCCCATGGCATATATGTCGCTCAGGGAGTTGGCGGCGGCTATCTGACCGAAGAGGTAGGGGTCGTCCACCACCGGTGTGAAGAAGTCCACGGTTTGGACCAAGGCTGTGTTCTCGTCCAGCATGAAGACCCCGGCGTCGTCGGGGGTCTCCAGGCCCACCAGCACCTCATCCGCCGGCTGTCCGGGAAGCAGTTTCAAGATCCTCTTGAGGTCCTCCGGACCCATCTTGGCCGCTCAGCCTGACTTGCTGGAAAGAAGGGTCAATCTCACTTTTTCCATGGCGCGTTACCCTCTCCTGTCTTGTCGCATCTCGGTTCCACCTTCGTCTATTTCAACGTTGTCATTTTCATCGATTTCTATGGCTTCTATTGTCCGACTGTAAACGGTGTCTCGCTTTGTCTTCTGCATAATGGCCTTCGATCAGATGGAAAATCAGACAGAAACGACCTCGTGCCCAACCTCTCGTCCCTCATGCTACCCCGGCTACCTGGATCACTCCCTCCCGGAGCATGGCGTCCACCTCCGCCTCACTCAGGCCGGCCTCCTGCAGTACCTCCCGGGTGTGCCTTCCCAGGGGCGGGGCGGGCGTGCGGAACTCGGGAGGGGTCCCGGTCAGCTTCAGCGGACTCCCGATGACCCTTTCCTTCCCGTCCTCTGAGGGGATCTCCACCACCATGCGGCGGTGTCTGACTTGAGGATCAGAGAGGGCCTGCCTGAGGTTGTTCACGGGCGTGATGGGGACGTCCTTTCCCTCGAAGGCCATCAGCCATTCTTCCGCGTTTCGTCTCCTGAAGGCCTCCCTGACCTTAGCCTCCAGCTCCTCCTTCCTCTGGAAACGCTCCAGGAGCCCCACCCCTTGGAGTTCTTTCAGACCCAGGACCTGACACAGCTCGTCCCAGAACCAATCCTCGTGCACGATTCCCAGGGCCAGGGGCACTCCGTCGGCGGCCTCGAAGATCCCGTAATGGGGCGTGGCATGGATTAGATTGACCTCTGGTTCGTTGCCGTCCTCCAGGTAGCTACCGGTGCTATTGTATAGGAGGGCGATGGAACAGTCGAGCATTGAGATGTCTATGAACTGGCCCTCACCGCTCCTCTCCCGGGCGTAAAGGGCGGCCACGATGGCGAGGGCCGCGTTGAGGGCACTGGTGATGTCGGCCAACTCCAGGCCCAAGACCACCGGCCGTCCATCCCCGTCCCGGGTGAGGCCCAGCACCCCCGCCAGTGCCAGGTAGTTTATATCGTGCCCGGGACGGTCCCGGTAGGGACCGTCCTGTCCGAAACCGGAGATGGAACAGTATACCAGCCGGGGATTGAGGGATCTCAGCGTCTGGTGGCCAACCCCCAGCCTGTCCATGGTTCCGGGGCGGAAGCCCTCTACCACCACGTCCACTTGCCTGGCCAACTCCCGCACCGCCCTGCGGCACCTCTCGTCCTTCAGGTTGAGGGCCACGCTCTTCTTGTTCCGGTTTATCTGGCGGAAGAAGTGGGGGTTCAACCGGGCCGGGTCTCCGAAGCCCACCGGCTCCACCTTGATCACCTCCGCCCCAAGGTCGGCCAGGATCATGGTACAGAGCGGACCGGGGTAAAGTTGGGAGAAGTCGAGTACCCTGATGCCGTCCAGAGGAGCCATCCTCCCTCCTTGCCTGATGATCAGCCAGACCTTCCCGTTCGGTTTTCCCTGACCCCTTGTTAGGAAGTCTGGGACACGGATAGATTTTATACCTTTTAACGAGAATAGTATCTTGCCAAAGAAGGACACGTTGTTCATGAAGGGCTATTGGTGCGTAAAACCACTGCGGAAGCAGCTGTTGATGCTTCTTTCCGAGGGTGTTCGGCGAAAGGGGCTGGTCTTCAATGGCCACGTCTTAATTAGAATGGTCGGGGTGAGAGGATTTGAACCTCCGGCCTCGGCGTCCCGAACGCCGCGCGCTAACCAAGCTGCGCCACACCCCGACCAGATCTGTCATGGGAAGGAGGTGTCCAACCCATATTATAACTGAAAACACAGGTGCGATTCCCAGATGAATGCACGGAAAGGGGAACTGGGCTGGGCGGAAACTGGTGATGAGCCAAAACCGTATGGCGATCCTCGGATGTGAACCCCGCCAGCAAAAAGGCTGCCCGCGTGTCCCTGGTCTTTCCCACCCAGCTTGCCAGGGCGCATGATTCGAGGCAAAATAATGTCATCGAGTGCGTGGACCAGCCCCTGTAGCTCAGTGGATAGAGCAGGGGATTCCTAATCCCCGTGCGGGAGTTCGATTCTCCCCAGGGGCTCCATTTTTTATTGCTATCACGTCTTGTCTTTACATACCTCAGTATGACATCTTCTGCGAAGAACAATACCCGCCCACGCAAGATTCTCTCATCGCTTTTCGGTGAGATTACTTCGGGCTGGTAGCTTTTCTGCGTGGTCTAACATCCTTTTTCGCCCTTCTTCCCTTCTTTCATCGACGCCACGTGGGAATACTTTACGGGACTTAACCCCATATATAGGCCCCATATATAGGGTCAGATTTTCCGATAAGGGCGGATTTTAGGGAAAAGCTCCGCGTCAGGGCCAGGGTCACTCGCATGGGTCAGGGACGCCCGCGCCTATCTTTGGGGATTCTCCCTTTCCTCACGATCTCTTCAGTGGCCCTCGACTCCTGTGACTCTTTAAGCGAAAGATTTAACGAACTTAACTCACGCTTACCCGAAGTTTAATCCGGCCTTCAACTACCTTGGCTATCTTCCTTGGTGATAAAGGATGAAAGGAGGTGAGATGATGACCGGCCGCGAGTTCTTGGACGAGAACCTCTTCGCCTTTCCCCACGTGGATGAGGAGGAGGGGGAACAGGACCCCGAGGATATCTACGAAGAGGTCCTGGAGGAATGCTGTGACGCGGACGCCTACGAAATGCTCTACTTCTGAGTGACCAGCGGCTCCAGACCGTCGCAGAGGGTGGCATGAGGGTGGGAGCGATGAGACCAGGTTGCCTTAGTCCTTCACCGCGACTCGACGAGGAGTCGTGTGATCCGTTCGGTGATCGGCTCAAGGAGGGGTTCCATCCTCCTCCATCCTTTCAAGATGACCTCCACCACCGGAAGGGCCGCCGTGGCTACCGGGTTGGCCAGTCTCGCCAGGGGTTCCATCAACTTTGCGGTCCCGCTCAAAGCCGGGCCCAGCATGAAAACCAGGCCGTCGAGGCAGGCCAGACCTTTCTGGGCCATCCTCAGAAGAGTCCCGCCCGAGATCTGAGATCCAGTTTGTGTCTCCCATCCCCTCAGGGGGGCGTCGTTGATCACCTCGTTTGAGGAAAAGGAACGACTTTCCCTAGCTTCTTTCAACGGATCCCCTGGGGTTGCCACAACGCTCGACGGCTCCTCTGTCCCGAGGGTCTCAACGCCCGCGGAACCTCCCGTCCCCGGTCCCGCAAGGGCTTCTGTGACCACCGAGCTGTGTTCCGGAACACCTCCTGCGGCTGTTGATTCACCTGGGGTGGATTTTGGGGCCTTGTACGCGTCGCAGCGAAATACCTCCGGCCGATCGTCCGAGAGGGGGTCAAAACTTTCAAATAACCAGTTACGGAAATATCTGGGAAACATGCGGAGCCAAGAGGTGATGACCATGGGGTTCTCCTGGATGGCCCTGAGGGCGGTGAGCAAGAGCGGGGTTGAGGCATGGGTGAAGGCCCCCACCCCCCATCCGTTGTGTACGCATTTCCTCAAAAGCCGGATGTCATGGGACTTCTGAGCATAGCGGAGGTCATAGCGATTGGTTCCGGAGATGCTCCAGCGGATTAGTGGATGGGACTCGACCCTCATCTGGTATTTTCTCAACTTTCTCTCGGAGACGTCCCCACCGAAGATCGCCTCTATGGCCGTCTCTGCCGCCAGCTCGGCGGAGAACCAGGCCGCCGGCACCCCGTCGCACAACTCGGTGCTCTCCAGCCCCGCGGCGTCGCCGATGATTAGAAGTCCGTTGGCGCACATGGGCATCTTCCTGAGCTCCCCGTCCAAGCCCACGTAGATCTCGAAGCTGTCCCACATGTGGGCGCGGAGTTCCGCATGAGGCGCTATCTCGTCCCTCCACCAAGGTAGCTTTGACGTTATGTTCCGGTGATACTCCCGAAAGAGTCTGGCCAAGTTGGGTGCCTTGCCACCCCTTTCCATCTTCAGGCACTGGTCCTGCATGAAGTGGATGCTCTCCCGATAGGGCCAGACCATCAGCCCATTGCCGAAGCCCAAAGGCGGAGCCAGCCTTTGCTCGTCCCAGGCCCACACGAAGCGGTTGGAGAAACCGAGGATCCGGTCCACTCTATCCTTGTCCATCCGGTAGTCGTAGACGTCGGCGAGGGATATGACGTCCGGAGGATACTTTTTCCTGACCCCTGCCTTCACCGCCAGGAGCGCTTGGGAGCCCTCCGCGTCGATCACCGCCCGGGCCTTGATCACCTTCCCGTCTTCTGTGATCACCCCGGCCACCCTCGAGTCCTCCCGGTAGAGCTCGGTCACGGTCACGGAGGTGCGGAGCTCCACCCCCGCTTCCACCGCCCTGTCCGCTTCCCACTGACAAAAGGGACGGCAGTAAGCGTTGTACCCGAAAGCGAGCACCGGGGATAGCGGCCTGGGTATGCGGAGGGAATCGTCGACCTCGATGTCTCCTCGTTCTATGTCCTTGACGATGTAGTTGACGATACCGTCCACCGGCCTCTCTATGGGCGGGTTCCCGTCCCTGATGAAGTCAGGGCCGAACAGGAACCCGTAAAAGGGGATGGTCAGGCCGGAGATGACTTTCTCGCCCGGCCTGGCAGACCTTTCCAGAAGGAGGGTCTTAAGCCCGGCCAGCGCGCATTTCCGGGCGGCCACAGGGCCCCCGAAGCCTGCCCCTATCACCACCACATCATAACTCTCGTCCATAATGCCCCCTTCGATGCAGAAAACCCGCTCTTTCGTTATGAGATCTCCGAATAAAGGGAAAACCTTCAGCGATCAACCGTATTCCGTTGCGAATCCGGTCCCCCCCTTCGGTAGGCCATATAAGACGGCACCTTTTTCACAGGCGTACCAGCAGGCGGCGCATTCCATGCAACTCTCGAGGTTTATCACCACCGCCTTGCCCTCTCTCAGGGCGAAGCAACCCCCAAGACAGACCCTCAGGCAGTCGCCGCAGCCGTCACAATGGGTATTATTTACCTGAATGAATTCCCCAGTCTCTCCCCACCACACCACACCTCCGGTCGACCTTTCCATTTCCTGACTCGAACCTCCTTGAGTCGGTTTCCTCCCTCCGCGCAGATCCTTTTTGAGACTTTGCATGAAAGACTATCTTATTGATCTTTGGGATCCCTCTGATCTTGGGATCCTTTCTCATTCCAAGCGCAACAAGCGCAAATCGCTTTACCACCATTTCTTATGAACACTCTGCGGGATGCGCCCCAGTGACGAGTGCGGGAGAATCCCGAGAGCTGATCTCTGGGGGTGCCGCTTTGGCCATGCGTTTGACTCGAGTCATTGAAGCCGTTCTTGACTCGGGATGGAGTTCGGCGAGGAATATCGAGAACTGTCGTAACTTTCTCCTGCCAGTTGAAGCAATCCCGCTTCGTCATCGACTCCAAAGGCTAAAACCGTGAAAGCGCCATCCTTTTCGGTTTTCCTAAAGACTCATAGGACGAAGGAACAGGTCCATGACGTTTCGATTGTCTCTCTTTTCTTCCGCAAGCCCCCTTCGGGATCATGATACAACATCTTTCTCAGGTTCGCCCTTTCAACTGGAGATAACTCCTCGGCACCTTTTGCCTGTTCGGGCGAGGGTGGGTTCGCGTTCCCCATCAGCATTCCCCATACCATACAAAAAAGAAACAAGTGTTGACTTTTTAACTTATCAAGTTTAGCATTTATTATGGGATCTAGCTAAGGGGAAGGGGGTTGCCATGAAACCGCTAACTCTAAAACAGAAGGGTTATTTCTTTTTTGTTTTTCTTTGCCTGGTATTTCTCTCTCTTTTAGCACTCGGCTCGCCACGACTTGGTCTTGCGTTGGCCCAACCGTCAGTGGTTCTTCGTGGATCCGTCAGGACTCGGGGACCGATGCCACGCTCAGATGCGTCTCCGCCGTGGACTCCAAGACGGCTTGGGTAAGGGGGTGACGGGATCATTCTCCGTACGCTGGACGGCGGGAACACTTGAAAAAAGGTCTACGAAAAGGCCTCTACTCATGTCTTCGGTATATGGGCGCTGGATGCGGACAGAGTCTGGATCGTAGGAAGGGAAGGGGAACCGGGAACGGGGGTCAATTTCATCGCCAAGACCCTCGATGGCGGGGCGAGCTGGACAGTCCAGTACGTTATCGGCGAACCCTATTACTTCACCTCCATATCCGCCGCGAACGAGAGGACCGCTTGGGCAGTGGGGAACTTGGGGAGGATACTCAAGACCACCGACGGAGGCAACAGCTGGGTGGAGCAGAGATCGGGCACCTCCCAGGAAATTACCTGCGTGTATGCGGTGAGCGAACAGGTGGCATGGGCAGGGGCGCGAAGCCTTTCCTGGAACCGGAATACTCCTACCACTCCCCCCATCCCCATGCCCCCTCCTTTTCAGGACGCGCCCTATTTGCCCATATTGCTCAAGACCACTGACGGTGGCGGGAGTTGGCAGTCCGTCATGACGGGTACCTACAATGAATACGTTGCGGACGTCGAGGCGGCCACGGCGCTCGACGTGGTGGCGGTGGGGGCGGACATCGTTTATTCGCCCATACCCATCCTTTTTAGCACGCCGCTCGATCCCAGCATAATCTATCTGGCCCTGCAAATGTTGTCCTTGAACGACATCATGGTTACCCACGACGGGGGCGTCAGCTGGTGGTTCCACACCAGACCCGCTTCCACTACCAGCTACATGTACGGTTCCACGGCGCCAAGACCCAACATCGCCTGGGCCGTTGCCGCTTACGGTTCGGGCTACAGGATCCTCAAGACCTCGGACGGCGGTTCGAGCTGGGTCGATGAGACTCCTTTGATTGACATCCCCTGCGACCTGCTGGACGTCTCCTCCCGAGACGGCGTCACGGCCTGGGCAGTGGGCTATCGTGGTCTCATACTCCGTACAGCGTCTGAGGTGATGCCCCTTACCCTGACTTCGGTTCGTCCTAACACCGGTAATCAGTTGATGGTCTCCCTCAACCTTTCCGTGGAGGGAACCGGTTTCACTCCTGGCGCCGCCGTCAAACTGATCAGGGGTAGCACCATCATCAACGCCTACAACGTCAACGTGATCTCCAGCTCTCTCATCCAGTGCACGGTAGGCCTTATGGGAGTGGAACCCGGCGTTTATGACCTGGTTGTGGAACTTCCCGATGGGAGGTCTGCTCGCTTGGCGGGCGCCTTCACCGTTCAGTCTGCTTGTGGCACCGGGAGCATGTTCCCGTTTGTGGGACTGGCAGTAGGGCTGACCTCCCTGGTATGGACAGCTGTAAGGAGAAGAAGGCGCGATCGGGCGTCTTGACGAGGCCTTTAAAGGGATAAGCGAAAGGTTCACGGGCTTTGGGATCAGTCGTTTTTATCCCGGAGACTTAGGTCGTGCATTCCGTGGCAAGCTTATCCTCAAAACGCCTTTTCAGAGACGCGAGATGAATCAGATCTGTCAGTGGAAGATCCTACCATCAAGAGCGGATCCCAAAAGTGAACGTGGTTTTTGTCATGGGGCGTCAAATCAGGATATTGATGATCGGGTGATGCGAGGATTAATAACAAGACCATGACCACAAACCTTCATGATGACAGTGATTGCCATATGTGATGATTAGTGATGGGAATGGGTTATATTGTCCCCGCTCATCAGAAGAAATTGAATGTGTTCTGTTTCCCAAGAAATGGGATGTGCCTTAGTTCCCGGTTCTGATCCAATAGGGAACCTGTCTTGCGTCAAAAGCGGGCTTTAAGAACACCCCTTTTCATCCCGTTTCTGATCCATCGGGGATCTCGAGGGTCACTTTACCGTTTTTCTCCGTGATCCTAGGGCATACGGCATATACCGATCTCCCCGTCAGGTCTTGCATGGCTTCGGGAAGCCCTTCGTATCTCGCCATGGTGCCCAGGACAGCCACGGTGGGCGGGAGCATGGGAAACTCGCCCCGCTGGCATCTTTCCAGGGCTTCCTTAGGGTTTATCCAGCAGTATGAGCTTATCTCCCCCGGATCGCACTCGGGTGTTTCTCTCCCGGAGAAGGGAGTCAGGAAAAAGCGGGTGTCGTACCTCATGGGGAGACCCTCCGGGGTTATCCAATGAGCCAGATAGCGGATCATAGAGAGATCGGTGGCGGCAATAAAGGCTTCCATGAATCTCGCAAAGGAGGTGAACCCACCAAGGAGTTCCTTCCTCATCCGAGCCAGGTCTAAGACCTGCGTTCCTTCTCCTCTTCCCGTGACGATGACGCAATCGGGCAGGATCCCTGTCTCCTCGAAGGTCTCCCGCAGCCCGGCCACTATGAGGGCCTTGGCCTCTTTCATGACGAGGCCTTCCTCGATCAGGGAATCCAACACCGTCCTGTCTTTTTCCCCTTGGGAGGTCAGCAATAACTCGTCCGGAAACTCAAGGTCTGCCTCCTCCACTGCGCCCCCCGGGAAGGCGTAAACACCAGGAGCGAAGACGTTTCGTTGGTGTCTGCGGACCATGAGCACCTCGAGACGTGTCCTCTTCGTGTTTGGGTCAATTCTCTCTCTTGCCAGGATGAAGGAAGAGGCTGCCTTTGGTCTTGTGGGCACCTCTACAGGGATCACCCCACCCCGATCTTTCCCGATCCTCGACCTTGACCTCGCTCCATTTCGGTGTCTTCGTCTTCACCGAACCACCCGATCACCCCACCTTGATCCTTCCCAGCCTTCGGTTCAGGGCGTAGTAGGCCTTGCCGTGGGCGTTCTGATAATGCCATGCCAGCTTTATGAGAGGGTGAAGGCGGGGTATCCAGAACCTCTCCGGAATCTCCTCCAGGGGGCTTCGTCTTCCCAGTTCCACCTCCGCTGAAGCAATCCCCTCACCCTCGTCCCTCGTGAGGTGAGCGAGCACCTCTCCCGAAGGACTCACTATCATGGTGTCCCCCAGGAAGTACGAGCGATAGGGCAGGAAAGGCAAAAGGGGCATGCGGGCGGTGAACTCGCCGGCGTGGGCGGCGTGTACCACGGGCACGCCCAACATCCTCGCCATGCGCACCGGGGTCTCCCGCATCACCTTCAGGTTCTCCTCGTGAGCCCTTTTCTTTCCGGGAAGGGGGATGGCGCGGTCGGGCACCGTCCACCAGCAGGACCCACCCACCAGCAGATCCACCTTTCCTCGCAGGCGCCTCGCCGTACGTGTCCTCACCAGCTCCCAACACATGGCCACCCCCACCGGGCCCAAGGGAGTCTTAAGGATGCCCTCGTCTTCCCCGCCTACGTAGTAGCAGTTCTCCCACATGGTGGGCTGGTCCTTGGCGTGGGTGGCGTATCTGCCGTCGGGAAAGACGAGGGCGAAGACGTTCCGGTTTTCCCCGCCCAACGCCGCGATGTAGGAGCCGCCCACGTAGCCCCCGTGCTTGACCGCCTCCTCCTGCATCATCCTCAGGGCCGGACCCTCAAGCGGCATCGAGGCCTTGCGCAGGGAGGGGTGGAAGGCCACCGCGGTGGGGAAGAACTCGGGAAGGATAACCATCTCGCATCCCTGCCGGAATGCCTCCCTCACCAACTCCCGGGCCCGGTTGACGTTGTGGGTGACGTCACCCAGCCGGGCCTTCATCTGGACGGCTCCGATCTTCATGGTCTTCCTCCTTCGGCAGAATCAAGGGCGTCAGTAGATTTTGTGAGATGTTTTTTGTCTTTCTTCCGAGGCGCTCCTAGGCGTCCCTTCCAATGCTTAGCGAAAGCCGCGTCCTTCGATGTTCAAAGGCCAAGCGACGTTCAAAAGCCAAGACCCTTACCGCTGTGACCCGACTCTTAACGCCATGATAAATGATTCGGCCGAGATGATCGAACCTGCTGCCTCGACAACACATCGGCCAGTCAGGGGCTGAAATCGTGTCATCGCTGCTTTCCCCTTCCGGGTTTCCTTGAAAAATAAGAGACGTTTGTTTTAGTTTTTGACTCGGCGAAGGGTTCAAGGGTTCGAGGACGGAGCGATGGAGACGCTCGAGTCTTCGGGTCAGAACCCCTTTGACCGACGCCTCGTGAGATTGAGGGTGGTTGAGCGGCAGTAAAAGTACAAGATCAAAGCTGACTGAATTGAGTGAGGGGACCAAAGAGATGCCTGGTCGCGTGCTCATGATCTCATACTACTTCCCGCCCAGGCCGGGCATGGCCTCTCAGAGGATATTGGGTCTCGCCAAGTACCTGCCTGGGCACGGCTGGGAGCCGGTGGTAGTCACGCCTCACTATCCGGGGGAGAAGCCCTCAGGGATACGGATGGTCCAGACCGAAGACCCAGGGATCCTGTCCCATCGTTTCAAGAGTTTACTGGGCCTTGATCCTGGAATATTGATAAAGAATAGGATCGAGGGAGACTATGAGAAGAGAAACCCTATGAGGAAGTTCCTCGGCAAGCTCTTTTCAGGCTTTAGGGAGATCGCCCTGTTTCCCGACGAGGAGGTCCTCTGGGCCCCCATAGCTGCCCGAGAAGGTCTGAGACTCCTTTCCACTGACGGTGGTTTCGACGTCTTGTTGAGCAGTGCCGGCCCGGTGAGCCTCTGTCTGGCGGCCAGATACCTCAAAAGGAAGACCGGGCTTCCCTGGGTGGCCGATCTCCGGGATCTGTGGTCCCAAAACCCCTATTTCGAGTTCAACGTCATAAGGAGGGTCATGGACCGGGAGCTGGAACGGTGGACCCTGAGGGAGGCGGACGTCTTGGTCACCACTTCGAGGCCCTGGGCGGAGACGCTCTCGAGGCTCCACCCCGAAAAGAGGGTGGAGGTGATCACCAACGGGTTCGACCCCGACGACGCCGTGGAGGCCGGCCGACCGCAGATCCTCACCCGGGATTTCACCATCACCTACACGGGGATGCTCTATCAGGGGAAGCGGGATCCCTCGCTTCTTTTCCGGGCGCTGCGAGAGCTCTTTCAAGACGGGAAGATGGACAGAAACAGGGTGAAGGTGAGGTTCTACGGGCCCCGGGAGGAGTTCCTCGAGCACCGGATCGAGGAACACGGTTTGCAAGGCGTGGCAGAACACCTCGGCGAGGTGAGTCGCCAGGAGTCCTTGGGGAGGCAGCGCGAATCCCAGCTGCTCTTGCTTTTGAGTTGGAACGATCCAAGGGACTACGGCACCTACACCGGAAAGGTGTTCGAGTACCTGGCAGCGCGGCGCCCTATCCTGGCGGTGGGAGGGCCTGGGGGAGTGGTGAGGGAACTCCTCGATCACACGAAGGCCGGAGTGCACTGCAACGAGCTTGAGGACTTGAAAGAGAAGCTTTTGAACTTCTACAGGGAATATCTCGAAACCGGTCAGGTCTCCTACCCGGGGGACTGGGGCAGGGTGGAGGAGTTCTCCCATCGGGAGATGGCCGGCAGGTTCGCGAGAATCCTCGATTCGTTGGTAAGTAAGACAGAAGCGGTATAAGATGGCTCGGGGTCGAGCCTTCTTCGTTGTCTTCTGTGGGGGTGAAAAAGATTGGTCCGTGACCTGGAGGTGAGGGTCTGGGAGATCCGGGGAAGCTGCCCCGTCTACAGGGAAGGGGACATTTTCTACATCATAGGGGGTTTCCGCCTCAAGAGCGCGATCGAGTTGTGCATGCATTCCTTGGCCTCTTTAATGCCTTTCTACGCCGCGCTTTCCCGGGGCATAAGCCCCAGAGAGATGGGCCTGGGCCAAGAAGAGGCCTACGTACAGTGCCCCGACCCGTGTTACCTCACCGGGGGTGGGACGGCGACGTTTCGGCTGTCAATGCGAAAGGAATGCTGAGCGTGGGTTTCCATAGGCTTGCTTATCCAGTTGAGGGGAGCAAGTGTGAAACGTCCGAAAAGACGGCTTTTCAGGCAGAATAACGACGATAATTCCTGAAAAGGCATAAAAGAGTACGGGGGCAGGTATGAGATGAGACAAGTGGTACTCCGAAAGGGAAAGATATGCGTGGAGGAGGTACCCGCTCCTCTGGTAGAAAATGGCTGTGTGCTGGTGGAAACGGCATACTCGCTGATAAGCACGGGCACGGAGCTGGAGGGGATGCGTAGGTCGGGAGAGTCCTTGGTAAGGAAAGCTGTTAAGGCTCCCGATAAGATCGAGAAGCTCAAAAAATACCTTTCGGAAAAAGGGATTAAGGGAACTATCGATGTACTGAAGGGCAGGAGGGATGAGGCAAGTCCATTGGGCTACTCTTGTTCCGGGGTAGTGGTCGGCACGGGGGAAGGAGTAGGGGAGTTCTCCTTCGGCGATATGGTGGCGTGCGCTGGGGTCGGAAGGGCTGTGCATGCCGAGCTGGTTCTAGTGCCCCGCAACCTCGTGGTCAAGGTCCCCAAGGGATGCGATCTCCTTTCTGCTTCCTCGGTAGCCATGGGCGCCATAGCTATGCAGGGGGTGAGGCGGGCGGAAGTGAGGCTGGGGGAGACGGTGGCCGTCATAGGTCTGGGTCTGGTAGGCCAGCTAACTGCTCAACTCCTCAGAGCGTGCGGTTGCCGGGTGATAGGGTTGGATCCAAGAGGAGAGCGGGTCGAAACCGCATTGAACATGGGTATGGAATGGGGATTATCCCCACACGACGATCCTGTGCAGGAAATCCTCGTCAGAACCGATGGCAACGGCGTTGACGCGGCGATCATAACCGCGGCTGCGCCCCAGGACGACTCCATCCTCCAGTTGGCCACCGAGATGACAAGGAAGAAGGGAAGGATCGTGGTTGTGGGCGACGTGGGCCTTTCACTGAAACGTTCCCCGTTCTACGAGAAAGAGCTCGACCTCTTGATATCCACATCTTATGGACCTGGCCGGTACGACCCGACCTACGAGGAGGGAGGGGTCGACTATCCATATGCTTACGTCCGCTGGACCGAGCGCCGCAACATGGAGGAATATCTGAGGCTCTTGAGTGTCGGCGCGGTGGACTTCAAGAGCCTGGTGGGTGGGGTATATCCCGTGGAGGAGGCGCCAGAGGCCTATCGGGCTCTAGTGTCCGAGCCTCGACCCATAGGGGTTATCCTCGATTACGGCATGGAGGAACCTAAGCCCGGGGAAGAACCAGGGGGTAAGGGGAAAACGTCGGTATGGGTTTCGGGTGAAAGGGGAAAGAAAAAGGGAGTTTTAAACGTCGCCCTGGTGGGAGCTGGTGATTTCGCCAAGGCTGTGCACTTACCCAACTTGAAAAAATTGTCCGACATGTTCCACTTACGAGCGGTGGTGAGCGCCACCGGCCTTAACGCTTTGGACACGGCGAGGAGATACGGTGCCGATTACTGTACCTCTGATCTCGGGGATGTCCTTCAAGATGAAGAAGTGGACATGGTGATCATCGCCACCAGGCACGACCTGCACGCTAAGATGGCTGTCCAGGCCTGCAGGTCGGGAAAGGCGGTTTTCCTCGAAAAACCCCTTGCCCTCAACGAGATGGAATTGGATGAACTGATGGGTACCATCAGGGAAACCCAGGTCCCCTTCACGGTGGGTTTCAACCGGAGGTTCTCCCCGGCCGCCCGTATCATGAGGGAGCATCTGAAGGAAAGACAAGGACCCCTTCTGGGTATGTACAGGGTGAACGCCGGCTATCTCCCTCCCGAGCATTGGGTCCACGGTCCCGAAGGTGGGGGAAGGATCATAGGTGAGGCTTGTCACATGTTGGATTTTCTGAACTTCATGGTCGGCTGCAGGGTGAATTCCTTTGAGGTGGAGGCGGTCCAACCTGGCGGTTCGGTTCCCAGAGGAGACAACGTGGCCGTCGTACTCAAGTACGAGGACGGTTCCTGCTGCACTCTTATCTACACGGCTCTGGGCCCTGGGGATATGCCCAAAGAATACGTGGAGCTTTTCTACGATTCAAAGGCACTTCTTGTAGATGACTTCAGGGAGCTGAGAGTTTTCGGTTTCAAAGGGAAAGGATGGAGGGGTCTTCAGGACAAGGGCCATCTCGAGGAATTGAGAAAGTTCGGTACCGCGGTCATGAACGGAGATAATTACACGATCCCGTTGGAGGATATGGAGGAGGTCACCAGGCTGACCTTCATCATCGACAAAGCCCTGAAATGCCGCTGATGCCGGGAAGGATTATGTGCCGACGGTCTGATCTTGCGCCTCTTCATTCTTAGAATCTGTTTTTTTACCCCACCGCTCTTCTTATCCCCAGCGTGCTCAACAGATCTCTCACGTCTTTGGGGGTTATCTCCTTAAAGAGGAAGAGGAAGCAGAAATACGTCCCGATTCCCAGAGGCACTGAGATTGCTATCCGTAGGCCGATGTGCAGGTTCGTGAGGTTTAGGGCAAAGACAAGGGAGGCCATCACCGCAGACCCCACAAGAATCTTTACAAGAGACCTCCAGGGAAACGGCCAGCGGAAGTATCTCCTGGAAGTGGCCACGATCATGGCGAGGAGCACCCCGTACCCCACCAAGGTGGTGACGCTAGCAGCCATATATCCATATCTGGGTATGAATATTAAATTGAGCATCACGTTGACCAATCCCGCGGTGAAAATCGAGACCATGACCCAGACAGTCCTCTTGTAGAAGGTCAAGCCCGACTGAAACCTCTGCTGCAGGCCGAGAAGGAAAGTCCCGGCAGTGACTATTGGGATGATCTTGAATCCCTCCACATAGTCTTTTCCCACGAAGACCTCGACGAGGGGTCTTGAGAGCGCGCTCAAGCCAAAGACCAAGGGGACACCGATCATCAGGTAGTTCCTGGTGAGCTTCGCAAGGAAAGACCTGGCGCTCTGAGGCCCGTCTTTTTCGAAGACATGGAACCCTATGGGTCCCGCGGAGAGGAGATACCATGTGATGACCAGGTAGATGCTCCTTTCGGAGATGGTGTAACTTGCGGAGTATATGCCCACTTCCGCAGGACCCCTGAATATCCCCAGCATGTATCGGTCGGACAGGCTCAGTATCCAGGCGGCCAGGTTACCCACCACAAGCGGCATGCCATATCGGAACATCTCACAGGAAAGGCTAGCGGAAAAGGCCCCCTTTTTATCGCGCGGCAAGGCAACCCAGATCATGATGGGGATGACCAAGGCCGTGCTCAATAACTGGCCCCAGAGCATCCCCTTCATCCCGAGTCTCGAGGCGATGGAAAGGATCAGTCCGAAGCCAAGGCCCGCCAGGCTGCTTAAGGATTGGAAAAAGGAATAGGACCCCGCAAGCCTCCTAGCCCTCAAGGTCACCTTGAGGAACTCGGAGAGCGAGGCCACAGCGAAGAGGACCACGCCGACCAAAAACATCTCCCTCAAACCCTGCGGAAGCTTGACCTTTAGAAAGTACACGCTTAATCCGTATATCAGGGTGAGGGCCGCCACAGTAATCCAGAGCCAGGTCATCGCCGTCCTTATCAAAACACCCTCAATGTTCTCTTTCTCGTATGATGGATAAAATCGCACTATCGACATCGGGAGCCACCCCAATAGCAAAAGGAGGATGGAGTTGGTGGAGACCACCAGGGTGTAGTAACCGTATTCCTGGGGAGGAAACAACCTGGTGAGTATCGGAAGTGAGATCATCCCGACCAGCGCCGGTATTACGAGTGCAGGGGCATACTTCACGAAATCTCGGTAAAAATCCCTCATCATGGCATTAGGTGTCGAACCTGAAGCGCCTTGACAGAAGAGCTATGTAACACCTGACGCAAAAAGGCGATAACAACCATCTGAAGCATTCGATAAGATGGGGTAAGCCATAGCGCCTGATGCGTATCAGATAAGACTTGAGGTTATCACGGAGGTAATGAGCAGCTAACTCCTCATACCAAAAACGCCACGATACTTGATCCATCCTGACTTTAGCGGTTATGGCTCTCAGGAAGGAGAGTATGTCTTCCGCTTCTTCTGGTCCAGCTGGAGTCGGTCTCCATTCTCTGTCTATGATGACTGGGTGAAGGGAATATGATTCTATACTTTCACTATTAAAAATTACTTCCAGAATAACGGTTTGATCGGTTCTCCTGTAGTTTTTCATATCGCGACCCGTTCCCTTGTGTCTGAACTGAAAATTACCGAGGGAATAGGCTATCAATCCGTGCCCGTGCCTTTCAACGGCTTGGAGCACGTGGGGATGGTGCCCTACCACCAGGGATGCCCCCTGATCAACGAGGAACCTTGCTTGCTCGATCTGCTGAGGCGAAGGGTAAAAGGAACCTTCTATCCCCCAGTGGATCGAGACCACCACGTGATGGCAAGTCCCCTTTAAAATCTTGATGGCCGAAACGGCGTTCTCAGGGGAAAAACGGGCTGTCCTCAAACCCTCTCCTGCATCGCCCCCGCCGAAGGCGTCAAAGCCGATGAAGCCAAAGCTTATCCCATTTCGCTCCATCACGACCCAATCATGCTCCCCCATCTTCTTTATGGGCTCCGATGTATTCGATCGCGTGGCCTTCAAGCAGGTGGAGTGTGCGAAGAAGACCTTTGATCCCGCCGTCAAGTACATGGTTGTTTGCGACGTTGACGACATCGAAACCGACATCTGCCAGGTGATCAACGTTTTTCTCGGGAGAAATCACAACAGACGCTTTTTCCACAGCTGGAGGACCGTCATACAGGCAGGTTTCCAGGTTTCCGAAGAGTATGTCCTTATCCTTTAGGAAACTCTTAATATGGGAGAAAGGATCTCCCCCATCTTTTGTGACAAGTGACATGTCCCCTACGCATAACAATCTGGTTTTCGCCGTCATGGCGTCATTATAACAATCTAACGCAATAATGGTCGTTTTCTTGCAGTAAAGCTACATCGCTTTTGGCTCTTGTACTCAATGCGGACATCTCGAGCGCCGCTACCCAAACTCCGTGTTGAGGAGGATCGTGTGTTCGTCGAATGATCTGGCGGGAGGGTCATCTTTTGGGTTTTTGCGCAACTGTCATCTATCTAACAGATTTTCGTGTCTCCTGGTCACCCCTGCCTTATAATCTTGAATTGTAAGGGAGGCGGCTATGAGCAAGAGTCGAGTCACCAATGTCTTGCCAGCCGGTTTTAAAGAGGCGCTGAAGCGCGTTTATGGCTCGATTCCTTCGCGCTTGCGGTTAAAGAAAGTCTTTTGGGAGACTTATAACTTCCTGCAAGAGTCCCAATGGTGGGATGAGGGCAGGTTGAGAGAGTATCAACAAAGAGTTCTTGCAGGATTGTTGGAACATGCCTACGTAAACGTGCCTTTTTACAGGAAAGTTTTTAATTCCATCGGCTTGTTGCCCTCCGACATCGAGGATGTCGAGGACTTGAAGGCACTTCCCATGACAAGCAAGGATCTTTTGAGGAGGAGGATTGAGGATTTCCTTTCAGAGGGGTGCGACATAAAGAGAATGAATGTTGTGACCACCAGCGGTACCACGGGAAAGTCCGTCAGCTTGTATGAACCCCATGATGTCAGGTACAAGGAATTCGCCTTCATATGCCATCAGTGGTCGAGGGTAGGCTACTCGCCAGGTGAACTTAGGGTTGAGATAAGGGGTCAAATCTTCACAGATCGGAGATACCAATATAATCCAGTGGAAAATGCTGTTAGGCTTTCCCCCTTGATAGATTCGAGGCACACGGCCGAATACTACTTGGACAAGATCAACAGCATGGGTGCGAGGTTCATACATGGTTATCCCGGCGCCATATCCTCTCTCGCCTTCGCAGTCCGAAAATATGGCATAAAGATTCCCTTTCGGTTGAAGGCCGTGCTTTTTGCCTCAGAGAACGTCTATCCATGGCAGAGGCAGCTCGTGAACGAGGTCTTTGATTGTCGCGTCTATAGCCATTACGGCATGGCGGAGAAGGTTTGCCTTGCAGGAGAATGTGAGCGTTCGAATACCTATCATTTTGTACCGCAATACGGCGTGACCGAGATAGACGAACGCACCGGAGAGATAATCGCCACAGGGTTTCTCAATCGAGCAGTCCCATTGTTGAGGTATAGAACAGGTGATTTGGCTTCACACCCTTGGAAAATCAGCTGCGATGAGTGCCATAGAGATTACTACCCTATCATAGATAGGTTAGAGGGCAGAGTGGGAGATGTGATTTTTAACAAGGACGGTATCCCTGTTTCTCCGGTAGTTTTAGCCCGACCTTTCAAAGACTTAAAGCATTTACAAGAAACACAATTGGTTCAATTTGAACCGGGCAGACTTCTTGTCAAGGCAGTCCCCGCCTCATATGCTCAACTCAAGGATTGTATGGATGAATTAGAAGAAGTGGTTTTCAAACTCAAGGTCCTTCTTGGACAAGAAGTGGTGATAGACCATGAGATCGTTGAAGGGATAGAGAGGACGGGGTCGGGCAAGTTCTGTTGGATAATCTCTCATTGTGGAGATGAAATCATGCGTGACATGTTGGGAAGAGGATGATGAACACAAAAATCCCGGATATGATTGAATGATTCGATGAGATGAGGTGCTTGATTTGTAAATGTGATGAGACTGATGAGCTTGTGAACGAGTTTTTCTTCTGCGCGAAATGTAAGATAGCTTTCAGAGATCCCGAATCTCATATCTTTAAAAATAGAGATTCACGTTTCACATTAAAATGGGCAATGGAATCGGAGCGAAGTATAATGCTCAAATCGAGAAACAGGCATGCGTTGAGGAGGATAAAGAGACTCTCGGGAGTGGATACGATACTTGACGTGGGCTGCGGATCGGGCGATTTGGTGGATCTTCTGAACCGAAGAGGATACGAGGCCGATGGAAACGATACATCAAAAGAAGTTGTGGACTACGCGAAAAACACTAGAAAAGGCGATTTCTATCATGGGGATGCAGAAAATATCAAGAGAGCATTAAGTAACAGAAAATATGATCTAGTAGTAGCGTGCCAACTGATAGAACATCTCAACGATCCCCTCCATTTCCTGCTCGGGGTCCACGAGATAATGACGAATAGAGGATATCTATATCTAGAAACACCCAACCTCAAAGCATGGCGGCCACGTTCTGTTTGGAGGTCTCGGATAGGCGGCATGTATGGGGAGGATCACAGATTCGCATTCACTCCTGAAGCGTTGCGAAACTTGCTTGGGTTGGCAGGCTATGACATTGAGCTTATGGAAACAAGAACCTACCCACCAACCATTATGAAAGAGTTGATTTGTCAAGTCATAAATAAGAGCCAAAAACAAGGAAAGACATCATCGAATCAAAGGCTGTCTATCATGGAAGAAGAAAACATAATCGGGAAAGTTGCAAAAAGACAAATAAAGAATATTTTAAAGAAGCTATATGAACATATTTTGGAGAGCGGATTGACGTCAGTCATTCTGTACATTCCCAACAAGCTGTCTGAAAGAAGGGGAAGGGGAAACCATATTATAGTGATCGCCAGGAAGCGCATTTAAAGATATTCTAAAGAAGGAAATACTATACTGGGATCTGAACAGAACATGGAGAATGGTCATCAAGATCCTATTGGCGAAGTCGGGCGCTTTAAAAGCTAGGGTTAAAAGCATGGCTCATTTAGCAAGTATGTCCGCTTTGTCATTTTTCATCGACCAAATCAGGAAAGATACGCTGAATTCAGAGGGGGAGGTAAATATTTGGCAGATGAGACCCATCGGTGAATGGGAGGGTCTTTTCACGAGGCATGGGCATAAGGAAACTGAGAAGGCAAAGAATTTGCTTTGTCTTTTAAAGCAGGCACCTGACCTTGCAGATAACTTCCTTTCTGGAAATTACGATGTCTTAGGCAGATCTTTCACCCCGATCTTAAAAGTCGAAAGTAAAAATCAGTCAAGATGTTTCTGGAACATGGATCCTCCGATGGGATATGTATGGGATAGGCGATGTTACAAAGCCGTTGAAGTACCATATGGAAAGGGAGATATTAAAGTTCCGTGGGAATTGTCGAGATTCTATTTCGGGGTTAACCTCGGGCAGGCCTTCGCCGTGACTGGTGACGAGCGATATGCAAGGGCGTTTAAAGCAATAATAGAGGATTGGAGCATGGCAAACCCGCTTGGTTTGGGGGTGAATTGGGCTTGCCCCATGGAGGTCGCCATAAGAGCTGCTAATTGGGTGGCCTCATATATTTTGATGAGAGACTCAAAAGCCTTTGACGAAGTTTTCGAGAAAAAGTTTCTAAAATGGTTATGGTTGCATGCCTTTCATGTGGAAAAGAATCTCGAGAAATGGGACGTGGCCAACAATCATTACCTTGCGGACTTGGTGGGGCTTTTGTACGTCGGATGCTTGTTAAAGGGTACAAGAGAGGCGAGAAGATGGACAGAGATCGCCGTCAGGGAATTGGAAAAGGAGATAGAAAGGCAGGTCAACCCCGATGGGACGTCTTTTGAGGCATCGACGTGTTACCATCGCCTCGTTTGCGAGCTGCTGTTCTATGCCCACTTGGTAGCGGAAAGGAATGGTCTGACCTTATCAGAGGGGTACAGGCACCGTCTGGAGAAGATGTTCGAGTTCTCTCTCTTCGCCCTCAAACCAGACGGCAGCATGCCCCAGATTGGGGATAACGACAGTGGAAGGCTTCACGTATTAGCCAAAAGACGAGTGTTGGACATGAGCTATTTGCCAGCCCTGGGGGCCATTTGTTTCAACAGGCCTGATTTTAAACTTGTGGAATATGGTTTCAGCTCGGAAGCCCTTTGGGTGTTTGGTTTTGATGGTTACCAAGAATGGTCAAATATGGAAGGTAGGTCCTGCAAGGACCTTGATAGCAAGGCCTTTCCGGAAGGTGGTTATTACATACTGAGAAAAAACAGGGATTATATGATGTTCTACTGTGGAGGTGTGGGTCTTGAAGGCCTGGGAGCTCATGCCCACAACGATAAACTTAGCTTCGAGATATGTTTCGGAGGCTGTGATCTGATGATAGATCCTGGCACATTTTCTTATACTGGTGCTCCCTCATGGAGGAACCACTTCCGTTCGACCCGAAGTCACAACACCATCATGGTCGATGGTTGTGAGCAGGCAGAGATGGACGAAAGACCTGAGGGCCTTTTCAGGTTGCCCGATTCAGCCAGATGTACCGTGACAGAATTTAGGAGAGGAGACTCCGAGGATTATGTCGAGGCTTTCCACGACGGCTACTCGAGACTCAACCCACCGGTGAGGCATCTACGAAAAGTAGTCTTTCAAAAGCTAAAACGCAGGTTCGTGATAACGGATCACGTGATGGGAACGGGACGCCGGAGACTGGAGTCTTTCCTACATCTCGCACCCGGGGTCATGGTGAAGGGATGGGATAAGGGAGAGGTCCTCGTAAGGACAAGATCCGGAGAGAGAGTCAGGATCGTTTGTAAGGACGAGGATGGAAGGCCCCTGACCACCTCCTTGGAGCAAGGTTGGTATTCCCCCGAATATGGCGTGATGCTGCCGATACATCGGATCGTTTTCTGTTTGGTGACGGAATTGCC
>JACVJK010000029.1 GCA_015711955.1 Actinomycetota bacterium | reverse complement strand
GCGGGTATCTCCAGGCGCTGCACCAAGTCCATCACCCCCAGGCCGGGGTTGCGGTACAACTCCTCCTTGGCCCTTTTGAGCATGCGCTCCTCCTCCTCCCGGCACTCCTCGCACAGCCGGCTGGAGAAAGAGGAGAACAGCTTTCCGCACCGTTCGCAGTTGATCATCCTCAACTCTTATCACCTGCCCCTCGATCGCTCCCGCCTTTACCGGCACCCAAGGAAGGTACCCATCCGGTCAACTGCCGGTAAAGCAACTCCGCCAGTCCCAAGCAACCCCCGGAGGCCAGGGACCGAGCGATTGCGTCCAAGGCCTGCTCGGCGTAAAGGTCAGTTCCCAGGTCGATGCCCGAAGCACCTTCATCCCCTGTCCCTTCCCTTCCCGCCACCCCCATGCGGGTGAAGAGGCCTCCCCGCAACGCCGAGTCAACCCCCGCTCGGGACAGCACCTCCCGAACGAAGAAGGCCTCGAATTCCCGGCAGGCCTTCATGAGCGCCGTGTCATCCGGCCCTCCCCTCCGCTCTAAGGCAGCGGCGTGGGACGGCTCCCCGATCTTTCCCAGTCCGCTAATCTCCGCGTCGGGCATATCTCCCACCCCTCCGGCGCCATCCAAAAAAGAGGTCGATCCTATCCGCGCACTATCCGATTGGCCACGTCCAAGGCCTCGTCGGAGGCCTGCACCATCTTGGCGTTGAGCTGGTAGGCCCGAAGAGCGCTGATCATCCGAACCATCTCGTCCGCCACGTCCACGTTGGACCGCTCGAGGTACCCCTGGCGCAGAAAACCCGTCCCCTCCTCCCCGGGAAGGGCGCTCACCGGAAGGCCCGCGGCATCGGTGGCAAGAAAGATCCCATCCCCACGAGCTTCCAGCCCCTCGGGATTGGGAAAGCGGGCCAAGGGTATCCTTCCCAGTTCCCTCTCCTCCCCGGAGGCGGTGCGAACCCGCACCGTTCCCCGTTGATCCACCACGAGTTCCCTTCCCCCGGGCGGCAACAGAAGGGACGGTTCCAGGAAAAACCTTCCGTTCAGGGTGAGCCTACCGCTCGAGTCCACCCCCAGAATCCCCGCCCTGGTATATCCCAGCGAACCGTCCTCCAGGCGCACCGCGAAAAACCCCTCGCCCTCCACGCAGAGGTGATGGGGGTTTTCTGTTGCCTCCATGATCCCCTGGCTTAGGTCCCGGCGCACCTCTTCTACCCTCACCCCCCTCCCTATCCGGTCCAGGGGCTCGTTTCCCCTCCTGCCCTCCGGGTAAAGGAGATCGGTGAAGCGGGGAAGTGAGCGCTTGAAGCCGGGGGTATTAACGTTTGCCAGGTTGTGGGCAGTGACGTCCAACACCACTTGCTGGGCCAGCAGGCCCGTGGCGGCGCTTCTCAAGGCCGGCAGCATACGTTACCTCCTTCATCTCGATATCCCACCAGGGGCTTTTGCTCTCCTCCCGTAGACCCGCGCTGCTCCTTTTTCCCACACCTTTCCTTTCCCACGCCTTTCAAGTAATCTTCCCACCGAACCGCCACGACCGGGACGACCCAGGTGTCCGCCCTGACATCCCACCATTGGGGGTTTTTGCGCCATCGCCACGCCAAAGCCTGGCCGATGCGCCGCCCCCAGATAGCCGGGACCCGGCGCGGCGGAAAGAGATGAGCGGCCTCCTCGGGTCTAGTCATA
The DNA here is from genome assembly GCA_015711955.1 of Actinomycetota bacterium. Taxonomy (GTDB): domain Bacteria; phylum Actinomycetota; class Geothermincolia; order Geothermincolales; family RBG-13-55-18; genus JACVJK01. The sequence goes on along the minus strand of JACVJK010000029.1, from coordinate 26,077 downwards.
GGCCCCGAGCCCTGCTCAAATCTTCCCCGTCTGGTTGATGAGCTTCTCCAGGGTTCGGTCCTGCACCAGTATCAGCCGCTGGTTGCTCTCGTAGGCCCTGAGTCCTTCGATGAGTTGCACCATCTGATCCACGGCGCTCACATTGGAGGCCTCCAAGTACCCCTGCCTAACCCGACCGTTGGCCTCCCGAGGAGGAACCGTTGAGGTGAAAAAGCCCTCGCCCACCTTGCGCAGGGCTTGTCCGTCATCGAAGGCGTAAAGCCCAAGCCTCCCCGCCTCCCTTCCGTCCATCAGCAAGGTCCCATCCTCCCTGACCTGCAGCTCTCCCTGCACCCGGATGGGATTTCCTTGAGCGTCCAAAACCCTGTCTCCTGCGGAATCCACCAGGTACAGTTCACGGTCCAGGCGGAAGGATCCGTTGCGGGTGTAAAGCACTCTGCCATCCCTGAGAACGGCGAAGAACCCTTCGCCCTCGATAGCCAGGTCGGTAGGAATACCCGTCTCTTGCAGAGCCCCTTGCGAGAAGTCGGTCCTCACCTCTCCCAAGAGCACGCCCCCGCTATAGGGCCCCAGCGGTTGTAGGCGGGACCCGCTTCCCATCTCCCTACCCTGTAAGGCCACCATGTCCCGGAAGGGGAAGGACCGGAAGGCCACCCGGTCCTGCTTGTAGCCGTGACTGGAAACGTTGGCCAGGTTGGCTGCGGTGACGTCCTGCCTCAAAAGCCACGCCCTCATACCGGCATAGGAAGAGTAAAGACCCCGGATCATCCCGGCACCTCCTCAATCCTCTACATCCCTCTGCTAAGAGGAATCATCCTCTTGAAGATGGCCTTTATCTCAAAACGCTGGGTTCCGTACCGCTCGGTCCAACCGCAGGGGGACAAGCGGTACGGCGGGAAAGGCGGCGTACAGGGCCGACGCCTACCCTTCTTCTTCCTCACCGCCTTCGGCAAAGGCTGCTACTTCCGCGCGTGACACTCCCTCTGCCTCAAGCCTTGCGCTCTCCATCCCCGCCTCGGCCATGTGTCTTTCGGGAGGAGAGGGTTTTTCATCCGGGCCCGGGGGGATCACCAAGGTGAACACCGATCCCTTCTCGGCCTCGCTCTCTAACTCCACCTTTCCCCCATGCAGCTCCGCGATCTCCTTGACCAGGAACAACCCAATCCCCAGGCCCTGGGAACGGCGAGCGTCTCCCCGGTCCACTTGGGTGAAGCGGCGGAAGACCAAGGGTTGGTGCCATTGGGAGATCCCTATGCCTCGGTCCCTCACCGAAAGGAAAACCCCGTCGGAGCGGCGCCCCACGGTTACCGTGACCTCGCTACCGGCGGGAGAGAACTTCCTGGCGTTGTCCAGCAAGTTCCACAGGGCCCTTCGCAGCTTGGTCTCATCCGCGTATGCCAGGCATGATCCTTCCCGCCGCACGAAAGTGTATCGGTGGGCACCGTCCGCCACCTGGGCCTGCTTGGTGACCTCCTCGGCCAGAAGATCCACTCGTAAGAGGGACTTCCTGAGCTCCAATTCCCGCCGGCTGGCCTTGGCAGTGTCCAGTATGTCGCCGATGACGCCCTTCAGCCTCTCCGCCGCCCGCCGGGTGTGGCGCACCGCGTCCTTGCGGGAGCCCTCGTCCAGGCGTTCCCAGTTCTCGCTCAGGATCTCCAGATATCCCAAGACCACCGACAGGGGGGTCCTGAGCTCGTGGGAAACGCAAGCCAAGAAGTCATCCTTGGCCAACTCCAGTTCTCGCTCGTCGGTGACGTCCCTGATGACCACCACCTCCCCCACCTCCTCGCCGCCGGGGAGGCGGGCCCAGGAACGATAGGCTCGCACGTAGCGGGGCGGGTCCACCGGCACCACCAGCTCCCTGCCCCCCTCCTCCTCTGCCGGGGGGGCGAAGATGAACTCGTGTAGCTCGGGGAAAAGTTCCTCTGGCTCCGGCCGCCTGCCCAAAACCCCTCGGCGCCGCAGCCCGAAGAGCCGGTCAGCCACCCGGTTGGCCGCCGCCAGCCGGCCCTTGTCGTCCACCAAAAGGACGGCGTCCTGCATGGCGTTGAAGACCGCGGTGAGTTTGCTCTCCTCGTTCAGGGCCTCCTCGTAAAAGGCAGCCCTTAAAAACGAGGACTGAACCGCTCCCACCAGTGAACCCGATAGATGCCTCGTACGATCTCCCTCGAAGCCCCCCTCTCGGTGGCTTAAGGCAGCGCACCACACCGCTTCCTCGCCATACTCCCCCACCGGAAAGACGAGGGCCTCTTGAACCCCCAACTCATCGAGATCTTCACCGGGATTCAAGAGATCCATCAGGTCCGGGCGGGAAAGGCGCACCCAACCGCTGCCCGTCCCCATTAGGCCGTCGAGGCGTGCGAGTACCCTCCCGAACAGGCCGAGGAGACATTCCCTCCGCCAAGAGGAGCCGGGCCCGTTCCACCAGCGAACGGCGGAGACCGACGCCTCGCCTTCTCCCTGTTTTTGGGTCCCCTGCTTGAAAAGGACCAGCTCGGTGGCCCCCAGCACCGGTCCCAGCCCCTGCGATAGGTAATCCAGCATCTCCTCCCGGAAAAGGCAGTCCGACAGGGACGAAAGGAGGGCGTTCAACCCCGAAAGGCCTTCCTCCCTCTCCCGCAGTCGCCGGTAATGGTCAGATATCTTTATGCCCGCCGCCAGCTGAGCGGCCAAGGCCCGGATGAACTCCAAATCCTCTTCGTCCAGTTCCTCCTCGGGCAGGGCGCACCTCATCATCCCCAAAAGCTCCCCTTCCAATCGGATGGGAACCACCAGCAAACGGGCTCCCTCCCAGACCACTCCGGGACTAAGGCAACCCTCCATTGTGGTGATGAGGTGATCAAGTCCCTTTTCCCTCGCCTTGCGGTAAAGGGCGTTGCGCATTCCCGGATCCAAACGGATGAGCTCATCTCCCAGCCTGACCAACAATCCCCTCAGCCGAGAGCGGTTCTCCGGATCCACCAGCATCACGTAGCTGAGCCGGGCACCCGTGAGCTCCTCCACTATCTCCAACACCCGCCCCACCAGGCTCTCGGTATCGGTCTCCTCCGAGAGGACGCGGGAGACCTCCATAAGGGCCTTGAGGTATCGATGGCTCCTGGACTCTTCCCATCCCTCTCCGGAGATCTTTTCCATGCTCCTGCGGGCCAGGTCCAACACCTGTGCCGGCGGTCGCAGGAAGCTCCTGTCCTCCCCCCTATCCCCCAACAGAAGGTAGAGAACCTTTCCGCCCCCCACTGGAAAGTCGTAGATGTCGAAGTGCCTGAGGCCGAGGCGGGAGGCCAGACCCATCCACAAGGGTGAGCCTTCCCCCTCCTTTCCAGCACGATTAGATCCCCCTGCGCAGGGATAAGCGGCCCCAAATGGGTGTTGCGCCCCCTTCTCTTTGAACCCTTGCCCGACGAGAGAATTCGGAGGTCCCCCCTCCAGCAGTGAAGCCCCGAGTCCCTCTCGAGGCCATACGGCTAGAAGGCGCAATCCTTCCCTTCCGCTATCCCCCATGAAAGCCAGGCCGGCATCGAAGGGGACCAAGCCAGAGAGCCTATCCAGAAGTGCTTCCGCGGTGCGTTGAACCCTGCGCTCGGTGGGAAAGGCCAACAACCGGCCCACATGGGCCCCTCCACCCGCTGCGTCAAGCTCCTTTCCCGTCTTCATCTCATGGCCATCCCAGCGAAGAACCGCCTACCGATCTGCCTAACCCGTCTTTCTCGAGCGCTTCCGTTCGAGCAAAACCTCGATGTCTTGGTAAATGATCCTTAGCTTAAGGCCATCGTTGACCACCATTATGGGGTGCGTCCTTTCGCATTTTGGGGGATATTAGGGAGGGGGAGGACGTCGGGGGACCCAAATTAGCACGAACGTAACGCATCAATTTCCTGAAACGTCGCGGATGGGCGGGGTGAGCAGGATGTAGCCACCTCCCGATTTCAAGGATAAAATCGAACTCGACCTCGTATTTGAGCTTGACCTTAAGGTCCAAGGATGTCGGGATACAAGATGAACACAATACATGATTAGTGGAGCTTCAGACCGGAAACGCGGTCCGAGGCTCAAGCCCCCATTTAAACCCGTTTGACGAGAGAGCCACCACGAGAAATCGCTGGCCACTCATTGCTTTTGGATTAGACATTCAAACCAGATCGACACAGGACGCAGGTCTTCCGAACGCGGGGCCCGGCGTTATCAGGGCCCTTTACTCACCAGCTCTCCTCGCCCCTCTCCCGAAGGTATCTTCTGAGGGTGGAGACCAGGCCTTGCAGCACCTCCGTTTCCTCCTCGGGGCAAAAAGTAGGTCCGGGGGACACGAGCAATAGATATGAGGGCAGGAACGCCTCCCTTAAATCACCATCCCACTCTTTCGTTCGATTGGCCTCCCATAGGGCAGCGCGATCCCCGAGAGTGGGATCGAGGGGGAACGCCAGCAGCTGCCTTCCCGTCAAGTTCCTGACCTTCACGTAGAAAGGATATTCGGTAAGGCCCACCTGGTTCCCGCCAGAAGTCAATGCGAATCCCTCAAAAGGCATGTCCCCTACCACCTCGGAAACCTCGGGCGATGAAAGCCCTTTTACCCATAAGATTTTCCAACCGCCTTCCCGCCAACTCAAAAGGGCCATTCCCTCGACGCCGGTGCCCTCCACAAACCCGGACAAAAGTCTCTCCAAGTCCTCCCCATGGGCCATCTCCCCCATGGCAAAAGCGAGCAGGGCCCTCAGCTTGCGATTGGCAGTTTCCAAAGTCCTGATTTTTTTCTCCAGCTCTTGCCGGAGACAAAATGAAGCGGCCTGATCGGAAAGGATACCGAGATACCTTATGAGTGGCGGCGACAAACGGAAGGGCTTGTTGCCTCCCGCCAATACATACCCTCTTAGCTCGCCCCCGTGGAAAATGGGGCTTATCACCAGGTTTATCATGGGGCTTCCCCAGCCCCTCGCCTTGTCCCTCAGGCGATGCTCATTACATACCAGAGGATGGCGAGCCTCGATCATGTCGGCCAACTCCTCCAGGTCCCGGGTAGATAGGATCCACGCGGTCTCCTCGTCGCCCTCCTGTTCCACGCGGCCGCTACAGCGCACTTCCATGCCGTCTTTTACCCGGAGCACCAGCGCGTACACGGAGCCACCGCAAAGACGGGCTAAACTGCGGGCCAAAAATGACAGTGGGTCTTCCCCCTTCGCATGAAGGAAAAAGGACTGATCCAAAATCCCCAGCAGGTCGTCGGCCAGGCGAAAGCGGTTTATCAAGGGCTCGGTAACCTCCGAGGGCAGGTCCACCCTACCCTGCATCACCCTACGAATGGTGCCGATCAGGTCTTTGAGGGGCGTGCCCTTGAGCACGTAAGTGTCGGCTCCGTGTTTCAGGGCCTCGGAAACGTAAAGCTCGTCTTCATGGGCGCTCAAGGCCACGATCTTGAGTTGAGGATAAGATGCTCTAAGCCTTTGGATGAGCTCAAGACCATCCATGCCAGGCATGCGGATATCCACAAGTACCAGGTCGGGAGAGGTGCGCTCCACCACTTTCAGCGCCTGCAGGCCATCGGAAGCCTCTCCCAAGACCACCATGTCATCTTGGAGAGAGACTATCCGACATATGGACTCGCGCACGCTCTCGTGGTCATCCACCACCACTATTCGTACGGGATTGTGAGCGTCCTCCATGGGTAAAGCCGACATGGGTGATTGCCTCCCGTTTGCCTCCCTATCTCGAAGGTCGAGCCCCGGACCTTCTGAAAAACGTGAAAATTACAAATCAGCACGAAGTAGTGCACGCCAATAACCCCGGTGCCCGTTGCCCGGGCATCTGCCCAAGCCCCCGGGACTCCCGGCCCTCAAAGCCCTCCGGCTGGGACAATGTTCATTCCCCTTGACTGTATCCATCCCCTTGCGAGTTCTGGCCCTCAACTGAGGTCAGGTACCCGGATGGTCACCTCGGTTCCGGCCCCCGGCCTCGACCTTATGTCCATGTCACCGCCAGCCAGCTCCACCCTCTCCCGAAGGGAGCGAAGCCCGAAGTGCTCCTCGGCCCCCTTTTCCTCCAGGACCTTCTCGGGTTCGAAGCCCACCCCGTTATCCCGGATGGACACGACCAGGTTCTTCCCCTGCCTGTACAACTTCACCTCCACCTCGGTGGCCGAGGAATGCTTCCTTATGTTGGCAAACACCTCTTGGGCCATGCGATAGACGCTCACCCCAAGATCCTGACCTACCTCCCCCACGTCCTCCGACACGTAGAGGAAGCTGCGTATGCCCAGTTCCTCCTCGAGGCGGTTTAGATAATCCTCGATGGCGGGCACCAAGCCGGCGTCGTCCAGGATGGAGGGTCGGAGGTCGAAGAGGAGTCGCCGCATGCAGGTTATGTTGCGCTGGAGGTCTCTCTTGATGCCTCGCAAGAGATCCAATGCCTTCTCGGAGGACCCCTCCTCCATCATCATCTCGGCCGCCTCCAGCTGGTAAAAGCAGCTGATGAGAGATTGGATGGTGTCGTCGTGGATGTCCGAGGCTATCCTCTTGCGTTCGTCTTCTTGGGCGTTGATTATCTTGGTCAGGAGCTTGCGGTGCAACTGTTCCTTTTCCTCCATGCTGCGATGGAGCATGGCGTTCTCCATCCCCATGGCGCCGATGGCGGTGAGGGACTCCAACACGTGCAGGTCCGCCTCACAGAACCTCCTGCCCCCGTCAGTGATCCCCAGGTTTAAAACCCCAAAGACATCCCCCCTGTGAAATAGGGGAAAGGATATGGAGCTCTTGACCCGGGGGTCGATGCCTCGGAAGGACTCGGCCTCCACCCAGTCCTGCAAAACCAGGGGCTTCCCGTGGCGGGCCACCCAAGCGGCGATGCCCGACTCCGCCTTACGAGGGGAAGTGACGTCCACGTTCTCCGGCAGGTTATGCCAAGCGGCGAAGCGCAGTTCGCCACTCTGCTCCTCGTATATGTATATGGAGCCCCGGTCGGCGGCCAAGAGTGCCATGGCGGTGGAAAGCAGCAGGTTCATGGCCTTGCGAAAATCGGTGATCTCCCCCATCTTCGCCGCGATCTTCGAAAGGGCCGAGTCAAGCTTTTGGCGCCTTTCGCTGTAATCCCTGAAGAAGAGGTCGTCCATGATGAGGGAGCACCTCTCGGTCGCCAGCTGGAAAGTGAGCAGGTCCTCCTCGTCCCATGACTCCTTTGAGACCGCCAACACCACTGAGAAGGGCAGTAGGGGACATCCCAGACAATCCCTAAGGTCGCGTTCCTTGCCTTTACCCTTCTTGAAGCAACACTCCCCCGCATAATAGGGGGCCTCCCAGCAGAAGAGGTAACGAGAAGATCGGCTCGCGTGGCCGGAGAACAGGCACTCTACCCTGTCGCAACCCACCGCCCCCCACCTATGTGGGACCGGATAGAGCAGTGTCCTGGTACCACGCATAGGGGGCGGCGAATTATCATCTCCAACCACCACCAACACTTCTTCTTGCTCCCGCAGCAAGCGCCTCAAAATGTATTCGTCGATCTCCTTGGAAACGAATGGAAGTTGGGTGACCTTTCGCCGCTCCATGTACTGTTGTAGGGTGGCGTTGGGGAGGGCTAAAAATGCCTTTTGAAAACCGGCCGGACCACAAAGCCAGGATATCAGCTGGTGTAGATTCTTTATGGGGTCTCCCAAGACCAGGGGGGGCAATGACCGTTCGGGAAAGGACCACCCGTTTTCCGCATCAGTTCCCAAGAAACTCCGATCCCTTTCCCTTACTTCCCTGGGGAGGTCATGTACCGACTCGACAGCCTTCTGGCGATCTGCGCCCTCAGTAACCCCGTCTATTCCCCTCCCAAGAGAGTCGCCGAGTCCACCCCCCATGGCTCCTTCAGATCGTCCTCCCAAAACTTCCTCCCGAAAACGGCCTCGATCCACAGATACTGAGCCCCGCTTTTTTTAAATCACTTTTTTCCGGATCACCTTTATATTACAACAATCACCTTTCGAACCGAGAATTCTTTTGAATTATTCCTTCAGACTCCTATTAATAAATTTTCACCTAAAGGTTATTTTCGGAAATCAAACATAAACATAAAATTCACTATTATCTCATTTAGGGCCCATTCATTTAGGGTCGAGTGCTTTTAATTTGTCGGCAAGCGCATCCTAATCCCCCTCGATTTCCTTGAGTTGAAGGTCATTTGTATCCTTTCGCATGATCTCGGCAGCCCTCACCAACATCCGCAGATCTTCCACGTCCATGCACAAGGCCGTTCGTAAAAGCTCCCTGAGCAGGCATGCCCTCTCCTTCTCCTCTCCTTTCTCGCCGGAGGGACGCCCCGGGGACTTGGCGCACCTCTTCTTGCCGCCAGCGAGCGGATCCGGGCCAGCTTCGGGATCTCCCCTTTCCCCTTCCCGAGCCGGCCCGATCTCTTCTTCTTGCTCAAGAAAAGCCAAGATCCTTTCGGTCACCGCGGTCGATGGCAAGGGGCACTTCCCGTTTTCCAGGAGGGACAGGTAGGAGCTGGAAATTCTCAGTCGCCGAGCTAAATCTTGTTGTCTCAACCTCAACTTCAATCTTTTTTCTCTCAACCTTTTTCCCAGCTTCACCACATCGACCTCATCGGGGGAAGTCGATGCCCCGCGCTCACTGACTTCCTCCCCCGCAGTTTTCACATCCGACCTCCCAGCAGAGGCGCCATCGCAGGAAGGCTCGTTTAAGGGCTCGGGACTTCTCCCTTCTTTTTCGAGGGAGGTCAAACCGTCCTCGCCTCTCGCTGTCCCTTCCAATAGTTCCCAGACTTTTTCGATTCTCGACGTCAGCGAGTTTATGGCCGCCCTTTCCTTTCCTCGGGCAGTTCGTCCCGCTTCCTGAAGAAGGGAGAGCGCGCGGTGAATCTCCTCGGTTATCCCTTCCGCCACCGCAAGGGAAACCGACCCCGTCTTCAGCGCTTTCTCCACCTCCCTCACCACGTATTCCCCCGCCCGCAGGATCTCCCCCGCGGAAACCCGCCTTCCCTCTCCGCTCAACAGGAGTTCCAAGACGTCCACCGACTCTTTGAACTCCAATGCCCACTCCTTCCCTGATAAAACACCATGAGGATTGAACGAAGACCAACCTTCGCCGTCCCCGCGAGGGCCCCGGCCCTCGGTTACTCACCAATCGGACTGGTCCCTGCCGACGACGCCCTTAACAACATTCTAAGTCAGCGAAATGCCGCCGTAAGATCTTTAATCGTTCAAATACCATGTCTGAGTTGCACTTCTTGCGGAGAGCCCAAATTCTAACAAAGACTCGGGACACAAGGGCTCGACCCAGAGGATCCCCCAAGGGACAAGACGCGATTCCCTCCCTTTTCCTTGCCTTCTTCCCCCCGCGGGGGGATTACCCGGCCCTCATGGAACACGAGACTTTCACCAAGGAGAAGACCGATCGGCCCGGAATCAAATCTACTCGACAAAACCGGTCGCATTCCGGGCCCGCGTCGGGAGGGGATGACGAGGATGAGGCTTTGTGAGCAGAGATGCCGAACCTGTCCCTTTCTTTCCTGCAGCATGAACCCGGGCTTCGTGGGTAAGAGAGGAGGATCTCGCGAGGGAGGAAACGGAAAGGACACATCGCGCTCCATCCGCTCGGGATACAAGTTCATATCCCAGTCCGACATCCATCATCTCCACCGATTTTCATCCTCGGCTCCCCTTTCTGGACGATGACCCGCCAAAAGGTCGGAAATATTTTGGGCGCCGCGGACATCTATCGAAAAACCATTGCGGCAAGGGAGCGAGTCGGCGGCCCATGTGATACGTGAGGCCCCCTAAAGAAACGCGGGATCCTTGACTTTCAGGACCAAGGAGGTGCCCATGGGTGCGTCGGAGCTGGAGAGGGCAAAGCGGGCCCTACAGGACTTGTCTTCCCTCCTGAATCAGGTGGACGAGGAAGACCCCTCTACCTTTAAAACCCTCGAGGAACCCTTAAGACATGTTTTGGAAGAGGTCAAAGGACTGTCCTGCTTGTCTTTCGAGAAGACTACCAAACTCCTCTCAGCCGCCGAGGGGTTGCTCGGCGGGCAACTGGAATCCCTCCAGAGATTGGGGGCAGCGTTGGACGAAGTCGTAATCGAGCTGGAAAACCAGGGTTGCTCGGCGGGCGAAATCGAATCCCGCGATGATCCCCTCCCTCGTCGCCCACAACAAGAAAAGTCGCCTGGTCTGGACCTCGAGGATAAAGAGGCCGAGGAACTGTTCATGGACTTGGAGGTGCTTTCCGGCTTAGCAGAGGACCTGGATCCATCCTTCGTTCCGGGCATGATCAACATCTTGGAACGCAACCTTTCCCGCCAAAAACTTCCACCTTCCCTACAGGAAATCCTCAGCCGGCTACAAGGCCTCCTGAAAACGTACGGGGCAGGTGAGTCTGCGCTGAGTGAAGATATAAGCTCTTGTATCAGGGATGCAGTGGAACTCGCCTCCGCCCTCACTGGAAAAAGTGCAGACCAAGTCACTGGTTACTCCAGCTTGGCAGACGAGGCGTTGCTTGAACAAGAATTGGAACGTTTAGAAGAACTTGAGGCTTACTTGGTCGCATATGATGCTTCCGCAAATGCCGATATCAACCCAGTAGTTGAATATTTACTTGAGGTCAAAGAAAAGGCGGATGTTTATCGACTTTCAGGGATCGAAGAAAGACTCTCGCAAGCAGCGAGGTCGCTGCAGGGCTCTCCTGGTCCAGTCGACCTGACCGACCTACTACTTCAACTTAAAGATAAACTTTATTCTCATATGAGGGCGCTGCTGGAAAGAAATGAACCCCCCGAGGGCCACGACGAGATAAAAAGGCTCTTGGACCGATTGGTCAGCGAAACCTCGGCAAAAGTTGAAGACAACTTCGCCAGCGATAAAGGGAAAACCGATGCCCCCCAGCCCTCCCTTTCCCAAAAGGCCCCAGTGGCGAGCTCCCTGAAGGGTCTTGAGGTCGATCCTGATGAGCTCACCGACTTCGTGGCCGAGGCCCCGGAGGACTTGCAGCGGGTGGAGACGGCCCTGTTGGAGCTGGAGAAGGACCCGGAGAACAAGGAGTGGCTCAACGAGGCCTTCCGGGGCTTCCACAACCTCAAGGGCAGCGCCGGTTTCCTGAAGCTGGAGGACATGGTCAACGTGGCCCACGCGGCGGAAAATCTCCTTTCGGAAGCCAGAGAAGGAAGGATAAAGCTCAGCGGAACCTACGCCGACCTGGCCCTGCAGGCGCTGGATCTTCTCAAGGAGATGCTCAAGCGGGTTGAGGGACACCTGCGAGGCGAGACCTATTCTTCCCCCGAGGAATATCCGGAAGTGCTGGTCCGCCTGCGGTCGTGGCGTGAGCCAGGACAGGGAACGGACCGTCCCCTAAAAGAGGACGTCGTCAAGGAAGCGGTGGGCAGCTCCAAGGTAGTCCCCTCGGATCAGGAAGTGATACGCTCTTCCTCTCCTTCGGCCCTGGACGAGGAAAGAAAGGGCGACAAGCCCGCAGGCATGAGGGATGGCGTTGCCGCAAAGACCGTTTCCGCCTTTGGTAGCAGGGAGCAGTTCGTCAAGGTGAGCACCACCCGCCTGGACAACCTCATCGACGTGGTGGGGGAGCTGGTCATCGCCCACTCCATGGTGGCCCAGGAGGAGGAGCTCCGCTCCACCAAGAACCCCAGGCTGGCCAAGAACCTCTCCCAGCTGGCCAAGATCATCCGGGAGCTGCAGGAGTTGGCCATGGCCCTGCGCATGGTCTCCCTCAAGGGCACCTTCCAGAAGATGGCCCGGGCGGCCCGCGACCTCTCGGTGCGTTCCGGGGTTCCGGTGGACTTCACCTACTCCGGGGAGGACACGGAGATCGACCGCAACGTGGTGGAGGAGATCGCCAATCCCCTGGTGCACATGATCCGCAACGCCATCGACCACGGCATCGAGCCCCCGGATGAACGCCGGGCCCGGGGCAAGCCGGAGCGGGGCCGCATCCACCTGCGCGGTTACCACCAGGGGGGCAACGTGGTCATCGAGCTGGAGGACGACGGACGGGGAATCGACCCCGCCAAGGTCCTGGCCAAGGCCCGCACCCTGGGGCTGGTGCGGGAGGACGAGGAACTCTCCCGGGAGGAGGTCCTGCAGCTCATCTTCCGGGAGGGCTTCTCCACGGCAGAAAAAATAACGGACATATCCGGTCGAGGCGTGGGTATGGACGTGGTAAGACGCACCGTGGAATCACTAAGGGGCCGGGTGGAGGTGCACTCGGAGGTGGGCAAGGGGACCCGCGTGGTGCTGCGGCTGCCCCTCACCCTGGCCATCATCGACGGCATGGTCACCAGCGTGGGCGGGGAGAACTACATACTGCCCTCCATAGCCATAAAGGAGTCCTTCCGTCCCGCCCCCGGCCAGGTGAAGACTGTCTCCGGGCGGGGAGAGCTCATCCTCTCCCGGGGAGAGCTCATCCCCCTGTTCCGACTGCACCGCCTCTTCGGCGTGCAGGGTGCGGTGGAGGACCCCCACCAGGCCCTGGTGTTGGTGGTAGGCGAGAACGGGAGGAAGTGCGGGCTCATGGTGGACGAGATCGAGGGCCAGCAGCAGGTGGTCATAAAACCCCTGGGGGATTCCCTGCCTCGCCTGCCCGGGGTGGCGGGCGGCGCCATCATGGGAAGCGGCCGGGTGGCCCTCATCCTCGACCCCCAGGAACTGCTTTGCATGGCCACGAGGAGGTGATGGGACCGGATATATCACCGCTTCCTTTCACCGCTAGATCCCATCTTTTCTGGGGACGGCTCGATAAGACGATTGGCGAGGAGGTGATCCCATGGAGACTTCCACGGCCCAGGAAAAGAAGGCCCAGAACCCCGGTCTCAACAAGTACCTCACCTTCACCCTGGGGGAGGAGGAGTACGGCCTGGACATCCTGATGGTCAAGGAGATCATCGGGATGCTGGACATCACCAGGGTGCCTCGCCTGCCCGACTTCGTGCTGGGGGTGATCAACCTGAGGGGCAAGATCATCCCCGTGGTGGACCTGCGGCGCAAGTTCGGGCTGGAGCCCCAGGAGGACACCAAGGAGACCTGCATCATCGTGGTGGACCTGGGGAGGGCCCTCATGGGCATGCGAGTGGACCGGGTCTCGGAGGTGCTGGACCTCTCCCCGGAGGACATCGAGGAGACCCCCTCCTTCGGGGCGGAGGTGCAGACCGACTTCATCACCGGCATGGGCAAGGCCGGGGAGAGGGTGATCATGCTCTTGGACATATCCCGGGTGCTCACCGGGGAGGAGCTGGACGCCCTTTCGGGCTGTTACCGAGGAGAGGAGTGAGGAGGTCTTCGGGAACGAGCCGGGGTGGCAAAAAGATCCCCTCACCTCCCGAACCCGAATTTTGAAAATCAATTCTTAAAAACCAAAGGGAGGTGGAAAAGATGGTCGAGCGATGGCGAAACATGAGGACCGCCACCAAGCTGGTGGTCTTCTCCGTCCTGCTCATCGCCCTGCTGGCGGTGGTGGGGATAGTAGGGGTGGTGAGCATATCGTCTTTGAAAAGCAAAACTATGGAACTGGGCGACGAGCATCTTCCCAGCGTACGTTCTTTGGCGGAGATCCAAATAGGCATGAACGAGGTGCTGGTGGGCACCCGGGGCCTCATCAACCGCCGCATGTTCGCCGACAGGGCGGTGCGCCAGGCCCAGTTCGACTACATCGCCGGCACGGGACAGTACGAGGGAAGCGGCTTCTCCCGCACAGACAAACACATCGCCGAGTACGAGTCCAACGCCATGACCCCCGAGGAGGAGAGGCTCTGGAAGGAGTTCAAGCCCAGCTACCAGGCCTTCAAGGATGAGACCGAATCCTTCCTGGCCAAGATAAGGGAGAAGGAGAAGCTCGAGGCCTCAGGGGTCGACGTCGCCGACATCAACCACCCCCAGGTGAAGGCCATCGACGACGAGGCCTACAAGTTGATGCTCTCCGCCCAGGAGAAGTGGGGGCCGGCCAACGCCACCATAAACCAGCTGGTGGACCTCATCACCGAGATGGCCGACCGGGCGGTGGACGAGGCCCGCTCCACCGCCTCCTCCTCCACCGCCGCCTCGGTGGTGGTGCTCCTGGTGGGGGCGGCCCTGGCGGCACTGTTCGCCTTCTACCTGGTGCGAAGCATCGGAAGCACCGTCAGCAGCATGAAGGAGCAGTCCGAGAGGCTGGTGCGGGCGGCCCTGGAGGGTGACCTGGACGCCAGAGGGGACCCGTCATCCCTCACCCCCGAGTTCCGCCCCTGCATCCAGGGTTTCAACGCCGTCCTGGACCGGCTGGTGGGCTACCTGGACAACCTGCCCACCCCCTTCATGGTGGTGGACCGGGACTTCGGCATCCGCTTCATGAACCGCACCGGGTGCGAGGTGTTGGGTTCCACCCTGGGCTCCCTCAAGGGCACCCGCTGCTACGAACACTTCCGCACCGAGGACTGCCGCAGCGAGCGCTGCGCGGTGGGCAGGGCCATGACCGAGAAGGCGACGAGGAGCTCGGAGACCACTGCCCGCCCCCAGGGCAAGGAGCTCATCATCCGCTACACTGCCGTCCCCAACCTGGACGAGGGGGGCCAGGTGATCGGCGCCGCCGAGATCGTGGTGGACCAGACCGAGATCAAGAAGGCCGCCTTCCGCATGGGAAAGATCGGCGAATACCAAGCCAAGGAGACCGAGAAACTCATCTCTGTCATGGAGCAGCTGGCCCAGGGCGACCTGGAGGCCTCCTACGATGTGGCCCCCGGGGACGAGGAGGTGGCCCGGGTGAGGGAGTCCTACCTGAAGATCAAGGACTCCCTGGACCGATTGGTCTCCTACCTCAAGGAGATGGCCCAGGTGGCCCAGAGGATCGCCGAAAGGGACCTGGACCAGAAAGTGAACCCCCTCTCCGACAGGGACGCCTTCGGGAACGCCTTCCTCAAGATGATCGAGGGGCTCAACCAGGCCCTCTTGCAGGTGAGGGAGGCGGCGGCCCAGACCGCCGGGGCATCGGAGCAGATATCGGACTCCTCCCAGTCCCTGGCCCAGGGGGCCTCCGAGCAGGCCTCCAGCCTTGAGGAGGTGACCGCCTCGGTGGAGGAGATCGCCGGCATGAGCCGCCAGAACGCCGAGAACGCCGAGGAGGCAAGGAAGCTGGCCCAGGAGGCCAAGGCCTCCGCCGACCGGGCCTCCGAGGCGGTGCGCAGGATGGACCAGGCCATCTCCGAGATCAAGGCCTCCTCCGACGAGACGGCCAAGATCATAAAGACCATCGACGAGATCGCCTTCCAGACCAACCTCCTGGCCCTGAACGCCGCGGTGGAGGCGGCCCGGGCGGGAGAGGCAGGAAGGGGATTCGCGGTGGTGGCCGAGGAGGTGCGCAACCTGGCCATGCGCTCGGCCGAGGCGGCCAAGAGCACCGCCGCCCTGATAGAGCAGGCGGTGGGGGCCGCCGAGGGCGGGGTGCAGGTCTCGGCC
This sequence comes from Actinomycetota bacterium, assembly GCA_015711955.1. GTDB lineage: Bacteria > Actinomycetota > Geothermincolia > Geothermincolales > RBG-13-55-18 > JACVJK01. The sequence goes on along the minus strand of JACVJK010000029.1, from coordinate 10,659 downwards.
GAGGTGGCCCAGGTGCTCTCGGAGATCAACTCCTCCTTCCAGAAGGTCTACGAGCTGGTGGGAGAGATAGCGGCGGCGGCCCGGGAGCAGATGCAGGGCATCGAGCAGGTCAACCAGGCCATGGGGGAGATGGACAAGGTCACCCAGCAGAACGCCGCCGCCGCCGAGGAGGCGGCCTCGGCCTCCGAGGAGCTGGCCGCCCAGGCGGCCCAGCTGTCGGAGATGGTGTCCTCCTTCAGGCTCAAGGGAGGATACGACTCCACCCCCACCGAGAGGACCCAGAGGACAAGAAGGAGGGTGCCGGTGAAGAGGAAGTCCTCCCCCGCCCCTGGGGACGGGGGAAGGTCTCACTCCCCCTCCCCCGAGGAGGTCATCCCCCTGGAGGAGGAGTTCGAGGAGTTCTGAGGGAACCGGGAACCCTTTCGGCGGCGGACATGTAGCTCTCGCTCGCCCGGACATATGATGCGCGAAACCCGTAAGGCCGACGCCATAACGAGGGGTGGGAGGCCGCGATAACCCGAGACCGGAGAGCCCCCGCCCAAAAAAGTTAAGATTGAGTGGCGTGGCTTCGGGTGACTGGCGGCGCGATCTCGACCACCTTCCGAGCTTAGCTCTTGGGCTGCCCCATGTCTATGGGTTTTGGGGACGCCGTTGCGTCCCCACCGGCCGAAACTGAGCGGAAGGAACAGCAAGGACAAAAGGCAGTCAAGGGAGGGGGCAGGTGGTAAACGAGTACGAGCTGGGAGAAAGGGAGTTCCGGCGCATAAGCGCAATGGCCTATCGGATCGCCCGCCTCAACCTCCACGAGGGAAAGAGGATGTTAGTCCAGAACCGGTTGAGCAAAAGGTTGAGGGCCCTGGGACTTCCCGGATTCCGCGAGTATTTGGATTTCTTGGATGAGAACCCGGAAGAGGTGCGGGTGATGGTGGACTGTCTCACCACCAACTTCACCCGCCTCTTCCGGGAACCTGAGCATTTCGATTTCCTCCGGGACGAGGTCATACCCTGGATGGATGAGCTCGATCACGAAAGGATCCGACTGTGGAGCGCCGGTTGCTCCAGCGGGGAGGAACCCTACTCCATCGCCATCTTCCTGCGGGAGCACATGGAAAACCTGGACTCGCGGGACTTGCTCATCTTAGCCACCGACATATCGGCGCGAGCCCTGGCCAAGGCAAAGGAGGGCGTGTACCGGGAGGAACAGCTCCGGGACTGTCCCGCCCCATGGCGCGTGAAGTACTTCACCCGCATCCGGGTCAACGGTGAGACCTACTACCGCGTCTCCCCCGTCATCTATCGCATGATCAGGTTCCGCTATCTGAACCTGGCCGATCGCTGGCCCATGAAGGGACCGTTCCACGTCATCTTCTGCCGCAACGTGATGATCTACTTCGACCGGGATACCCAACAGGAACTGGTCCTGCGCTTCTACGATTATCTGGTTCCCGGGGGTTACTTCCTAGTGGGCCATTCCGAGAGTCTGGCACGCATCAGGAATCCCTTCGTGTACTGCCGTCCCTCCGTTTACCGGAAGACGTCGGAGGAAGGGCCGCGAAAAAGTGAAGCGTCGGAGCGACCTAGCACCAAACACCGAGAGGGAAAAGCGTCTATAGCCGAGGGAGCGGGTTAAGATGCCCGGAACCTTCTCGAGACCCATAAGGGTGCTCATAGTGGACGATTCGGCCATCGTCCGCCAGATACTCACCCGTGAGCTCAACTCCGACCCCGACATCGAGGTGGTGGGGTCGGCTCCCGATCCCTTCATAGCCCGGGACAAGATCGTGAGGCTCAATCCCGACGTAATCACCCTGGACATCGAGATGCCCCGTATGGACGGACTCACCTTCCTGCGCAAGCTAATGAAGCACCATCCCATGCCGGTGGTGGTATTGAGTTCCCTGGCTCCGGAGGGGAGCGAGAACGCACTGCAGGCCCTCAGTCTGGGAGCGGTGGAGGTGATGAGCAAGCCAGGAGGCCCTTACTCGGTGGAGGAGGTGGTCTTCCAGCTCAAGGAGAAGATTAAGGCAGCGGCCTTGGCTGACGTCGCCCGCCTCGCAGCCCGGGCATCGGAGGATCAGCCGGAAGATGCGGCGCTGCCTCCGCTTCCTCCTCTGCGCACCACGGTGAAGATCGTGGCCATAGGGGCCTCCACCGGGGGCACGGAGGCCATTCGCAGGATAATCCGGCGGTTTCCCGCGGGCGGTCCCCCTACCCTCATCGTCCAGCACATGCCGGAGATGTTCACCCGCTCCTTCGCCTCCAGCCTGGATAACATCTCCCAGATGGACGTGAGGGAGGCCTCCGACGGCGACTATCTGCGGCCGGGGCTGGCCCTTCTCGCTCCCGGCAACCGACACATGGTGCTCCGCCGCAGCGGGGCCCGCTACTACGTGCGGGTTAAGGACGGTCCCATGGTGCACCACCAAAGGCCCAGCGTGGACGTGCTCTTCCACTCGGTGGCCCGTTACGCTGGACCCAACGCCATCGGTGTGATCCTCACCGGTATGGGGGAGGACGGTGCGGCGGGTCTCAGGGCCATGCACGACGCCGGCGCCGTCACCATCGCCCAGGACCGCGAAACCTGCGTGGTCTACGGAATGCCCCGCGCGGCGGTGGAGCAAGGTGCGGTGGACTACCAGCTGCCATTGGACGCCATCCCGGAGGCCATATTCCGCATCCTCTCGAAAGAGCAGGGATCGGGAAACACCGCATCGAGATAGGGCCATCCATGCCGTGTCATCTAAGACCTCTGCTCAACGGAATTTCCAACTCTCCTCCCAAGCCCGGGATATGGCCTTCACAGAGGGGATTCATTATCTAACCATAATTTTATGAGGGAAATTGGATCTATATTTCCCAGAGAGAACCCTTCAATGACAATATCTTCCTACTCAAGGCTTTCTGGTGTGTTCATGAGGTTAATTTTCGAAAAAATCACGTCGGCTTAATTGTCAACCCCTTATCCTGCTTTATAATGGGTAGCGGTTTATCAAATGCCCATCCCAGTCACGCTTAAGGGATTGTAAAAAATGTATGATTCCGAAGTCTGGAAAAATTACGGCCCCTGTCATGGGCGTCAAGATTTTCACGGCGCCCCCGCCCCTCTTTTGCGAGGCGCGTTCTATCATAACGTGCGCCGATGGCTTCCAGGGATTGGAAACCCGTCGCCAAAAAGGGCAGATCCACGTCTTCCCAATTTATGGCACGTTAGATGCTAAAGGAGATGGGGTAGCTTGAAGACCAACACACAACCGGGATTCAAAGCCCAGAGATCTATGGAGGTGGGTGATTGTCCTTAAGGAGACAGGTCGAGAAAAGAGGGCATGCAAAGAAAAAGCTTGTGGTCAACGACGGTCCCAGGCTTGCGCGGAGGAAATCCACGTTAAAACGGCCATTGACTCTCTTCGTTTTTATCCTCCTTTTTCTGCTTTCGGCGACCGTTCCCCCTGGCTGTGGGGTGAAGAGGGAATCCTTTCAGGTGGGACCCTCAGGTATGGAGTTGCCCTTCTCAGGGGTCATAGTGGAACTTCAAGGTGACTCCCTCCCCAAGCTTCTCCACGACGTTCCCACCAGGGGGTTCGATACCCAAGACAAGACGCGGGACAAGTTCGTCGGCTCCCGGGAAGGCGCGGAGTTCTCATACCTCATCGCAGGCCTCCCAGCGGAAAGCTACGACATTGACTTTTACTTCCTCGACCCTTACGACACCAAGCCCGGGGAAAGGGTATTCGACGTGCTGGCCCACGGCTCCCCCCTGCCCAACCTTTCCTCCGTGGACCTGGCAGCCAGGGTGGGTGCCTTCACCGCCTACCGACACACCGTTTCCGCGGTTCCTGCCCCGGGGGGAAAACTCAGCCTGACTTTCCGGGCGCAAAGGGGGAAGGCCACGGTGAGTCATATGGTGCTGAGGTCACCGGGTCACCCCGATCTCCACATCTCTGCCCGGGATTCTCGACACTGGACCTTCATCCCCCTCCGTTTCCCCCCCGATGAGAACAGAAAACACAAAGAGGTGGTGCTGGGCCGCATGGGCAGCCGTTACGCCATAAACCCTCAGCCGCAGTTCTTGGCCTGGAGGTCCTCACCCCTCGGCCTTTGGGCCGCTGACGTGAGCGAGCTCATCCTGGCCTTCCGGGACCCGGAAGGGGATATTCGCTGTCTCCCCTTCACCGACCGCTACCCGGTCTTCGCCCGTATCGAGCAGTCCGTGACCCCCACCTCCGTATCCTTTAAATGTTCTGACCCAGAACTCCCCTTCTCGGTGGACGTGACCTTCCGGGCTCCCTTTTACCCCGGCGACCTCAAGATCTCCTCCGCCCCCTTCTTCTACCTGGACGTGGAGGTGAAAGCCGAGGGAGGCAAGAAGAAGGGGGAGATGATTTTGGCCATCCCCCACAAATATCCGGCGGATGGTGAACACACTCCCGAAGCCCTGGAGGAGGGATTTAACGGTTATCGCTACCGCACCTCTTACACCTACGGAGGCGATACCGTGTACCTCAAGGGTCGAGGTTCCCAGCATTTTACTTTTGAGGAGGCGTTGGCGGCTCGGGAGACAAAGGGGCTCAAGTGGCACTATGTAGACCTCACCGGCCTTTCTTGGATCTGGGAGTCGCCGCCCCGCTATCCTTTGGCCAGGGATTTCTACCTCTACACCTTTTTGCCCCGTGGATATTCCGGCCTCTCCTGGGATTTCCGGGCCAGCGAAGAGGGTGCAATTCTCGAGGCCGTGCTGGCCTCCTATACCGACCAACCCATCCTGGACATAAACGGATCCTACTCTCACCGGCCTATCTACTCCCGCCCGGGAAATCCAGGTTTCTCCAGTCTGGAGGAGGTAATCGCTTACGCTTTGGGCAACAAGAAGGAGATATTGGAGAAATGCGACTCTTTTGAGAGGTCGTTCTTTCAAGATGGTCCGGTGTCGGAGATCCCCTACCTTTACCAGCTGGCCGCCGTGGCCTTTCAGAACTTCATCATCAACACCTGGTGGACATGGGGAGAGGATGGCTCCGATTGGTTCTCCGCCTGGGAAGGAGAGGCCCAGCTTTACCAGTCCTCGGTGGACGTGGAGTACAACAACGCCTGGTTCCACCTGCTGCTCTGGCCTGAGCTTCTGGGTAAACTCCTGCGGGAATGGCCCCTCTTCGAGCACTCCACCCCCAAGGGCATTCACTTAGCTCACGACATGGGCATCGAAAGCCACATAAAGGGGATGGCATATCCCCACACCATGGGGGTGGAGTCCAACGCCGATTACATCCTCTTGCTGTTCGCCTGCTATAGGTTGGCCGGTGACGAGACCACGGCCAGGGAGTTTTTCCCCAAGGCGGCGAAATACTTTGAATTCTTGCTGAATTGCGACACCGACGGCGACGGTCTACCCGACCTTCACTGTTCCAACTCCATTGACCAGGCCAACCATGCCGTCCAGCACGCCCGCAACCAGACTTACCTGGGTGTGAAGGTACTGGCCGCTTGTCGGGCGATGGAGGAGTTGGCTCTGGGCCTGGGCATGGGTGACCCTGGGCTCTTTTCCTCATGCCGAGAGAGGATCACCAGAATCAACGCCTCCCTCTCCCGCCTATGGCGAGGCGACCATTTCGCGGTTTGCTCGGACCCCACAGTCCCTCCTGCAGAGGCAAACGCCCATTCCATCTATTCCTCCAACGGTCTTCTCTACCTCCTGGCGGCAGGGGCAGAAACCGGCCTCACCCCTGAGAACCTGGAGAGGATGCGACGGGACCTGCTCAGCTCTTACCGAGCCACCCTAAGGCAGTACGGCTGCGTCCACTCCAGCGTGGGAAACGACAACCAATGGTTGAGCCAGAACCTCTGGCGGGACGCAGTGGGTCTCTACCTCTTGGGCGAGGATTGGAGGGATACGCTAAAGGATAACATCGCCAGGTACTGGCGGCTCCTCGACTACTACGCGAGCCGTAAAAGCGGGGGTTTCTGGGACACTTGTGCGTACATGCCCCACAAACCTGAGAGGGTAGGCGCACTCAAGGGCGCAAGGCCCGCCGACGCCCATCTGGAACAGAAGCTGGGCTACTACAGTCGAGGGGCTTCGGTTTTCGCGCTCTTCCCAGCGCTCTCCAAAGGGCGTTGAACCGCCTTACGCGGTTTTCCTTCATCGGATAAGGTTCTGCAGTTATCGTTTTTGTCCCTTCCCCGTCCGATAGGAAAACCGAGGAGATGACGACCCTTACTGCCCCACTCCCGATCCGTGGAAGTCTTTTCCAGGCAAAAGGTCTGGAATAACTCGATATTGAGGTGTCTTTTCCTTTGAGGTGTCTCACGGTCAAAGCCAAATCGACGTTACGGGCGAGGTAATTCGCCCCTGTATCCCCATCGGCAAGGGCCGTGCCGAGGATATTTCACGAAGAATAACCCCCAGATAAAGCGTTTAGGGCACTTATTGTGGGCCTCATCTAAAGGGGTGCCCTAAAACTCATTCCACCAAGCCTTTGCGTAGGGCTATGGCCACCGCCTCGGTTCGGTCGCTCGCTCCCAACTTCTGGAATATGTGGATTATGTGGCTCTTCACCGTCTGCTGGCTTATGAACATCTTCTCGGCGATCATCTTGTTGGTGTAACCATAGGCCAAGAGCTGGAGCACCTCCAGCTCCCGCCGGGTCAGGTTGAAGTTGGAGGCTTCCTCCTCCATCTTGCGGCGGAACTCGTTGATGAGCTTCATGGCCGCCTCGGGGCTCAGGGCCGACTTGTTCTCCACCGCCAGCTTGATGGCCTTCACCACCTCGTTGACAGGCATGCTCTTAAGGATGTAACCGCTGGCTCCGGCGGAGATGGACTCCAGGATGCTGGCCTCGTCCTCCATCATGGTGAGCATCACCACTTTGACCTCAGGCAGGGCCTGCTTTATGAGGCGGCAAGCCTGGATGCCGTTCATGCGGGGCATCTTGACGTCCATGAGCACCACGTCGGGCTGCAGGGACTTGGCCTTGTCCAAGGCCTCCCTGCCGGAACCCGCACCCCCCACCACCTCGATGGCGGGCGAGGTGCTCAAGGCGGTCATCAAGCTCTCCCTGACCAACGTATGGTCATCTACCACCAGCACCTTAATCCTCTCCATGAACCGAACCTCCCTCCTCCAAAGCCGAGGCCCCATCCTCATCGCATGACTTTAAGCAGGAACCAGCCTCTGCCGTGGCGGGTTCACCGCTGTACGATATCTCTCTCGCCGGCCAGAGCGTCCTTTGACACCCGAGAACCGGCTCCGCAGCCCTTTGAAGGGAGAGGTCAACTTCCCCCATACGACAAAATTTTCCCAAAACCTTCCGCGGTCTAACAAGGAGGTACCGGGCTTCCAGGTCATGAGTCCCTTCACACCACAAGGTCGTGCTCACCCTCCTCCGCCTCGTCCAGGTGATGCAGAGAGGCCTTTCCGTTGTAGTATACGGCGGGGGAGCGGGTTTCCTTTTTCCCCTCCTTCTTGGCATGCTCCCTTCTTTTGTCCCGCGATATGTTCTCCTCCACCCTCACGTTCTCGCCCCGGGCCACCTCCCTAACCCGCCGAGACTCCCGATCCACTTTCTTCTCGTAGGCCTGGGGAATCTCCTGGGCCTGGTGATGCTGGCGCACCTCTTGCAGTCTCTGCACCCTCTCGATCTCCTTGGCCATGGCCACCATATGTTGGAAGTCCACCGGTCCCAGGCTCATCTTCTCACCCCCTTGTGGCGGGCCACGTCTCATTCAATCCTTTAAGCAAGTCGGAAACGACACCGCCTCCGCCTCAATCACTTTATCGGCAAGAGCGGGGGAGCCGTTCATCCTTCTTCCACGTTCTCCCTGGTCACTTCCTCGCCCTGACGCGACCTACCCTCGCGTCCGGAAGGGGCCTTGCCTCCTATCACCAGCAAAATGGCCATGAGGAAGCGAGCCGACTGGCCGACGAGGAAGACCACTGCCATGGCTAAAAGGGTCCGGGTGAGGCAGTCGTCCAGCGACCAGTTCCGGAAAAGGCCCCACCAGAAGGTGAAAAGGCCCACCCCCAACGCGAGATAGGTGGATAAGATGTCCACCAACTCCTTCAAGGAGCATCACCTCGCCCAAGGTCGCCTAGGCCTCCCGCCCGGCGGCTTTTCCGGCCACGGTTGTTAGGTGCGCATCCGGAACCCTTAAACGGGGCCATTCGCCGTCCTTTCCTCCCCTCACCCCTTGGCGAGCCTGCGGGGGACCCAAGCTCGCGCCCCATCTCCCCCTCCAGGTCCTGCTTTGCGAAGGGCCTCGCTGAGGGCCTCCTCGCGAGAGTCCATGGCCTTCAGCTCGGCCTCCAGGTCAACCGTGTTCTTGGTGGGATTCATGTCCTTCGCGGGGTCGCTGCCGGTCATCGAAGGAAGAACGGGCACGCCTTCTTCCCTCTTCACCCCATCCTGCGAACCATCGAGAATCACCAACGGTTTCAAGGGCCGGTTTATCGATGGTGAGTCGGAAAGATAGCTACGCAGACCCGCCAGTTCCCTTCTCCAGGCCTCGCGACGTCCCGGAGCCATAACCACATCCATCTTGCTCACCACCACCCGGAGGCCAGGCAAGCTTATATAACCGTCTAAAAGCCTTCGAAACTCCTCTATATCCCCTATGGCATCCACCACCAAAAGAGGGGTGAGTGAGAAATCCCGGCAAGCCCCGTACAGCTCGTCGCGGTACCCTCGGCTGAGAGGAGGGGTGTCCACCAGAACAACCCCCTCGATGGTCTGGGCCACCTCTCTCAGTCCTTGGAATCCCTTCACCGGCAGGAAATCGACGCCCAGCACCTCCCAAAACGCCCTCCAACGTGAGGCGCCGCTCAGCCTTCCCTCCTCCTCCACGCTCACCAAGGTTACCTTTTCCGAAGAGCTGAAGTGCCAGGCCAATCTACCCAGGGCAGAGGTCTTGCCGGAGCCGGGCGGACCAAAGGCGATCACCCGACGTGGGTAGTCTCCTTCCTCGAGGGAAATTCCCAGGGGAAGGAAGCCCTTGGCCTCGGGACGACTTCCGTCTCCTTTCCCGCTCCATCCCCTTTCATCGCGCCCGGGCTCCTCATCCTCCTTCCAAAAGCAGGATGGTTGAAACGAGGGACCGCATTCTGCCGTGGGGCTCGCGACATCCGGGATCTCTCGGGGAAGGGAAAGGTCAAGGCCCGATGACCGCCTCTCGCTGGCAACGTCATCGGGAACGGCCACCAACACCTCTACCACCCGGGTCCCGAAGAATCCCAGGACGCCTCCCTCTACCTTCTCCTCGGTCTTGATGATCACTGCCTCCTCGCCCAATTCCCGTCGGACCCTGCGCAACACGGAGGGAACGTCAGGACCTTTGTACTTGCGAAACTTCAATCCTCTCACCTCCGGACTAGCTCGCCCGTGCCAGTGTTGGCTGTTCTCCCGCAATCACCGTCAATGACCCAACTTGACGGTTTCCCTCGATAGAGGAAGCTCTGCGCCGTATCGCGGCTGTTCTTCCTGATTGACCGGCAGAACCCCATAAATTTCATCATCCCTCACCTCCCGGGACCGCCGAGGGAGCCTGCTCCCCCAGGTCCACCATCCCCAGGGACCGGACCTCGGCCCCCGGGGCAATCTCGTCATAGGAGATAACCGGAAGTTGGGGCATGATACGGGACACCATGCGGCGCAGGAAGCGTCGGATGGAGGTGGAGCAGAGCAACACCGGCTGAACGCCTCCCCTCGCCGCTTCCTCCACCAGGCCGGCCAAACGTGCTATGAACCGCTCGGTGAGGGCAGGATCCAGAGCCAGCACCCATTCCCCTCCCACCTGCTGCACCGAGTCGGAGATGGTCCTCTCCAGGGACGGGTCCAAGGTTATCGCCTGCAGGGTGCCGTCCTCGGCCAAGTATTTCTGGGTGATGGTGCGGGACATTGCGTGGCGCACGTACTCCGCCAAAAGATCCACGTCCCGGGTAATCCGGGAACGATCCCCCAGCACCTCGAGAATGGTCACCAAATCGCGGATGGGTATGCCCTCCTCCAGAAGCCTTTGCAACACCCGGTGTACCTCCCCCATGGTCAATTGACCAGGGACCAGTTCTTCTACCACCACCGGGTTCTCCCTCTTCACCAAGTCCAAGAGGGCTTGGGTGTCCTGTCGACTCAAAAGCTCGCCGGCATGACGTCGGATGGTCTCGGTGAGATGGGTGAGCAGAACCGATGCGGGGTCCACCACCGTGTATCCTGCGGCCTTGGCCGCGTCCGCCATGTCTTTGCTGATCCAAAGGGCGGGAAGGCCGAAGGCCGGCTCGGTGGTGGGTATACCAGGCAGGGTGCTCTCCGCCTCACCGGGATTGAGGGCAAGATACCCCTCCACGTGGAGTTCCCCGCGGGCCACCTCGCTCCCACGGATGAGGATCCGGTAGTGGGTGGGGGGAAGGGATAGGTTATCCCGCAAGCGTATGGGGGGAACCACTATCCCCAGCTCCAATGCGATCTGCCGGCGCAGGAGCACCACCCTGTCCATGAAATCGCTCCCCGAGGACGGGTCTACCAAGGGGATGAGGTCATAGCCCAGCTCCAGTTCCATGGGATCCACCTGGACCAGCTCCATCACCTCCTCCCGGGTGCGGGGGCCGGCAGGCTCCTCCTCCATCTCCTCCTCGGGCACGGCCTCCTTAGCTTCTCGCCGCATCACCAAAGAAAT
>JACVJK010000028.1 GCA_015711955.1 Actinomycetota bacterium | reverse complement strand
ACCCACTCGTCGGTGGCTCTCCAGCACAGTTCACAGAACATACGTGGAGGGAGCATTATCCTGCGACACTTGTGACACTTCCTTGCGATGATGCGTCCTTCTTTCAGCTCCGCCAGGTACCTGCCGATGGCCACCCCGTTGTCCCAGGCATATTTCAGATTGGGCTTCCAGTGGAGGCTGAGAACTCTCCCCTCGGCGAGATCCTCCTCTTTCAAAGGAGTACAGCCCAACTCGAACTTCTCCAGCTCCATAGCGCACCTCCTCCCTACCTGCGCAGAACTATCACGGTCCCCACCTGCATGAGGTCGCCCCAGGCCTGGGCCAGGCCACACCGGGGCTCGTTGGCCACCTGCCTTTTGCCCGCCTCTCCCCGTAGCTGCAGGAAGATCTCGATCACCTTCATCAATCCCGCTGCGGAAATGGGGTTCCCAACTCCCAGGAGCCCTCCTGAGGGACAGACGGGAAGCTCGCCATCCCGCTGGGTCTTTCCCTCCACCAGCATCTCGGCCGCCTTTCCCCGCTCGGCCAGGAGCAAGCCCTCCATGTGATGCAACTCCTTGTAGTCAAAGGGATCGTAAGGCTCGGCCACGTGGATCTCCCTCCGGGGATCGGTTATCCCCGCCATCTCGTAGGCCATGCGGGCCGCCTTCTCCACGTAACGGGGATAGGCCAGGTCCCGGGTGGCCCAGTAGGCGGTGTCCAGGTTCCATCCCACCCCGGCAATCCACACCGGCTTGTCGGTGACCCTCTTGGCCACGTGCTCGGAGGCCAGAACCACCGCCGCCGCCCCGTCGGAGGCAGGGCTTATGTCCAAGCGGTTCACCGGCCAGGCCAGGACCTCAGAGTTTAGGACGTCCTCCACCGTGATCTCCGAGGCCACCTGCGCCGCCGGGTGGTCCATGGCGTTCTTCTTGTTCTTTACCGAGACCAAGGCGATCTCCTCTTTGGTGATGCCGTAGGTCTGCATATACCGGTTCATCTCCAAGGCGAAAATCCATATCAGGGTGGGATCCAAGGCTTGCTCGGTGGTGTGGTCAAAGATGGTCTTGAAAGCGCCTTGAGGATGTGGGTGACAGGAACTCATCTTCTCGGAGCACACCACCAGGCAAGTGTCGAACATCCCCGAGGCCACGTGCAACCAACCGTGAATGGGGGCGAACACCCCGGTCCCGCCCCCCACGAAATTCCTCATGTAAGGTTTCCTCCAGCCTCCAGCCCCGCTGGAGAGATACTCGCCCTTCATATGAACCCCATCGAAGGCATCGGGCGCAGAGCCCACCACCACGCATTCGATGTCCTTCAGTGTCATGCCACAGCTGTCCAAAGCCATGCGGGCGGCTTGGTAAGCCATTTCCCTGCCCGTCTCTTGGGCCCGGCGCACGAACTTGGTCATCCCCGCCCCGACAATGGCCACTTTCCTGTAAGCCATCCGGATCACCTCCCTCAATCCGCGCTCAGCACCGCCACCGCCGCCGTGGTGGTGGGGATCCCCCTCCAAGACTGGGCCAACCCCACCCCGGCGTCGGGTATCTGGCGGGGACCGGCCTCCCCCCTAAGCTGCAACACCACCTCGACGAACTTTTGGGCTCCGGAACACTCGAACAGGTGGCCCACTCCCAGGTCGCCCCCCGAGGGGTTCACCGGCAGGTCTCCCTCCAAAGAGGTCACGCCGTTCTCCGTGGCCCAACCCGCCTGTCCTTCGGCGAAAAGGCGAAGGGCCTCCAAATGCTGCAACTCCTTGAAGGAGATCTCGTCGTTCACCTCGGCGAAGTCTATCTCCTTGGCGGGACAGGTTATCCCAGCCATCCTGTAAGCCATATCCGCCGCCAGCCGCACGGAGATCGCGTCGGTCCAGTCCCTGCTCTCCAGGGTGGGGCTTTCCGACGCCCAGCCTATCCCCCTTATCCAAACGGGCTTGTCCGTGAGACTCGGGGCCACCTTGGGGGAGCAAAGCACAACCACTACCGCCCCGTCGGCGTGCTGTGCTACGTCCAAGGTCCTCACCGGTTCCGCCAACGGTTCGGAATAGAGCACTTGTTCCAAGGTCAACCTAGCTCCATAGGCCGCGGATGGGTTGAGGAGGGCGTTGCCCCGGTTCTTCACCACCACCGCCGCGCACTGTTCCCTGGTGGCCCTTCCCTCGGCCAGGAACCTCCTCATCTCCAGGCCCGCCACGAACCATGGGGTGAGGTCCAGGGGACGATTGAGGACGGGGTCGAAGGCGAAATTCATCATCTCGGAAATGGTCTTGACGTTGCTGGCCTTGCTCATGGCCTGCACCACCACGATGTCGAAACGCCCGGTGAGGATGTGCATGACCCCCACCGCCAAGGACTGGAGGAACTCCCCGGTAATGCTCTGCACCGGCTTAAGCACCGCCCCCAACTGGTCGTTGCAGTATTCGTCGGCGATGCTGTAACCTTCCAGGAAGTCCTCGGACGTGCAGATGAACGAGTCCACGTCCTTGGGTTCGATGCCAGCTTCCTCATAGGCCTTGACCGCCGCCTCGTAGGTCAACTCGCGGTAGGAAACGTCGGGGGTGACCGGGGCGAAGCGGGTGAAACCTATGCCCGCCACGGCGACCTTCTCCTGCATGGCCCACCTCCTCGGACTCGAGACCTCCCAGCGCCCCCGCGGGCGCTTTTCCCTGCTCCTATATCCACAGAAGGACCCGATGCCAAACCTTTGCCGGAGAGGCACCGGCCCCTCGAAGACGAAGACCTACAGCCCGGCCTCCTTGTGGGGTCTTGCGAACTCGAAATAGGCCACGGCGCTGTCCCGCAGAGCCTTCTCGTTTTCCGGGGGCAGCTCCTTGATCACCTTCGCCGGCACGCCCCCCACCAGGGAGTGGGGGGGCACCTGCATTCCCTGAGGAACCACCGCCCCTGCTGCCACGATGCTGCCCCTGCCCACCACGGCGCCGTCCAGCACCACCGCGTTCATCCCCACCACGCAGTTGTCCTCGACAGTGGCCCCGTGGATGATGGCGCCATGGCCTACGGTAACGTAATCCCCCACCTTGACCGGCCCATGCAGCACACAGCAATCCTGAACACTGGTGTACTCCCCCACCTCTATCTCTCCGCGATCCGCCCTCAAGACGGCGTTGAACCATATGCTGGCGTGGGGTCCCACCTTTACCGGACCTATCAGCATGGCTCCCGGGGCGACAAAGGCCTCCGGGGACACCTCAGGGGAGCTTCCCCGATAGGGAACCAGCAATTTTCCGACCTCCTTTCAGTTTGACAGCCATCGCGAAATAAGCAGATTTTAGACCCAAATCATTATACCATCGACTTCCTCAGGTAGAATACTGACCACGGTTCAGTTCACGCCCGGAAACCGGAGAAATCCCTCTCGCCGCACATTCCTCTCGCCGCATAAACGATATATCTCGCCTGTTCCGGGTTCAAGCCGGCCAAAACGGAAGTCGATATGTATGACGACCAGAAGTGAGCGACGGCATCGGCTTGGTTTGTGGCGCGGAGGTAGTGAATCGGTGGAAGGGATATGCTGTCCCCGCTGCAACCTTCCCGTGGAGCCCGGCCTCTCCCTCTGCCCTCGCTGCGGCGGAAGGCCGGTGCCGGTGATGGTGGTGGTCACCATGCCCTTCGTGGTGAGCGGCGAGAGGGTGGCGATCCCCGAGGAAATCGGCGAGTTTCTTGACAGGGACGGGGACATCGACCCTTCACAATCCGTGGGCTGCCAACTCTACCCCAGCTCGGGATCAAGCCCGCTGCGCTTGATCAGCTCTGAGAGAGAGGAGTTTCTCCGTCACGCCGAAGCGGTATTGCCCCGTCACGTCCAGGAAACCCTGTCCCGACTCGTGTTTTACCGGATCCCCGAACCGGAGGAGATAAGGCGCATTTCCCAGGAAGTGGAGGAGGTCCCCACCGACCTTTTCCTCCGCATCCAGGAAGTATACGACCCCGATTACCTCTTCCTCCCCGAGGTGGACGCCTATCTTTTCCGTCATCCCAGGTTCCACGGGGGGGCAAAAGGTCCAGACGCCGCCTTCGCTTTCGTGCACCTCACCGCCTACCTGCTGGACAACCGGGAGAACCGCATCGCGAGCCGGGGCAGTGGATACGCTTTGGAACGGTTTCCTCTGGAGGAAGAGACAGACGAGAACCCGTATATCCCCGTCCAGGATCAGTTGAAGCTCATGGAGGAAGTGGGGAAAAGGGCGGTGGAAAGGCTGCTCCGGGCCATGAAGATGACCTGACGGCGAGACGCGTTGACTCTCAAGTCAAAAAGTTTGGAGGGCCAGAGGTTTAACGTTCGCCCACCCTCTCGCCCATAAGACAAAGGCCCGCGATCGTGGAAGGCTTGCATGCCTTCATCGATACCGGTCCTGCTTTACGGTCCGCCCGCCTTGCGCTCACCTCAATTCGCGCTCCCCCCGAATCAACGAGAAACGGGGAGAAAATAGGCCACGACCAGATGAGCGTCAAACCGACCCTTCACGCCACAGCCATGTACCCCAGACGCCTTCGGCACCGCTCTTTCGCTCAAGCCGTTGCGTCAAAGCCCTGCCGGCGACGAAACCCTCACGAGCCAGGTGAACTTTTCGATCTTCACCTCAAATCTTTCTCAACGGCGCGTACTTCAAAAGCAGGAGCTTTTCTCCTTCCCCCGGGAACTCCACCAGCACCTCGGTCCCGTCCCTGCCGGTTTCCATGCTCCTGACCACCCCCTCGCCCCATTTGTCGTGATAAACCCGGTCGCCCACCTTGAGGGATGCAGCCAGCGCCCTCTCCCTCTCCCGGTCCCTCTCCCCCCACCTCCCGAATCCAGAGAAGTCGATGGCCGAGGGGACGGAGACCACCTCGAGATAATCTGAGGGGATGTCCGAGATGAAGCGGGACTCGGGGTAGGGCCGGTACTCCCCGTACCAGGACCTGAACATGGCCCCCGTGAGGTATAAGAGGTCCTTGGCTCGGGTCACGCCCACGTAAAAGAGGCGCCTCTCCTCCTCCATGCTCTCCCTCCGTCCCATGCAACGGAGGTGAGGGAAAATCCCGTCCTCCATCCCCACGATGAAGACGACGGGGAACTCCAATCCCTTGGCGTTGTGCAAGGTCATCAGGGTAACTGCGCCTTCCTCCTCGTCATAGAGGTCGGCCTCGGACACCAGAGAGGCCATCTGGAGGAATCCCTCCACCCCCTCCCCCGGATGCAGGGCCTCGAACTCCGCCGCCGCCCGTTTGAGCTCCTCCAGGTTCTCCAGCCGGCTCTCGGCTTCCAAGGTGCCCTCGCGAGTCAGGGCATCGGCATAACCAGTCCTTTCCAGTATCTCTTGGATGAGCTCAGGTACCGGAAGTGACCTCGCTCTCTCCGAAAGCAGGACCATCAAGCGGTGAAACTCCTCCAGTTTCCTCCTGGCCCCTGAGGATAGGTGGGGAATCTCCTGCGCGCGGGCGATGGATTCCCATAGCGAGATCCCCTCCCTCCTGGCGTGGTCCTCCAAATGGGCAAGAGTGGTTTCCCCGATTCCTCTCCGAGGTTCGTTGATTATTCGGCGTAGGCTCACGGAATCGTCTGGGTTCACGGTGAGCTTTAGGTAAGCCAGGACGTCTCGGACCTCCTTGCGCTCGTAGAACTTGAAGCCGCCCACCAGCTTGTAGGGGATCCCCATCCTCAGGAAGGCCTCCTCGAAGGGACGGGACTGGGCGTTGGTGCGGTAAAAGATGGCTATGTCCCGTAACGCATATCTCTTCTCCCCGGTAAGGCGCAGTATTTCGTTGACCACGAATGCAGTCTCTTCCTCCCCGCTGGCCAAGCGCGCGTATTTTATCTTTTCTCCTTCTTCTCGTTCCGTCCAAAGCCTCTTTGGCTTCCTCCAAGGTATCTTGGCCACCACGTGATTGGCAGCCTCCAGGATGTTCCGGGTGGAGCGGTAATTGCGCTCTAACCGGACCACCTTGCAGTCGGGGAAGTCCTTCTCAAACTCCAGGATGTTCCTGAGATCCGCCCCCCTCCAAGAGTAGATGCCCTGGTCGTCGTCGCCCACCACGCAAAGGTTGCGGTGACCGTCGGCCAGGAGGCGCACCAGGCGGTACTGGGCCGGATTGGTGTCTTGGTACTCATCCACGTTTATGAAGAGGAACATCCTCCGGTAATGCTCGAGTACTTCCGGATAACCCTCGAACACCTCCACCGTCCTCTGCAGCAGGCCGCCGAAGTCCACCGCGTTGTTCCGCCGCAACTGCTCCTCGTAAGCCCCGTACACGGCGGCGGCCACCTCCTCCATCTCGTTTTCAGCCTTTCTGCGCATATCATCGGGCGAAAACAGCTCGTTCCTGGCCCTCTCGATCTCTGACCGGAGCAAACGGGGCGGAAACCGTTTCACATCCACGCCGAGTTCCTTGGCCACCTTGGTCACCAGGCGCAGCTGGTCATCTTCGTCGTAGATCACGAAGTTACCGCCAAGCCCCGCTCTTTCCGCCTCCCTGCGGAGGATGCGGGCGCAGGCGGCGTGGAAGGTGGAGACCCACACCCTATCCGCTCCTTCTCCCACCAACCTGTGGATCCGCAGCCTCATCTCCTCCGCCGCCTTGTTGGTGAAGGTGATGGCCAACACCTGGGCCGGGTGAGCTGTGCCGGTGGCTATGAGAAGGGCCACCCGATAGGTGAGCACCCGGGTCTTGCCGCTTCCCGCCCCCGCCAATATCAAGAGCGGGCCATGGAAATGCAGGGCGGCTTCCCTCTGCTCGGGGTTAAGATCCTCCAGTATGTAACGGATCTCGCTCCTCATACGCGGCCTTCCTCAACCTACCTGAAATCCCGTCACGAGCTCGACGATGCCGACACATCCCTCCCTATTTTCCAGGGGTAGCGGCCAGGAGGCTCTGTGAGTATAGACTGCCTGCGCGGAAACGACATAAACCCCTCGCTTTTCACGTAAGCACCCCCAGGGCCTGGGCCTGGGGGAAGGTCTCCGGTAAGCCGGCACAACCTATTCCATCTCCAAAGATCGATCCCTCGATATCCAAGTTATCATAGCGTGCCCCGCCGACCCCGCCTTGGAAACCCTGAAGTCGGCGGCTGCCCCCACTGCATCCTCAATATCGTCCTTTTGCCCACAAATTGGCCTTCCTTTTGGGCGAGGATAAGGCCCGCAGACCCTCCATAACTTGAGTTAGCTCGTCGCGTGAAAAGCGAGATGGAGGAGGAAAGGATGCGAAGGGAAGGACTCACAGACCGAGGAAAGCCCAGGTATCGAATGCTCTACACCGTCACCGGCCTGACCCTTGCGGTCTTTTTGGTCTTCACCCTAGCCACCATTCTGCTCCTCAACAGGTCCATGAACCGGCTGACCCGCAAGAGCCAGGAGGTCTTGCTCAAATCCCAAGCCGAGACCATAAAATCCTCGACCGATTATATCTCATACTTCACCGGTCAACGGGCGGTGGAGAGACTGACCTCCATATCTCCGAACGAGACCTTGGAGGGCTTCTTCCAAAAAGAGGTGCTACCAGTTCAAAGGGAACTCAGCCAGGAGCTCCGCTCCATGGTGGAAAGGGGCCTGAACGGATTGGACGCCATCCTGGTGGTCCTCCTGGTGGAGCCTTTTGGGGATCGTCCCGCGGAAAACGTCATATATCTCGCCAGCGACGAGAGATGGATCTACAGCGCTCAAGTGCCGGAGAAAATCGTGGCCTCCATAAAAAACGGGGATACTTATCTTTGGCTCGAAGAAGGGATTCCCGAACTGGGCCTCACGGGAGAACACCTCGTGGTCCTCCACCCCTTCAGCCCCCTGGTCCCTTACACCCGCATATACATAGTCTGCTCCCGGCCCATGCACGACGAGATCACCCGGATGGAGTCCGCGCTCGAGCAAGAGAGGACGAGCAATATGGCTTTCCTGTTGGGGTTTCTGGCCATGGCGATCGCGGTTTTGGCGGTGATAGTGCTAATAGTCCTGAGGCGCCTGATCATCTCAAGGATCACGCGTCCCGTGGAGAGGCTGGCCGGCGCGGCGGCCAAGGTCATGGAAGGGGACCTGGACGTGGAGGTCGAAGTGGACGAGAAGAGCGAGTTCGCCGTCCTGGAGGAAGCCTTCAAGAACATGGTGGAGAGCCTACGCCGATTGATCGAGAAGAGTATCGGAGGCCAGGGGTGAATTGCTGCCAGACCTGATTCCCCTCCTGAAGGACGTTAGCGTTCTGGAGACATGTGAGTCGAAGTGCTCAGGCGGAAGGTGGAACACCCCTGCCCTTGACCCCGACATCCCGGCGGCCGGGGGCTTGAGGCCTTCCCCGGAAAAACCCGACGCGCCCCTGCCACCTGGCAGGCGGAAAGCCTCTCTAAGTCCCAATAGTTTGGTATTTTGAGATGTTCCGCCGGGTCTTTCGATTAGCTCGGAGGGAACGGGGTTAGGAACCGCTTGAAAGAGGAACCCGCGAAAGGGAGCGAGGTCACTCCCATTCGATGGTGGCCGGGGGCTTGGAGCTGATGTCGTAGGCCACCCGATTCACCCCGTCCACCTCGTTGATGATCCTGTTGGAAATTCTTTCCAAAACCTCATAGGGGAGCCGGGCCCAATCGGCGGTCATGGCATCCTCGCTGGTCACCGCCCGTACGATCACCGGATAGGCGTAAGTGCGCTCGTCCCCCATAACCCCGACGGTCTTGATGTCGGGTAGGATGGCGAAGGACTGCCAGAGCTTGCGGTAAAGTCCCGCCCTTTTTATCTCCTCAACTACTATCTCGTCAGCCTCCCGCAATATGCGCAGCTTCTCGGCATCCACCTCACCTATGATGCGTATGGCCAGACCGGGTCCAGGGAAGGGTTGCCTCCACACGATCTCTTCCGGCAAGCCCAGCTCCTCCCCCACCGCGCGCACCTCGTCTTTGAAGAGATCCCGCAGGGGCTCTACCAATATGAAATCCATGTCCTCGGGCAGCCCCCCCACGTTGTGGTGGGACTTGATCTTGGCCGCATCTCCCGTCCCGCTCTCGATTATGTCCGGATACAAGGTACCCTGGACTAGGTAGCGAACGTCTTTTAGTTCCCGGGCCACCTCCTCGAAGACCCGGATGAACTCCTCCCCGATCACCTTCCTCTTCATCTCGGGGTCGACGACCCCTTTCAGCCTACGGAGGAAGCGATCCTGGGCCTTGACGTGGATGAGGTTCATCCTGAAATGACGCCGGAAGGTGTCCTCCACCTGCTCCGGCTCCCCCTTGCGCATAAGCCCGTGGTCCACGAAAACGCAGGTGAGCCTGTCTCCCACCGCCTTGTGCACCAAAACGGCGGCGGTGGCCGAGTCCACTCCCCCGGAGAGGCCGCATATGATGCGGTTGTCCCCCACCTGCTCCCTCACCTCCTCCACCGCCTTCTCGATGATGGAGACCATAGTCCAGGTGGGAAGGCAGTCGGCCGCCAGGTAGAGGAAGTTCTTTAGGATGTCCATACCGTGGGGGGTGTGGACCACCTCGGGATGGAACTGGACTCCGTAGATCCGCCTATCCGGGTTCTCCATGGCCGCCACCGGGGACCCCGCCGTCACCGCGGTCACCCGGAATCCAGGAGGGGCTTCCGTAACCGAGTCCCCGTGACTCATCCACACCTTTTGTTCCGCCGGTAAGTCGTGGAACAGAAGGCTTTCTCCCACCACCCTCAGGTCCGTGCCCCCGTATTCCCTGACCCCCGTGGCCTCTACCCTGCCTCCCAGCATACGGGCCAGCAGTTGATGGCCGTAGCAGATGCCGAGGATGGGTATCCCCAGGTCCATGAGCTCGGGATGGGGGACGGGGGCGTTCTCCTGATAAACGCTGGAAGGACCTCCGGAGAAGATCAGGGCCTTGGGTTTTCTCCTCCTCACTTCCTGCGGTGTCACGTTATGGGGCACGATCTCCGAGTAGACCTTGCATTCTCGGACTCGGCGGGCGATGAGCTTCGCGTACTGGGCACCGAAGTCCACCACCAAGACGCTGTCGTTGGGGAGTTTTTCCAACTTTCCCTCCTAATGCGATAGAGCCTGATGAGGGTGGGTATATGGGTCGAGACGCATCACTTCACCATTCCTACTCCCTGCTGGAACTGCAGCTGTTTACCTTCCGTGCGGATGCTGGGGGCCACCATCACCTCGGCCCTCTGGAAATCCCTTATGTTCTCGTAGCCGCAGGTGGCCATGGCCATTCGCAGCGCCCCGAACAGGTTAACCGTACCGTCGTTCTCGTGGGCCGGACCCACCAATATCTCCTTGAGCGTCCATTTCCGCTCCGTCCTCACCCGGGTACCCCTTGGAAGCTCCGGATGGAAGGTGGCCATGCCCCAATGGTAGCCCAGCCCTGGCGCCTCCAGGGCGGAAGCTATGGGGGAGCCCAGCATCACCGCGTCTGCCCCGCAGGCGATGGCCTTGGCGATGTCGCCTCCCGTGCGCATACCTCCGTCGGCGATGACGTGGACGTAATTTCCGGTCTCGGTGAGATGTCTCACCCGGGCAGCAGCAGCGTCGGCCAAGGCGGTGGCCTGAGGGACCCCCACTCCCAAAACCCCTCGGGTGGTGCAGGCAGCCCCAGGTCCCACTCCCACTAAAACCCCCACTGCGCCGGTGCGCATCAGGTGGAGGGCGGTGGAATAGGAGGCGCAACCGCCAACTATGGCGGGGATGGGCAGCTCTGAGATGAATTTCTTGAGGTTAAGGGGCTCGGTACGGGTGGACACGTGTTCGGCAGAGACCACTGTACCCTGGATCACCAATATGTCCAGACCCGCCTCCAAGGCGATTTTGTAATATTTTTCCACCCTCTGGGGGGTGAGGGAGGCGGCGGCCACCACGCCGCCCTCCTTGATCTCGCGTACCCGGCGGTAGATGAGTTCTTCCTTTATGGGCTCTCTATAAACCCTCTGGATTCCCCGGGTGGCCTCGTCATCCGGCAAGGAGGCTATCTCCTCGAACACAGGGCCAGGATCCTCGTAGCGGGTCTGAAGCCCTTCCAGGTTCAGCACCGCCAGCCCACCAAGCTTTCCGATGGCTATGGCCATGTTGACGTCTACCGCCGCGTCCATGGCCGAGGCCATGAGAGGGAGCTCGAAACGGAATCCCGCTATCTCCCAGCTTATGTCCACGTCGTCCGCGTCACGGGTTCTCCGCGAGGGCACGATGGAAATCTCATCCAGACCGTATCCTCTTCTTCCCGATTTTCCCATCCCTATCTCGATTTCCATGTTTACCTCCATTGAAGACAACCGATCACCGAATCACGAAATCCCTTTTCCCTTTGCGGCCATTGGTTATCTGCGGTGAACCCAACGGAAGCGAGTAATCGCCTATCCGTCTATCCCTTAATGAGCACTTTTCCCTATTTATTTAAATATCCATTACTATACTCCTTCCCAGCGGTGTCAAGCACTCGGTTGTCCCGCGAGGCCTACGATTTTCAACAAACAGTGGGGACCCTTGAGTTCGGAAAGTTCCTGAGTCCTTAGATGGTACGAACTTGCTGATCCCATACCGTAAACCGGAAAGGGCAGGAGGAGCTTTAGGGGCCCGCGATGGATCCCATTCAACCCCGCAAGTTCCATAAATTTGGCGAAGAGAAACTCTTCGTGGCGGTGAATTGCCATCGCGAAGTGCGCAACAATCACCGTCCACCTCTCCCCACGTCGAAGCCTATGGGAAAGCTTTGACGATTTAGCGCTTTCGGGAGGGCGATCTATACGCCCGCCATCCTTACACTTGAATAGCCGGACTCTACCCCCTTGGCCAAAAAGGCCTTGGCGAAAACGTCGTTTCGCTCGATCCGCGGGATGACGGGAAAAAGAAAGGGAGGGGCGTCGCCCCTCCCTTCGGTTTCAGCCGTTTAGTTACATCATGCCCGGGGGCATGCCGGCGCCCTGCTTCTCCTCCTCCGGCTTCTCGCAGACCACCGCCTCGGTGGTGAGCAGAAGCCCAGCGATGGAAGCGGCGTTCTGGAGGGCGGAACGGGTCACCTTGGCCGGGTCGATGATGCCTTCCTTCACCATGTCCACGTACTCGCCGGTGAGGGCGTTGAAGCCGTGACCCTGAGGCAAGCTCTTGACCTTCTCCACCACCACCGAACCCTCGGCTCCGGCGTTGTTTGCTATCTGCCGGAGGGGCTCCTCCAGGGCGCGCTTCACGATCTCGGCGCCGGTCTTCTCGTCGCCCTCCAGGTCATCGGTCTTGATGGCGTTTATGGCGTTCACCAGGACCACGCCACCACCGGGCACGATGCCCTCCTCCACCGCGGCCTTGGTGGCGGAAAGGGCGTCCTCGATGCGATGCTTTTTCTCCTTCAGCTCCACCTCGGTGGCGGCGCCCACCTTTATGACGGCCACGCCGCCCGCCAGCTTGGCCAGGCGCTCCTGGAGCTTCTCCCGGTCGAACTCGGAGTCGGACTTCTCGATCTCCGCCTTTATCTGGTTGATCCTGCCCTTTATGGCCTCCGGATCGCCCTGGCCCTCCACGATGATGGTGTCTTCCTTGGTCACCTTCACCTGGCGGGCCCTACCCAGCATGTCCAGGGTAACGTTCTCCAGCTTGATGCCCAGCTCCTCGCTGATGCACTGGCCGCCGGTGACGATGGCGATGTCCTGCAGCATGGCCTTGCGCCGGTCGCCGAACCCGGGCGCCTTCACCGCCACCGACTGGAAGGTGCCGCGGATCTTGTTGACCACCAGGGTGGCCAAGGCCTCGCCCTCCACGTCCTCGGCGATGACCAGGAGGGGCTTACCCGCCTGCATGACCTTCTCCAGAACCGGCAGCAGATCGGCGATGGCGCTGATCTTCTGGTTGGCGATGAGGATGTATGGATCGTCCAGGACGGCCTCCATGCGCTCGGGATCGGTCACCATATAGGGGCTAAGGTATCCCTTGTCGAACTGCATGCCCTCCACCACTTCGAAGCTGATCCCGAAGGTCTGGGACTCCTCCACGGTGATCACGCCGTCCTTGCCCACCTTGTCCATGGCATCGGCGATGATCTGGCCCACTTCCTCGGAGTCCGCGGAGATGGCGGCCACCCGGGCGATCTCTTCCTTGGTCTCCACTTCCTTGGCCATCTTCTTGATTTCCTCCACCACCATCTCCACGGCCTTGTCGATGCCTCGCTTAAGGGCCATGGGGTTGGCACCAGCGGCCACGTTGCGCAGTCCCTCCCGCACCATGGCCTGGGCGAGCACCGTAGCGGTGGTGGTTCCGTCGCCAGCCACGTCGTTGGTCTTGGTGGCCACTTCCTTGGCCAGTTGCACACCGCAGTTCTCCCAGACGTCCTCTACCTCGATCTCGCGGGCGATGGTCACGCCATCATTGGTGATCACCGGGGCCCCGAACTTCTTCTCCAGCACCACGTTACGCCCCTTGGGACCCAGGGTCACCTTCACCGTGTCCGCCAGCTTGTTAACGCCCGCCTCCAGCAAGCGTCTGGCTTCCTCGTCGAACTTGATCTCCTTCGCCATCCTGCATCATCCTCCTTCAGGATAGGTCTATCGACGACTGCAACTACTTCTCCACCACGGCCAGGATGTCCCTCTCGCTCAGGATCAGGTGTTCCTCGCCATCTATCTTCACCTCGGTCCCCCCGTACTTCGAGTAGATCACGGTGTCCCCTTCCTTCACCTCCATGGGCACGTACTTGCCGTCCTCGTAACGGCCAGGGCCCACCGCTATGACCGTTCCCTGCTGCGGTTTCTCCTTTGCGGTGTCAGGGATCACCAGTCCGGAAGGGGTCTTCTCCTCGCTCTCGCCAGGCTTCACGATAACCCTGTCTCCCAGCGGTCTCAGCTTCATCCTCACATCCCTCCTGTCCTCTACCTTCTACTTCCCTTCTCACACGCTTCGCCTACCTCCTGGAGGAGGTAATAAGCCTTCAGAACACGGCCTGGAAACCATTTCATTCAGCTTGACCGCACATATCCGAGTAACCGTAAAACGCGTAGCTATCATTTCGTCGATGTGAGTGCTGTCACTCCCCCATTCAAACTGTTAGCACTCGGCTATGCCAAGTGCTAATAAGAGAATAATATAGGGCGAGGCGGAAATCAAGGGACTCGCCAGGAATTTCCCAGAACTTTTTGCGAGACGATACCGGGACATTCCTAACGAGCGGAGGGTAAGGTGAAGCGGAAGGCGGTGCCACCACCTTCCCTAGGCTCGTTCCATATCCTTCCGCCGTGAAGCCTCACGATCTCACGAGCCAGGAAGAGGCCAATTCCCAATCCAGGCGTGGAATGATGGAGTGCGTCCTCCACTTGGAAAAAGCGCTCGAACACTTTCTCCCGAAACTGGGGAGGAATTCCCCTGCCTCTGTCCAGCACCGAAACCTCGACCGTGCCTCCTTTCTCTGAGGCCATTATCTCCACCCTTGCTCCCGGATCCGCATAGATGAAGGCGTTCTCCACCAGTATGACCAATAGATCGTGGAACATGTCCGGGTCCGCCCACACCTTCGTTCCCGGCTCCACCTCCCCGTAATCCACCGGGCCGGAAAATCCCCGGGCCCTCAATTCCCCGATGGCCTTTCCGATGGCGGAGTGTAGCTCGACCTCTCCCATGGTGGGAGAAACGTCCTTTCTCTGCAGCCTTGCCGCTCCCATGAGCTTCACGGACAAGTTGGCCAAACGATAGGCGCCCTCTTCGATGGCCCGCGTGATTTCATCCCTCTCCCTTTCACCCAGCCTGTCGCCGTGGGCCCTTAGAGTGGCGGAGTAACCCGCCAGGATGGCCACCGGGTGTCTGAGCTCGTGGGCGGCCACGTCGATGAAGTCCCTGAGCTCCTCCTCCCTTCTCATCCTCTCCAGCTCCAGGGCTAGAGAGCCAGACAAAAACAGCAGATTTTCCACCTCCTCGGCCTTCCATTCCCTTGCCTTCAGGTCGGTGGCCACCAAAAGTCCCATCTGCTCTCCAGCCTTCTTGAGGGGAACGGCCAAAAGGGACCTGTGCGGCCTGCGGGAGATGACGGGATCCTTGAGCGCCGCGGCTGAGATTCTTTCGTCTTCAAGGAAATAGGCATCCGGGGCTAAAGCTAAAATCTCCTTGACCAAGAGGGATCTCGAAGACTCCTCGCCCCGCAGGGTTATCACCTGGCGTCCCTCTTCCGAGGCATGAAACACCCGGATGCCCCCCGAGGTGCGAGACTGGAGGTACACGTCGCTGCAGGACGCCAGCTCCCTCGCTCCCGAAAGTAGGGATAGGACGTTCTCCTTGGAATCCGGCCCCAGCCCGAGAGCCAAACGAGTGGCCCTTTCACGATATTCCCGGAGTCTCTTCATCTCGGTGATGTCCAGGGCGGTGAAGAGGGTGCCCTCCGAAGGGCGATCAGGATTCATGAAAGCGGAGCTCAACAGCACATCGATAACCATACCATCCCGCCGCACCCACCTCGTCTCCATGCTCCCTACCCCTTTTTCCTCAATCATCCTGTACTTCACGTCCCCCACCCTCCGGTATTCCTCTTCATCGGGATAAAGGATGCGGGCGGGCTTTCCCAAGAGCTCCTCTTCTCGGTACCCCAACATGTGACATAACCTGGGGTTAATCCGCAGCAGCACCCTATCTGGGTAGGAGACAAGTCCCATGCCCACCGGCGCGGCCTCGTAAACGGCGGCGAGTTCCCTTTCCCTCCTCCTCATGTCGGTCACGTCCAATGCCATCTCGAATCGCACCCGCCTACCGTCTGGCCAGAGGATAAGGCGGTCCACTATGAAGAAGTCGCGTCCCAGGATGGGGTTGTGGTATTCCCAATAAATGGGCTTGTCGGGATTTTCTAAAAGCGCGACGTTGTTGCAGAAATCGCAGGGGGTCTCCCTTGCCTGAAATTCCCGGTAGCACGAACCCCCGGTGGGATCTCTCCCGAACCTCTCCTTTAGCACCCGATTGGCGTAGAGGACCTCATAGGTATGGGGATCCGCCACGTAAACTATTTCGCTCAAGGAATCGAGGATGGAGAGCAGCTGTTCGTGGCGCTCCTGAGCTTTGGACTCTGCTCGCCTGGCTCGCAAGGACTCGGCCTCCAGCTCTCTCACTTTCCGCCTCAGGGCCTCAATCTCGCCCCGCAAACGGCGGTTTTCCTCTAAGAGCCTATGGATCTCCTGGTCGGCCATGGCGTCCATTGAACCGGCGGGTCCTCGCTCTCAAGACGCGCGCCCATTCGGACAAGAATCGGGAATCCATAAAATTTGATTTTTCATTTTACAACAAAAATTTCCTATTGTGGTTTCCCAATGTGGCCCAACAGCGATCAAATCTACTCTACGGAGACACTGAACTGAAAGCACAAGGCAGCCCTTCCTTGCAAGGGACCCCTTCCGTGAAATTTTATCCTCGTCGGCAAACTTCACGATAAGACCAGGAAAGACAGTGAATGCACCTAATCCTCGCCTGTATCGTCAGTCGCGCGCTTGGGGGTTTTTCACACCGATTCTCGCGAGGAGCCGCGCCGAACCAGAACTCTTTCCGTCACGACCAGTTCTACCGCATGAAGAAAACGATCAAAATTCCCGCGAGGAGGGTTCGTAGGGTTTCATGCCGCCGATCAGGATCGACGGTCGTTCCGAAGGCGGAAAAATCTGTTAGAAGGGGGCCTAGATGAGTCGGCCGTCACGGGGAACCAATGGGAAGCACCGCCGTGGCTTCCAAGCCCAGATCCGAGGTCTTCCCTTCCCGCAACAGATAGTAGCCCAGCGCCGCTACCATGGCCGCATTGTCGAGGCAGAGCTTGATGGAGGGATAGAAAAGGGAAATGCCGTGACGGTCTAGTCTCTCTTTCAGTTTTTCCCGGAGATAAGAATTGGCGGCCACCCCTCCGGCTATCACCACCTGGCCCACACCCTTTTCCAGCGCGGCCCGCGCGATCTTTTCCACTTGGACCTCCACCACCGCCGCCTGGAAGGAGGCTGCCAGATCCTCCACCCGGAATGCCCTGTTGGACGCCCTGGCTTGCCTCACGTAATTGGAGACAGCGGTCTTGAGGCCAGATAGGGAGAAATTGTAAGTGCCGTCGTGCATCAGTGCTCGGGGGAACCTCACTGCCTCCGGATCCCCTTGGCGGGCCAGTCGGTCTATGATGGGGCCACCGGGATAACCCAGGTCCAACAAGCGGGCCACTTTGTCATAAGCCTCCCCAGCGGCGTCGTCCAATGTCTCCCCCAGCACCTCGTACTCCAGGTGACGGGGCATGTATGCCAGAACGGTGTGGCCACCGGAGACCACGAAGGCCACGAGGGGCGGTCCCACCTCTGGGTGTTCGAGGAAAACCGCGTATATGTGGGCCTCCAAGTGGTTCACCCCCACCAAGGGAATGTCCAGGGCGAAGGATAAGGCCTTGGCAGCGGTGAGGCCCACCAGCAGGGAGCCGATGAGGCCGGGGCCTCTGGTCACCGCCACCGCCCCTATGTCGCGGAGCCCCACCCCTGCTTCCCTGAGGGACTCCTCCACCGCCGGCATGAGGGCCTCCAGATGGGCCCTGCTGGCGAGTTCCGGCACCACCCCACCGTAACGGGAGTGCAGGTCGGTCTGGGAGGATATAACCAAAGAAAGGATCTCCCGGCCCTCTCTCACCACCGAAGCCGAGGTCTCGTCACAGCTGGTCTCAATGCCCAAAACCAATTCGCTTTTGCCCTCAGTCAACTCCCATTCCCCCAAATCTCACCAGGTCCTTCAAACGGTCCCGGTATCCGTCATCCGCTATGCCGGAAGCCTCCATCACCAAAGCGTCCTCCCCGCTTTCTGAGTAATAGCCCTTCCTCAACCCCACCACCCGGAAGCCGAACTTCTGGTAAAGGGAGATGGCGGGCAGGTTTGATCGCCTAACCTCCAAGGTCATGCAGCGGGCCCCAAAGGAAACCCCCTCCCATATCAAGCGGGCCAGTAGCATGGTGCCCAGCCCTCTCCTCCTGAGGTCTTCCCTCACCGCCAAGGTCATGAGGTGGGCCTCCTCCAAGAAAACACGAATACCGCCGTAGCCCGCCAGACCGAGCTCACACTCGCCCACCAGATACCTCGAGTCGGGCGCCTCCAGCTCGGCCAAGAACATGCCTCGGGTCCAGGGACAAGGGAAGGCCCTCTCCTCCAGCTGGAGGACTTCTTCCAGGTCTTCTCTGAGCATGGGGCGTATGGCAAACATGGGACCTAGAAACGAATCACCCCGTTAACGTCAGCCTTCATGAAATCCATAGCTCAGGCAAGGGCAAGCAACCCTCTGTGGGAATTCATGAGACGCAGCCCTTGCGGCCTTCCTCCGCGTCCGGGCGCCTCAAATAATGGGGGAGGAGCTCCATGGGAGAGACGAGTTCCTCCCGCTCCAAGCTCCGTCGAACCGCCCCCAGAAGACCTTCAGGCAGGGGTCCCTCCACGTACAGGCGCCCTTTCAACGGAAGCCCTTCCGCTACCGCTTCGTCCGCATTGCCCAACAATAATATCTCCTCGCCATGGGCCCTGGACCAATCAGAGAGCTTCTCTCTCACCCTCTCCAGGGAACCAAGGAGGGGACTCTCCAGCTCCTCCAGATCGTCTTCGTCCCTTCTGTATAGCCCGAAATAGAACTCCTTCCTCCTGGCGTCCATACAGGGGCAAACCAAGCCCTTATCTCCTTGCCAGGAAAATGCCATGGCCTCGAGGCTCGATGGGGCCACCAAGGGTGTCCCCCAAGCCCAGGCCAAGAACTTGGCCGCCGTGACGGCCACCCTCACGCCGGTGAACGCCCCAGGGCCTCTTCCCACGCCCAAAGCCCCTATGTCATCTCGTTCCAGCCCGGCCTGACCCAACACTTCGGAAACGAGGAGGAAAAGATCGGCAGCGCGGCGGTATCCCTCCACCCTCCGCCAATAGAACCTCCCGCCCGCCGAAAGAGCCACTAAACCGTCGGGGTAGGAAAGGTCCACCGCCAAAACGGCCTCGCCTTTGGTCTGTCTCATGCCTCTTTCTCCGGTTCTTTCATTTCGCTTGGGCACCGTTTTCCCCAAGTTGAGGGAAAAGCGCCTCCATCCTAGTCTTCCACGAGTCCCCATGGGGTATGAGGGAGAGCTCCCTCACGGAATCGCCCAGGATCTTTATTTCTATCTCGAGGTAATCGTCTCGGAAGAAATCCCTCACCTTATCGCCCCATTCCACCGCCAGCACCCCATCCCCTTCCGCCAGTTCCTCCACCCCCAGTTGATATAGGTCCTCCGGGCCCGCCAAACGATAGGCGTCGAGATGATACAGGGCTATCCTGCCCCGATGTTCCCTGAGGAGCACGAAAGTGGGGCTGGTGACCCTCTCCTCTACCCCCAGCCCCTGGGCGATGCCCCTCACAAAACAAGTCTTACCGGCCCCCAGCTCTCCCACCAGAAGAAGACAGTCCCCTTCTCTTAGTTGGGAGGCCAGTTTCCTTCCCCATTGCTCGGTCTCGTCCTCAGAACGGGTGATCAAACGAACCGTCAAAGCTTCTCCTCCGACCATGGAACTCAACAAACGAAACAACCCGACGCATTTCACGACGAATTGGAGGAAAAATCCTCATAAAAGTCATTTATATGAATTCTACCAAGCCTCACCCGTGATCGATTCCCAAAAACCACGGGCCACAGACCCGCGGTTACCCGCACCCGGGAAAGCCGTGTTGGGCAAGGCATTGGAGTGCCCTCGCTCCCGAAGATCCTCTCGTTCTCCAGACCATCTGTTCGGCCCAAACCTATCTTCCCGCCAACCCTGCTTAAACTCGACGTCCCAACTCAGCCAAAAAGCAATCTCCCACTTTAAAAGTCAATCTCCGATACGCTCTTAGGGCTCGTGTGACCACTGGCTCGCATGACAGCTTGCTGCATCCTCGGTCAGAAAAGGCCCATTTGTTCCGGCTCCACCTCCACTCTGACCGGCTCTTTGGCGGCCTTCTCCCACTTTCTTCTTTCTTCCTCGAGGTATTTTCCCAATTTCTGGAAATCCTCCACCAACACCGCTTTAAGGGGCGGCTTGTGGAGCGCGGCGGCGGGATGAAAGAGGGGTACGTAGACCAGGTCGTCCTTCCTGATCAACTTCCCATGCAACTGCGTGATGCCGACGCTGGTACGCAAGAGCGTCTTGGTTGCGTGGTTGCCCAAAGTACATATGAGCCGCGGGCTTATGATCTCTATTTGTTTGAACAGGTAAGGGGTACATCTCTCGAGTTCACCTGGGAGGGGATCCCTGTTGTCGGGAGGACGACATTTGAGGGTGTTCGCTATGTACACCTGATCCCGGGAAAGTCCGATGGAGCGCAGCAGCTGGTCGAGGAACTGGCCCGCCGGACCCACGAAGGGCTTTCCTTGCAGGTCCTCGTGGTAACCCGGAGCCTCCCCCACGAACATGATCTCCGCCTCCGGATTGCCCACCCCGAAGACCATGTGAGTCCTGCCCTTGCCCAACTCACATCTGGTGCAGTCCTTGATGGCCTCGTAAAGCTCCTCCAGCGTCTTGGCCTCTCTCCAGTCCTCCATCTCCCCTCCTCACACGTGAGATCGTATTTCCAACGGAAGCCCGAAAAACCATCCCGTTCGCGAAAAGGGCGCTAATCGCAACGATCCATCCTCGCATGCACTCACCCTGCTCACCATCGCCTAAAATCGATGGTCAATCGCAGTCGCCCACCCCTGTCTAACTCCTGCAGGTGGAGCAGCTGGAGGACGTGCAGGCAGAACATCCGGAACCCCTCACCGAGGACCTGAAGTCTCCCGATGAGGACGAACCACTCTTGAAGCCGAAGGTGGAAAAAAGCTTCTTCACCCTGCCCCGGCCACATATCTTGCAGGCCTTGAGCTCTTCTGACATGCTGCGCGCGAAGTGTTCGAATACCTCACCGCAATCCTCACACCGATACTCGTAAAAGGGCATCGCCTTCACCGCCTTTCGTGATTCGTGATCATATTATCCCCGAGAGCCAATCGGGCGACAATGACCCTCCTAGGGACAGGCGGACCACTTACGAGGCCAGGGAAGCTCTATAGATCTCTATAGATTAAAATCCCCATAGAACACGAGTTTCTTGTACGCTACGGCCCACAAACGGCCCGATAGCGGATCCGATAACAAAGGCCAAGCCATGTTGATGGATTTAACCCCTCAGGCAGAATGGTCGGGGGAGAGGCCCCAACTAAAATGAGGAGGGAAGCCAAACTTCGCGATTTGGCAGCCGTTGCCGGGTTGGCGGCCGCGGTGGCCTTTTTCTTCACCCCTTTGCTGTTTCTGAAGAGAGCGCCAGACATATCTGACGTCCGCAGTTACTATTATCCGGGGTGGTCGTACTTCGCAAATCTGATGAGGACCGGACCAACGCATTACTGGTGCCCTTACATTTACTGTGGTTTCCCCCTATTTGCTGACAGCGAGCTGGGGCCCTTTTATCCCCTAAACCGCCTATTTTGGCTCCTCCCCTCGCTGGACGGGCTCATAGGCTCCCTTTTCCTTCATTACTTTCTATCCGCCCTCTTCACTTACGCTTATGCGCGCTACATGGGGTTAAGCCCCCTCCCGTCCCTCGCGTCGAGCCTATCCTTCTCCCTCGGGGGCGCCATGATTGCCCACTTGGTGCATCCCAACATGGTTTGGGCAGCGGCCTACCTTCCCCTCTTCCTGCTCCTCCTGGAAATGGGCCTACGCAACAGAAGCTCACTGCCGTTATTGGGTACAGCGCTGGTGATAGGGCTCCAATACCTCGCGGGGTTTCTGATGATTCCACTCATGGAAGCACTCATCGTTCCCGTGTACTTGGGAATCTTCGTTGGCAAAGAAGAAAGCAGAGGAGAGCGAATTAAGACCTTGTCTTGGGGGGCTTCTCTGTTTATATTATCCTTCCTTCTGGGCACGGCACTGGGATCGGTTCAGAACCTGCCCAGCTATCACTTGGTGAAGGAGAGTTACCGATCCAGTGGTTTGGACCCACAACTTGCGAACGTGGGAAGCTTGCCCCCCTTGCAGCTATTGGGCTTGGTTTTCCCAAAAATCTTCGGAAGGGGGATCGCCCAAGGAGGTTATGTAGGCGCCTGGACCTTCGAGGAGACCTACTGTTACGTGGGGATAATCCCCCTCCTCTTGCTACCCTTTGCCCTGCGCCGACCTCGGGACAGGGTTCCCATTCTCTTCGCCGCCCTTGGCCTTATCTTCCTCCTTCTGTCCCTGGGCAACGCTGGCTTTCTCTGGCCGTTGGTAAGACGCATTCCCGGCTTCCACGTCCTCAAGGGTTCCAGTCGTTTCATTCTGGTTACCTGCTTCTCCCTCGCCATCTTGGGAGGGCTGGGAATACAGCGGATAACAGATAGGGGATGCACGGATATCGGAGTTAGTTCTGCCTCAAGAATAGGGTCGATGTTTCGTTCCGCCAGACGGACCACTGCCCGCTTTATCTTCGCGACGCTTATCGCGATGGGGCTTCTCTCCATTGCATTGTTACACCTAAACCCCCTTGGCTTCCGGGAATTTTTCACCCTCATCATAGGGCCCCTCAAGGGCGGCATCCCCCTA
Organism: Actinomycetota bacterium; assembly: GCA_015711955.1. Taxonomy (GTDB): domain Bacteria; phylum Actinomycetota; class Geothermincolia; order Geothermincolales; family RBG-13-55-18; genus JACVJK01. Next base: position 5,420 of record JACVJK010000028.1, on the reverse strand, counting down.
AAACCCGAAAAACTCGTCCAGGAACTATCCAGTTTTTTTCCTTGAGTCGGCCCGAGTTCTTGCTCCCCTTCGCCTTTGGCGCTTTGGTGCTGTTCGTTCGCCGTCTTTCCCTCGTTCACCCACAAAAGAGAAATCGCCTCCGGACCGCCTTGGCGATCGCAGCCTCCGCCGAAGTGCTTCTAATCTCCTACTCGCTCTTCCCTTATCCGCCCAGGGGGGCGGCAGAGAGAAGGCCTGGCGTGGTTGGCAACCTATCGGAATCTTGCGGGGGCCGCGTAGCGCTGCTAACGGAACCCGGGGTGCCGGAGAGCGAATACCAGCTCGCGCCCAACCGCCTTCTTTCCCACGGTATCCCGTGCGTCACTGGTTTCTCCACCATCCCCCCTTGGCGCATGGACCAATTCCTGGACATGGCCCAGGACCGGCATAAACTGGAGGCCTATCGCTTATTGGGAGTGGAATATCTCGTTTCCGAGCTAGTTCACGTGCGAGGAACCGCCTTCGACCTCTCCCTGGGGCTTAGGGCGGACAGTTGGGTGGACGGTGCCGTCCTCTCCCTTCCTTTTCCTGATCCTTCCCGCCTCTGTCTTCTCGTGGTGGGCGACCTGTTCGGCAGATCAGTCAGCGGGCGCTGGGAGATCGTCCTGCACCCCCCTCCGGAAGGCCGTTCCACGCGACTCTTTTAAAGAAGCCAGGGGCTGACTCTCCCGAGGTGGTCACCGACAGCCCTCAAGGATGCGCCTCCCTGCGGGAGGTGACCTTCAGGTCCCCCGGGCACGGCAGGGGTAGAAAGGGTTTAGTCCTGGAGATGGATCTCGGGACCGCAAGAATCGGAGACCGCCTTAACGTGCTGATCTTCGGCTCATCTCGCCCTAAAGGCGTGAAGGTGTTGGGAATATCGAAAGTGACCCCGACCGGGCGTTCCTATCCCCTGCTCCCCTACGAGCTCTCGTACATCGACGGAAGATTTGCGGTCTTTCAGCTGCCCGAAAGGAAGGAAAGGGTCATGGCCCTAACCCGTTTGCGCTGGCATCGAGATTGGAGAGAGGCGGCTCTATCCGCTCTGGAAGAAGGCGGTGCCGAGTCGGCTCACCTGGTGGAGGGGGAGGCAAACGATACCCTCCGGGAGGCATTGGATCGGGTGAGGGCGGTTGATGATCCAGCCCTATTGCGAGCCGAGAGAAAGCCCGACCTCTTGGAGGTGAAGACCTCTGCCCCCGACGCCTTTGTCCTGGTTTTAGCCCAGAACTTCATGCGGGGATGGAAGGCGATGGTGGACGGCCACAGGGTGACTCCTTTCTCGGTCAACGGTGTCCTCACGGGAGTGGCGGTGCCGGCAGGCGAACATTCTGTGGTCCTGAAGTACGAGCCTCCCGGCTTGAGACTGGGCCAAGCTATGAGCTTGGCCAGCCTGGCCCTCTTTCTCCTTCTCGCGGCATTGGTGTACATTTATCCACGGCGCACGAAGAGAAGGGGAGGATGAGTCCGTTGGAAAAAGAGGGCATAAGCGCCTTTTTTCCATGTTAGAACGATGGTGAGACCATTGCAGAAGTGGTGTAAAAGGCCCTCCGCGTGCTGGGAGAGCTCACCGACGATTACGAGGTGATCGTCATAGACGACGGCAGCACCGACGAAAGCCCTCGCATCGTGGACGAGCTGGCTTCTCGCTATGCCGGGGTCAAGGCGATACATCACGATAAAAACCGTGGATACGGGGCAGTGATAAGAACAGGCATAGCCCACTCCACCAAGGACTGGGTATTCTACACCGACGGCGATGGTCAATACGACGTGCGACAGCTTGAGCTCCTTTATAAGGCAAGGAAGGGGGCAGATGTCGTAAACGGCTATAAAATCCGCCGAAGTGATCCCTGGTATAGGAAAATCCTGGGAAATGCTTACAACTGTACGGTGAGGTTCTTGTTTCGCCTTCCCATAAGGGATGTGGATTGTGATTTCCGTCTCATGCGAGGCGACATCGTGCGTTCCCTGGACCTCCGATCATCGGGTGGATCCATCTGTGTTGAGTTGATCAGGGCCCTTCAGTCCCGCGGTTGCCGCTTCAAGGAGGTGCCTGTGGACCACTTGCCCCGCCGTGCAGGTCGATCCCAGTTCTTCAGGCCCAAACATCTGGCAGTGATGGGTTGGGAGCTTTTGAAGCTAGCCTTCCAGCCCGTCGACACGCGCTCTGGCCCCAAAAGCCATCCTCCCCCGCAGGGCGAGTGACCCGTCCTTGCCGTGGAAGTACATGCGTTGACGAAAGATGGGGCCCATCGCGGGATCACGTGTAAGTAAGGGGAGCTAATGGGAATAATGGGGATAATCATTAACAATTGTCTGAGCGGGAGCGGATATCTACGGGCCGGTCCCCAAACACACCATGGCGGGTCTTAAAGAGAACTTGTTGGGCAAAAGAACGTCTAAAAAACGGGTCATCAAAACTGGGCCCATATTTTATCGCGCCGCGCCGCCGAGTCGCGGAGAAAGGTGCTTCGTGTCCCAGGCAGAAAACGGGTTTTTCCAGGCAATCCTTGGATCCTATGCGGGAGGGCAGGGAGATGGAGTTTTATCGGGGTAAAAGGGTGCTGGTAACAGGAGGACTGGGATTCATCGGGAGCAATCTGGTGAGGAGGCTGGTGAAAGCAGGTGCATCCGTGACGGTGATCGACGCGACCTATCCGGATCAAGGTGCCAACCTGTTCAATCTTAAGGGGTTTCTGGATGAGATTGTCCTGGTCGTCTCCGACATAGGTAATCTGGAAGAGATCTCAAGTTACTTGGTGGACCAGGAGATCATCTTCAATCTCGCCTCCTCCACCAGCCATATCGGATCCATGCAAGACCCCATCAAAGACCTGGAGAGAAATTGCCTCAGCCAACTACGTTTCCTGAGAGCCGTCCGCGAGCTCAGCCCGGGGGCCCGCATCATCTACACCGGATCCCGCAGCCAGTACGGGACGCCTTTGTACCAGCCCATGGACGAGGACCATCCCACCCGACCGGTGGACATCAACGGAATCCACAAATGCACGGTGGAAGAATATCACCGGCTTTTCCACCACCTCTCTTATATCCGCTTCACTTCCCTGCGCCTGACCAACGTTTTCGGACCCCGCCACCAAATGCTCCACGACGGGCACGGCTTCCTGAACTGGTTCATAAGAAAAGCGTTGGCCGGTGAGGACATCTTGGTCTTCGGCGACGGGACCCAAGAGAGGGATTTCCTGTATGTGGAAGACGCAGTGGAGGCCCTTCTTCTGGCGGGAGTGTCGAGCGAATGCGAGGGCGAGGTGTACAACGTGGCGTCTGAGATACCCGTATCGGTAGCCGAAGCCGCCAAGGCAGTGGCGGATATGGCAGGCGTCAAATGGAAGTGTGTGCCCTACCCACAGGAAAGACTTTCCATAGAACCGGGAAGTGTCAGGCTATCTTCAAGGAAGCTCAGGGAGACAACAGGATGGTCCCCCCATCACACTTTCTTGGAAGGCCTGGAGAAGACCATGGAGTTTTATCGAAGACACGGTCATCGATATTTTCACCCTGCAAAAGGCAGGATTATCCTGGAAAGAAAAGGGAAATAACTTGATGTCCTATCTTGTCCCGGAGTAGATCGAAGGTGATCATGGTAAGCAAGCGGCTTTCACCAAGAAGATAGCAAAAACAAGGAAAACGCGGCAATACATGATAGAGAACCCTAGACCGGAGGGCACGATGGTTCCTTTTTTGGACCTGTCCCGTCAGGCCAACGAGGTGTTCCCTCTTTTACAGGAAGCTTTCTCCAAAGTCTTGGCTAAAGGTGTCTTCGTTCTAGGAGAGGAACTGGAAGCCTTCGAAAAGGAGTTCGCTGCCTTCTGCGGGGCAAGACACGGCATAGGGGTGGCCTCCGGTACCGACGCCCTTATTCTCACCCTTAAGGCTCTGGGGATAGGTCCGGGGAAGGAGGTGGTTCTACCCGCTTTATCGGCGCCTCCCACCGCCGTGGCAGTGGCTTTAACCGGCGCCAGGCCAGTTTTCGCAGACGTGGAGATTACCACTGGGAACGTAGCCCCCGAGGACCTGGAGAAAAAGATCGGAGAAAACACCGCGGCCTTGGTGGTTGTTCATCTCTACGGCAAGATGGCGAACATGCCCGCAATCCTGGATATAGCTGAAAGACACGGCCTGCCGGTGGTGGAGGACTGCGCTCAAGCACATGGAGCCTGCTTGGAGGGAAAAGGAGCTGGCACGTGGGGAATCGCCGGATGTTACAGTTTTTATCCCACTAAGAACCTGGGAGCCTTAGGAGACGCAGGGATGGTGGTCACAGATGACGAGGCACTGGCGTCTCGCCTGAGATCCTTGAGGGACTACGGCCGAGAGGACAGGGACACCCTGGGATCAGTGGGACACAACAGCCGGCTGGATGAACTCCAGGCCTCTTTCCTAAGGGTGAAGTTAAGACTCCTTCCGCATTGGAACCGCCGCCGCCGGGAGATAGCCAATGTTTATCTGGAAAAGCTGACAGGACTACCTTTGGGGCTACCGGAATTCGACTCCCAAAACCATTCCCTCCACCTCTTCGTCCTGGACACACCGAGGAGGGACGAGTTAAAGGAACACTTGCGGCGTCGAGGCATCCAGACGGCGATCCACTATCCCCTTCCCCTGCACCTGCAGCCACCTTTCCGAGAAGCTTCCCCACCCTGCCCCGCCGCTGAGGAGAAGGCGAAGAGGGTGTTGTCTCTCCCCCTGTACCCCGAGATGAGGGAGGAGGAGATCCAAGCCACCGCTGCGGCGGTAGCCGAGTTCTACTCGCGGTCGGGAAGAGAAAACCGATGAAGGGCGGGGTATCTCCCCGAGAAGTAACATAGTTCCTCTTGCCGGCGCCCCGGACCGGAGGCGTGAGACTCCTTCCCTATGTCCAAAAAACCGTCGAACCTCGGTTCTTCAAAGGGGCCCCTCGAGTTCTGCCAAAGGGGGGCTTTCGCCTTGAGCTGATGGGGTGGGAGTATGCATTATGCCTCGATGGAACATAACCCGCTCGCGAGCGATAACCCGGGGTGTATAACGATCTTCTTATCCCGCCTGCATGATGCTGTTCCGAGGGGACAATGGTGCCCGGGGCGGGATTCGAACCCGCACGGGAGTTCCCGAGGGATTTTAAGTCCCTTGCGTCTACCGGTTCCGCCACCCGGGCACCTGGACCAATGGGAGTTCCTCGCTCACATCAGGATCAAGACCCATGTTATCACCGGCTCGAAAGCCACTCAACGTCCCGCCGCATCTGTTCCCACAAAAGGCAGGGAACGGGCGTTTTGTGGTTGTCTTGCCAGATCAAGGGATCAAGGGTGGATCATTATCATGAATCCGGGCTCAAGAAGCAGGCGACATCCTCTTTTTCAAGGCATCCCTCACCGTGTTCACCAATACCTTGGGATCAA
>JACVJK010000027.1 GCA_015711955.1 Actinomycetota bacterium | reverse complement strand
ACCGCTGTTGGCCCGGGAGATCTTAGGCATTGCCGAGGCGCTCCGCGCCCTGCGGGGCAGAGGTTATCGTTTGGGGGTGGTTACCTCCAAGAGGAGTACCAGTACCATGCGGGAGCTTGCGGATTTTGGCTTTCAGGGACTCTTCGAGGTGGTGATCACGGCAGACATCACCAAGAACCACAAGCCCCACCCCGAACCCTTGGAGAAGGCCTTGGAGCGTCTGGGGGCGGGCAAGGAGGAAGCCACGTATATCGGGGACAGCCCCTACGACATCAGGAGCGCCCATGCCGCGGGGATCCCGGCGGGGGCGGTTCGGTGGTCTCGCTTTCCTTCAGAGGTCCTGGAAAAAGAGGGCCCGGACTATTGGGTGGAGAGCCCGTCGCATCTTTTGCAAATTTTCCCCGCCCCCGTCGCCAGCAAATTACCAACTCACAACCAGAGCGGTGAACCGGGCTCCTTGACCTGAAAACCGTAAAGCACGGATCCTGACCCCCTATCGTTACCGTCTCTCGCCGTGTGACCGTATTCCCGTCAGGCGGGGAGCAGTCGAAGGATGCGATAGCCCCGATGCTCGTGGACGTCCGTGGCCCTGAATTCCACCGCCCTCTCGAATAGGGGGCCGTCGAAGACGAAGGTGTGATACTCACCGTTCTCGCCTCCCGGATCCAGTCCTTTTCTTTCCAGAGCCTGGAGGATCCCCTCGTCCAGGACCCTGCCCAGGATGTCCTCGGGCAAAACGTCTTTTTTCACCGACACTATCAGGGCTCGGAAACCTGATTTGAGGAATTCCCGCGTCAACTCAGCCGTGGGGCGCTTCCACAAGGGGAAGAGGGGCTGGAAACCGCAACTCTTTGCCGCCTCCTCGATCCATTCCCGGTGAGCTTCCACGTGGATGTCGCCGAATACCCCGTGGGTGCACCCGCGTTGAACTGCCGCTCTGGCCCCACGATATAGGGGATGCTCGGGGTCGCCCGCCTCCCGGGCGACGGCCATAAGTTCCAGGCCTATGCGTTGGCTCTGGGCCGTGAGCAGGGAAACGGGAAGGCCGTGGGAAGATGATCTAATGCCATTATTTTCCAAAATTGTTATGAGGACCTCGACCTGGTGACCAAGGCGTAGGGACTCTTGGAGGGCCAGACAACAGTCTTTCCCCCCGCTCCAACTGCAAAAAGCCCTCACTTTCCCCATTTTCGCTCTCCACAGGTTTCTCGCGCCGGGGCACCGCTCGCGCCGGCCGCTGTGCCCGGATGGTGAAAGCCGTGTCTTTCTTTCTTCCTCACCTTTCCTTCGATTTCCCGTAACCCCTCCTGGTTGCCATCCAGTCTCCCGAGATGCCCGTCTCGGAGTTACCCACGATGACCAAGGTGCTCATGTCCACTTCCGATTCCCGCAATTCTGAAAGGGGTATGACCCTCACCGATTGGCCATCCCTCCAAGCGCTCCTCACCAGCGCGACCGGTGTGGAAGGCGCGCGATGTTTCATGATAATCCGCGCCGCCTCTTCGAAAAGCTCTCTCCGGCGGGAAGATGCGGGGTTGTACAGGACAATTACCAGGTCGGAAGCGGCACATGCCTCTATGCGGGATCTTATCCTGTCCCCTTCCACCAGGTAGTCGCTGAGGCTTATGACGGCGAAGTCACAGGCCAGGGGCGATCCAAGGAGGGAAGATGCGGCGCAGTGAGCGGGGATTCCCGGAATCACTTCCACCTCCACCCCTTCCAGGTCTATCCGGCCGGAAAGCAAAAGGTCTCCCAAGACCGCCGCCATCCCGTATATCCCCGGGTCTCCCCCGGATACCACGCAGACTCTCATGCCTTGCTTGGCCAGGTTGAGGGCTTCCTGTAGCCGTTCCTCCTCGCTCCCCATCCCGAAAGCCATCGCCCGTGAGGGGCTCAAGAGGTCGGCTACGAACTTTAAGTATCCCGTGTAACCGATGACCGCGTCGGACTTCAAGATGGCCCTGCGGGCCTTGGGGGGTATGAGCTCCGGGTCCCCCGGGCCGGTGCCCACCAAGGAAAGCATTCCTTTTTTGGGAGGTGGAGGGGAAGGCACCTCCGCCACCGCCACGGTGATTCCCGAGAAGCGGGTCTTGGGGACCAAGAGCTTCCCCCCCCGGGCTGCGGCCAGGGCTGCCTTCTCGCAGACGCCCGAGACCCCCGCCCATCTCCTGGCACTTTCGCTGGGGGGCGAGTGAGAGGGTGTTCCCTCGAGCTCTTGGGCACTGAAGAAAAGGAGGTCAGCCCCCAGCGCGGAGGCCAGCTCTTCGAGGCCCGCCTCTCCCTTTCGCCGGTCGATCGTGGCGATGGCCCCGATTCCCTGCATGGACAGTCCTGCCGCGGCCAAGACCTCCTTCAAGCAGCCCTTTATATACGAGGAGGAAATCTGCCGGTGCAGGCCCAGCCCCGCCACCAACCGCCGGGGCCTGATCAGCAGCGTTTTTTGAAGCTGCCCTGGTTTCGGGAGGTCGCGGTCAGTAACCACCACCTTCCAGCTGCCATCCGGTATGTCACCCAAGTCTTCCAAGGGCCTCAAAAGGAAGGGTGCGTTTTTCTTTCTCAAGGTCGCCCCGAGCCCCAGATCCCCATCGGCTAGCAGGAAAACCTCCTCGCCGTCCAATAGGGCGGAGGTGAGAGGGGCCAGGGCTTCGGGGTTCTCCATCCTCCATCCCCTTTCTCGACACAACTCGTCCAGCGCCGGAATCCCGTGCAAGTCGGTGGCGGTAGTGATGACCGGCCTCGCTCCGAGGAATTCCGCCAGCTCCCGGGCCAGACGGTTGGCGCCCCCCAAGTGCCCGGAGAGGACGCTAATCACGTTCCATCCCCTCTCGTCCACCACCACCACGGCCGGGTCCTCGGACTTCCCCTTGAGCCAAGGGGCCACGAGCCTTACGACCGCCCCCAGTGCGCAGAAGAACACCAGCTGTCGGTATTCCGCGAATAGGCGGGGGATCAAAGAGGAAAGGGGAGGGCTAAACCCTAAAGATCCTGTCCTTACCCGGGCTGCCAGCCTATGGGGAAGGAACACATCCGCTCCCTTCACGTGAGAAGCCACCGCGCCGGCCAGCCGAGCGCCCCGGTCGGTGAGGGCCACGATGGCGATGCCTTTCCGGTTCTTTTCCATGTCTGGCAATTGGCCTTTTTGTCGTTTACCCGGGTCTAATGAACAGTCGCGTCTCTCAGTCATCCGAGTACAGGACGGACCGGCGGCCTTTCCTTCTTTCCTCCGAGAGCACATCGCCCACCAGGATCAGCGCCTGTCGTGTCACGCTCTCTTCCTTTAGCAACTGGGGCAGCCGAGAGAGTTCGGTCAGCATTTTCCTCTCTTCGTTCCAGGACGCCCGGTACACGCACGCGGCGGGACACGAGGGATCGAAGCCGCGTTGCAAGAACTCCCTGACCAGGTCCTCGGCAAGATCGGCGCTGAGGAAGAGGGCGTGGGTGGCCCGAGGATGGATCACGTCCCTGAGACGGAAACCCGAGGGCAGTGGGGTTCTGCCGCCAGCGCGGGCCGCCACCACCGCCTGGGAAACCTCAGGACAGGTGAGTTCCACCCCCAGGGAAGCTGCCGCCGCCGAAAGAGAGCTCACCCCAGGGACTATCTCCCAGGGAATCCCCAGCTGGCTTAGCCTCTCCGCCTGCTCGTTCACCGCGCTGTAGAGGGCAGGGTCGCCGCTGACCAGCCTGACCACTTTTTTTCCTCCCTTCCATCCCTCTGCCATCAAGGACACGATCTCCTCCAGGGTCAGGCCGCTGCTGCCCACCAGGGAGGCCCAGGGTTTTGCGCACCGCAGCAGTTCCGGATCGATCAAGGTGTCGGCGTAGAGCACCAGATCCGCCTCCTCTAAAAGCCTCTTCCCCCTGACGGTTATGAGTTCGGGGTCACCTGGTCCGGCGCCCACGAAGTGTATCTTGTGGTGGGGATTCATGGGAAACCTCCTCCTCGCGTTCTTCCTCTCTATGGACCTTTTCCTCTCATCCTCTCCACTATGGCCAAAGTGAAATATCCCCAGCCGTCGGCCTCCTTCTCGTTCATGCGGGTAACCCTCTCCGTGGGCAGTCCGCAGTCCTCCACCAGCCACACCTCGGCCTCCTCGGCGTGGGCCCTTTGGAATTCCTCCAGGGATCTGAGGCAGGTGTTGGCCTTGAGCAGCACCAACGTATCGTGGTCCCTGAAAAATGCCTCTAACTCCCTGCCGCCCAAAGGTCCGGCCAGTATGGCCACGCTCTCCCGTCCCGATGCTAGGGGCTTTCCCAGCCTAGCCGCCGCGGCGCAAAAGGACGGTATGCCGCTTATGACCTCCACTCTCACCCGGTCGCACTGCTTGATGATCTCCCGGCGGAGCGTGATGAAACTCCCGTACAGCATGGGATCACCTTCCACCGCGAAGGCGCAGGGGCTTTTGGAGAGCACACCCTCGATGACTTCCCCGGCTAGACGGCGCCAGACCTCGGGTCCGGACCTTCCCATGGGGACCGGGAGACGGATCGCCTTGGCGAGCAGGGAGGAGTCCAAGTCTCGCAATATACGGTAGGCCCGGCCTCCTCCCTTACCGCCCCCGTCGGGGAGGAAGATGGTATGGCATCGGCGGAGGATCTTCAACGCCTTCAAGGTCACCAGCTCCGGGTCTCCCGGCCCTAGGCCCACGCCATAAAGGACCTGCATCCCCACCTCCCCAGGGACATCAAGGCGAAGATCCATCCCTCACTCCTTGCTTCCCGAAACCACGAAAACCGGGTTGAGGGCCTCGAACATCTCTCCTCCTCCGAAACCGCGGAGTCTCGCTCCCTGAAACAGGAAGAGATCCCCTCGAAGGCCCATCCTCTCCAAGGTCCTCTTCGCGAGGAAGGCCCGCTCCGGACAGGCGAAATGGGCTGCTAGCCTGCCTCCGGGCTTCAACCTAAAACAGCAGTGCTCCAAGATCTCTTCCAACTTGCCACCGCTTCCTCCCACGAACACGGCGTCGGGTGGGGGAAGGGAGTGGAGGGCCCTTGGAGCCTCCCCGGCTATCACCTCCAAATTCGGGGGGGCCAGGGTAGAGGCGTTCTCGCACAGCACTTCCAATCGCTGGGGATCTTTCTCCACCGCGAAGACCTTGCCCGTGCCTCCCATCAGGCGGGCCGCTTCCACCGCCACCGATCCCACGCCCGCCCCCACGTCCCAGAGTACGTCACCTTGGCGTAGCCGCAGTCGCGAGAGGGTTATCACCCTCAATTCCTGTTTGGTGATCATTCCCTCCCTTCCGGGCGGTCGCCGGAAGGCTTCGTCGGGCAACCCCAGCAAGCATGCGACGTGGCCACGGCCGTCCTCTTCATTGCGCCTCATCCTGAAAACGAGCAGGTTGAGGGGGGAGCATTCCCGTTCGGCCAGTTCCTCCAAGGTCAGCGCTGTCACCTTTTCCTCAGGAAAGCCCAGGTCCTCACAGAGGAAAACCTCAACATCCCTGAGCCCGTGGCTCAGCAGTGCCCTGGCCAGAAGGCTTGGCTGCTCGGGTCCCGATGTGAGGACGCATGACTTGGTGCAGGAGGCGACCCCATAAGCCACTTCTCTCAGCGGCCGACCGTGGGCACTGAAGAAACGGGCTTCCTCCCAGCTGTCACCGACCCTGGCGAAGGCCAATTGCATGGAACTGACCGCGGGGTGTATCGATACCTTTTGGGGTCCTAGCCTTCTCAAGAGGGTGCTCCCTATGCCGAAGAAAAGAGGGTCCCCGTTGGCCAGGAAGACCACCAAAGACCCCTGGGAACGCAGTTTCTCGGCCTGCACCACGGCTTTCTCCCAGTGACGATCCAGTTTTATGGACGGCTTCTCCGGCCACGGGGTCAGGAATTCCTCCCTTCCCACCAATAGATCGGCCTTGGATACCAGAAGGCGCGTCTCCTCCTCGGGAGGCAGCCGGTGGCCAGGGGGGATGCCCACCACGTGGATCTTGGCCTTTTCTCCCGTCTCCTTCAAGGCGCCCATCTCCGTCATCCCTTCTCCTCGAGGCCTCCCATTGGGTCTAAGACATGGGACGTTCAGACGGAGCGGGAAGCCAAGGGCAATCGCCCAATCCCTGCCAAGGCCAAGGAGGCCAGGACGCTTCCATAAGGCCGTCGGGGCTCACTACTGCGGTCATGGCCTCGAGGCGTCCTCCCGCCATCCTCTCGCAGCTGGCGACTGCCCGCCGGCACATCTCGGTCAAGACCCGGTGCCGGACGGGGGGATCCAAACAGGCGAGCAGAGCATTCACGCAGCCATGATCGCGGAGATCTTCAGGGCTCGCCCCTTCCTTGAATGCCAGTTCCAGCAAGGGTGTTAGGTTGGGAAGGCCGAAGCGGCGGTTGAGGTTTGCCTTTCCCTCCGCCAGTTTCGCCATCTTGGCGGGCATGGACCAGAACAGGATTTTCGCGAAACCCAACCTCGCGCATCTCCTCAAGGCCCAGCCCACATGGTCGCCGCAGAGGACGAAGCACTCGTCCGGAAGCGCGAGGTAGCGGCGGGCGGCGGTCTCGCTTCGCCTTCCGGCACAGAGGACCGCCCAAGGATTTCCGCGAGCCCGAGCCACCTCGAGGGCCACCTCGGTGGATACCAGGAAGGCCCGAGTGGAGTAGGGCACTTGGATTCCCGTGGTGCCCAGGATGGAGATTCCGCCCAAGATGCCCAAGCGGGCGTTCAGGGTCCCTTCGGCCAGCTTCTTGCCATGGGGGACGCTGATCACCACGCGACATCCCTCCTTCAGGCCTGCTTTCCGGATGGCCTCCATCACGCATTCCTCGATCATCCTCCTGGGGACGGGGTTTATGGCCCTTTCCCCCACCGCCACCTGAAGGCCGGGGCGAGTGATCACTCCCACACCCCTTCCCCCGTCCACGGTGACCCTCGAGCAGCCGTTCCTGATGACCGTGGCCACCAACAAGGCCCCGGCGGTGACATCGCCCTTTTCCACTTCGTGTTTGCGTACCCGGCAAGTGGCGGCCTTCTCCTTTACCCTCACTTCGAGCAAGGGGATACGGGCCTGGCCACCGCGGGGAAGGTTTACGGTGACCTCCCGGGCCGTGCGCCCGGAAAATAGGGCCATTGCGGCCCCTTTGGCCGCTGCGGCGGCGTAGACCCCGGTGGTGTAGCCCCTGATTCGCTTTATACTCATCTCGATTTCTCCGCACAGAACTCGAACGATCGGGCTGAGGCCTCCACCACTTCGTCCACCTCCCGTTCGCCGTGGGCGGTGGACAAAAACCACGCCTCCAAGGGGGAAGGGGGTAGATAAACGCCTCTTTTGAGCATTTCATGGAAGAATGTGGCAAACATGTCCAGATCAGAGCTTTTGGCCTGAACCAGGTTTTTGACCTCCCCGACTCCAAAGAACAAGGAGATCATGGAGCCCCGGCGTTGGACGGCGACAGGAAGGCCCGCCTCCCGTGCGGCCTCCCGCAAGCCCTGCTCCAGCCGCTCTGCTTTTCTTTCCAGATCCTGGTAGGGATTCTCTTCCCGCAGCGTCTGCAGGGTCGAGAGGCCGGCAGTGACGGCCAGGAGGTTCCCGGACATGGTACCGGCCTGGTAGACCCCTCCCAGGGGAGAGAGCATTTCCATGATCTCCCTCCTTCCCCCGAAGGCGCCCACCGGAAGCCCTCCTCCTATGATCTTGCCCAGGCAGACGAGATCTGCCTCGATTCCCAAGAGGTCTTGGGCGCTCCCGAAGTGGAGGCGGAAGGCCGTGATCACCTCGTCGAACACGAGTAGGGCGCCGTGCCGGTCGCAAAGCTCCCTGGCTTGGGGGAGGAATTCCTCCGAGGGCGGCACCACCCCCATATTCCCCGCCACCGGCTCCACTATGACGGCGGCGATCTCATCTCCGTGGGCTTCAAAGGCGGATTTGAGCGCCCCCGGGTCGTTGTAGGGGAGGAGAAGGGTGTCGGCCACTTGGTTGTCCGTTACTCCCTCGCTGGAGGGGGCGGCGAGGAACCCGGCTCCCGAGCCTGCTCCCACGAGGAACCCGTCGCTGTGGCCGTGATAGCATCCCTCGAACTTTATGATTCTCCTTTTGCCGGTGAAGGCCCGTGCCAATCGGGCGGCGGACATGGTGGCCTCCGTTCCCGAGTTGACCAGGCGCACCATGTCCATACCACGCACGCTTTGGCAGAGCAGCTCCGCCAAACGCACCTCCTCCTCGGTGAGAGCCCCGAAGTTCCAGCCCCGGGCGAGAGCTTTTTCCAGTCGGGACGCCACTCGGCTATGAGCATGCCCTAAGATGAGGGACCCCCAGCCCATGACCAGGTCTAGGTAGGGATTTCCCTCCAGGTCCCACAGTCGGCACCCAGAGGCCCTCAGGAAGGGGATGGGACAGCCGCCCACCACGTTGAAGGAACGGACGGGACTGTTCACGCCGCCGGGCATGAAACGGCAGGCCTCACGATACAGGGCCTGGGAGTTCACTGCCTTGCCCTCCATTCCGCCACCTCCAACGCGTGATAGGTGATCACTAGGTCTGCGCCTGCCCTGAACAAGGAAAGAAACAGTTCTTCCGCCACCTCCATCTCCTCCAGGTGCCCCTCCCGGGCGGCCGCCTTGACCATGGCGTATTCCCCGCTTACGTGGTAGGCGGCAAGGGGAAGAAGGGTGCGTCTCCGGGCCTCCGACAACAGGTCAAGATAGGGGAGGGCCGGCTTTATCATGAGGATGTCCGCCCCTTCCTCCTCGTCGGCCAAGAGCTCCCTCAGGGCCTCCCTCCCGTTTGCGGTGGGGAGTTGATAGCCTCTGCGGTCGCCGAAAACGGGGGCGCTCGAGGCCGCTTCCCGGAAGGGAGCGTAGAGAGATGAGGCGAACTTGGCGGAATAAGGCATGATCAAGGTCCCTCCCAGTCCCCTTTCGTCCAGGGCTTCCCGGATGATTTGGACCATCCCGTCCATCATGGCCGAGGGCGCCACCACGTCCGCTCCCGATTCGGCGGCCAGGACGGCGTATGCGGAAAGGATTTCCAAGGTCCGGTCGTTGTCCACCCGTCCCTCGACCAACACCCCGCAATGCCCGCTCTCGGTGAAGGAGCAGAGACAAACGTCGGCAGCGAGAACGGTTTCGGGAAACCTTTGCTTCACGCCCTTGAGGGCGGCCGGAAGGGGGTTTTCTCCCGAGAGGGCCACCTCCCCCCGGGGGCTCTTTTTCCCGGGCACCCCGAAGAGGAGAAAGGAAATGACCCCCACCCCCAGTGCCCTTTCCACAAGATAGGGAATTCGGTCGGCACTCGCCCTGATTATGCCGGGAAGCCTGGGATCCGTTTCCTCTTTCCCTCTTCCGGGAATCACGAAAACGGGCATTACCAGCCTCCTGGTCTCCAGCGAGTTCTCCCTAAGCGCTTCTCGCAGGGCGGCGTTCTCCCTCAGCCTCCTGAGCCTCGTCCTCGGATATGGACTCAAGTCCTCTTCACCTCCACAAATTCCAGAAGGGATTGCACCAGACCCTCCTCCGAATGCTTTCCGGCGGTGAAGGATACGCTCAGGCCTCGTTCTCTTGCCCTCCTCTCGGTGGAAGGTCCGATGCAGCCTATGACCACCCGCTCGAACAAATCCGGTTTACCAGCCGTCATATTGAGCAGGCCGTCCACGGTGGAGGGGCTGGTTAGCAGGATCACGTCCACTTCCTTTCGGCGCATTTCGTCGATCAGTGAAGGGTTGACCTCTTGGACCACTTCCACGAGGTAAGGTCGTATCTCCTCCACCCGGGCTCCCCTCAGGCGCAAAAGGTCGGCCAGATGGGGAAGTGCCAGGTTCGAGCGGCAGAGCAAAAAAGCCTTTCCCCTCACATCCATGGGGAAGAAAGCCCTCGCCAGCCCGTTAGTGGAATGGTCGGGGGGGACCAGATCCGCCCTGATGCCATGCGAAAGGAGCTCCTTTTCCGTGCCCGGGCCGATGGCGGCTATCTTCAAGCCACTCAAGCACCGGGAGTCACGCCCACTACTAAGCAGCTCTTCGAAGAAATAAGAAACCCCGTTAGGACTGGTGAAGACCAGCCATTGGTACCTCATGAGGTTGTTCAAGGTCTCCGCCCAACCAGGATCTGGGTTTTTGCACATCCTGATGGCGGGGACGTTCACCGCGGAGGCCCCCAGTTCGCGTAGCCTGCGGCATAGGCTTAAGGACTGACGGGGATTCCTGAGGGTGAGCACGCGTTTACCATGAAGCGGGAGCTTTTCCCGCCAGGAAAGCCTCTTGCCCAATTCCACCACCTTGCCCACTACCACCAACAAGGGTGGACGCAGGCCCTCCTCCCTGACCCGGCGTTGTATGTCTCCCAACTCGGAGAAAATAACCCTCTGCCGGCCGGTGGCTCCCCAGCTGATGGCGGCGGTGGGCTCCTGGGGAGATCGGCCGCTGGCCATGATTCGAGACGCGATCTCCCCCAGGTGGCCCCATCCCATGAGCACTACCAGGGTGTCGCAGGCGCGGGAAATGCTTTCCCAGTCCAGTCTCTCAGGCCCGCCTTCGCAAGTATGCCCGGTGACCACCGCCAAAGACCTGCTGGTTGCCCGATGGGTGACCGGGATGCCGGCCCCGGCGGGTGCCGCAATGGCGGAGGATACCCCTGGCACCACCTCGAAATCCACGCCGCTCTCGGCCAAAAACAGTGCTTCCTCTCCGCCTCTGCCGAACAGGAAGGGATCTCCGCCCTTTAACCTGACGACGCGCCTTCCCCCTACCGCCTCGCGACGCAAGATCTCGTTGATTTCCTCCTGATTGGTCCCTTTGCCTCCGGGAGTCTTTCCCACCGATATTGTCTTTTTCCCCTCCGGTATCAGGCTAAGTATCTCCCTGGTAACCAGCCGGTCGTAGACGATGACGTCCGCTTCCTCCAAAAGACGGGCGGCTCTCAAGGTGAGGAGGTCCGGGTCTCCCGGTCCTGCCCCTACCAGGTAAACCTTCCCAGAAGGGGAGGATGGCCGCTCAGACATCGTCAAGCACCTCCAACACCTCTCCCTTTCCCTCGAAGAGCATCAGGGCTAGCCTCTCGCCCAACTCGGCCGCCTTAGCCGCGGGCCCGCGAACCTCGCCCCACATGGCAACCCCTCTCTCCCGGAACCAGTGAAGCCCCCACAGGCGTAAACGGCCTTTTTGGTAGGCGGCAAGGGCTCCGGTGCGACTCTCGCAATCCGCTCCCACCGCCTGGCAAAAGGACCTCTCGGCCTCCGCCTCTGCCCTCAGTCCAGGTCGGTCTAGGCGGGAGAGCAAGTCCAAGAGTAGGTGGTCGTCTCTCCGCGCCTCCACCGCCAGGGTCCCCTGTCCCGGGGAGGGAAGGAAAGGTTTTAGGGGAAGCCGCTGCCGGTAAACGCCATTGACCCGAAGCCGGTTCAGTCCGGCGGCGGCAAGTATAAGGCCATCGCAAACCCCACGGCGCAACTTCATTAGGCGAGTGTCCACGTTCCCCCGCATGGGTACCACTTCCAGGTCAGGCCTGAAGAGGGAAAGTTGGAAAGACCTGCGGGGGCTTGATGTTCCCACCCTGGCCCCGGGAGGCATTTCTTCCAACCCCTGGTAATTGTGGGATACGAATGCGTCGGCGGGGTCTTCCCGGTCACAATAGGCGGCCAAAACCGTCTCTTCGGGCAATTGGAGGGGCACGTCTTTGAGGCTGTGCACGGCCAAGTCCACTCGCCCTTCCAGGAGTGCCTGCTGCAGTTCCCTCACGAAGAGGTCCTTTCTTCCCGACTCGGCGGCTCTCGTCGGCTCGTCTCCGGAGGTGATCACCGCGACGATGTGGGTCTCCACCTCCGGCGCTACGGCCTTCAGCATCTCCGCCACCATCTCCGCCTGCCTCAGGGCTAAACGACTTCCCCTCGTCCCTACCCGGATCCTCACCCCTGTTCACCCTCCTCCGCCAGCATGGCCAGTCGGCCGCACGCAGCCTTTATTAGCTGAATGGGCTTGTGTAGTGCCTGGTTCATCAAGCGATCGAGACGTTCCTCGAGGTAGCGGCGATCCTCGCCCGAGAGCCCCAATCTCCTGCTAATGTCTTCCAGCGCTCTCTCCTTGACGTCATCGGCTTCCTTTCTCATCAAAACCGTGATGGGGGAGAATCGGCGTTCCTGCCACCGGGAGAAGATACGGTTCGCTTCCTCCTCGATTTTTTGTTCTATTTCCGATAAGTGGCCGTTCAGCTCTCGCTCCCCGCCCAGGTCTTCCATGCCCAGAAGAGTCAGGCCCTCCAAGTCCTGACAATCCCTTGGGAAATCCCGGGGGACGGCTATGTCCACTACGACCAGGGGGCGGCCGCCTCTCTTGATCATGACCTCAGCCAACCCTTTTCTTTCCAAAAGGGGTCCCCTTCGGGAGGAGGCGCTTATCACCCCATCGACCTGGAGTAGGACTTCCTTCAGGCGGTCATAAGTGAAAGTCGGCACCCCAAAACGCCGGGAAAGTCGCAAAAGACGTTCTGGGTCGCTTCCCACGAGCACCAAGCCATCTATTCCCCTGGCTCTGAGCAGCCGAAGGGCCGTGAGACCCGCTTGCCCGGTGCCGATCACCAGGACGCTTGGGCCCTGCGGAGTCAAAAGGCGTGCAAGGAGGCTGCTGACCGCCGCTCCCATAACAGAGTTCTCCCAGCAAGCCTCCCTGCCACCGCAAAGCTCCCTGGCACAGGACATGACCTCCCGGAGCAGGTCTCTCAACGGGTTCCTCAGGGCGCCCACCGAGTCGGATATCCTGATGGCCTTTCGCACCTGCGACCTTATCTGATCCTCGCCGGGTATCAAGGAATCCAGTCCGCAGGCTACCCTGAGAAGGTGCCTCAAGGCCTCACGATCCTTGAGAAGATACGGCGCGTATTCCCTATCTGGAACCGAGGGACCGATCTTGCTTTCCACCAGGTCTTTTACGACTCCTACCAGTTCCGGGACGGTTGAATAGCTGATGATCTCGAAACGATTGCAGGTGTCCAGCAGCACTACGCTTGAAAGTCGCGCCTTGAGGCTTCGCAACGTTTCCTCCCTAATTCTGCTGGTGCAGGAAAGTTCCTCGATGACCTGTAAAGAAGAGGTCTTGTGGTTTATTCCCCAGACCAGGAGGTGTCGAGAATCGTCCAGTTTTCGGGCGAGGCTGTTGAGTAGAAACCTCTCTGCCTCTCTTTTCCTCCCATCTTCCAATAAATGCCATATTGTCTCATCGATGGCTTCTCGCCATTCTTCGTATCCAGCTTTGAGCCCATGCTGTCGAAGCTCCTCTCGGGCCTCGCCCATCACCTCGCAGAGCAACGCAAGCCTTTCGTCCAAGCTTTTCTCCAGTTCCTCCCTGATCATCCTGGAGAGGGAGGGACTCTTGCCGCCCGTGCTCACTGAGATGGTCAGGCTCCCTCGCCTGATGACGGAGGGGAACATGACGTCCCCTTTAGTGGGAGCAGAATTACAGCAGACCATTATTCCTCCGCTCCGGCATCTCCTCTCCACATCCGCGTTCACATGGGGGTCATCGCTCATGGCCAGGACCAGGAACTTGCCCTCCAGGTCATCTGGCCGGAAGTTCCGCTTTTCCCACAAGATCTTTCCGAGGTCTGCCATCTCCCGCACCCCGTCCGAGGCCTGAGGAGCGACGACCGTGACCTTGGCCCCCGCTTCCAAGAGGCTCCTTATCCTCTTGAAAGCGGCCGTTCCTCCCCCCACCACTAGGCAAGGCTTTGCCTTGAGATCCAGCATGAGAGGGTAGTAAAGGCGTGCGTCCTCGCTATCCCTCAAGCCCGATCACCCTCCTCAAAGACCTCCTGGCTTGGCCGATAGTGAGGGCAGGATCGCAATCTGGGAAACCGTCCTTTTGGGAGAGGATCTCCAGAAGATGGGTTACCCGCGGCAGACGCAGGTCTGCTTGGCGGATCAGTTCTTTTCTGGAAAATACTTCTTTGACTGGACCCTGGATTATGCAGGTGCCTTTGGAAAGTACTGCCATCCGATCGCAGAAGACTGGGATCATGTCCATATCGTGAGTCGCCACCACCATGCCCATGCCTTGCTCGGTCTTGAGGTGGCAAAGGAGCTCCATGAACCGATAAGAGCCCATGGGATCTAATCCAGCAGTGGGTTCGTCCAATAAAAGATATTGGGGTCGCATGGCGAGGACTCCCGCCAAGGCCACCCTTTTTTTCTCGCCGTGACTGAGATTTCTCACTGGCACCGTGGATTTTCCCTCCATGCCCACGCTCGCAAGGGCCTGGATTGCGATGTCATATATTTCCTTATGGTCAATCACTTGGTTCACCAAACCAAAACCCACGTCCTCTAAAGGTGTGGGCATGAATATCTGATCCTCTGGGTCCTGGAAGACCATGGAAACACGGGAAAAGAGCTCCCTTTCCGGTATCTTTTGAAGGGGGACCCCATCGAGTGTCGCCTCACCCCGCTGGGGCTTGAGGAGACCTATAAGGAGCTTGAGCAAGGTGGTCTTTCCGCTCCCGTTGGCTCCCACGAGCGCCAGCACCTCGCCTCTCCGCACCTCCAGGTGGACGTTTTCCACTGAGAAGGCTTGCCCATGGTAGCGGAAGGAGACTCCTTCAAGGCTAAGCACGGATCATCCACCCCGCAGCAGCAAAGACTAAAAGTGCCAATAGGTATAGGGACGCCTCCCGAGACTCTTTCATGCTCCATTTCCGGGGGGTCCTTGGCGGCAGGGAGGTACCTACCTCCCTCGTGCGGGCAGCTTCGTAGATCCTCTCAGAGCGGTCGTTCACCCTGAGAAACAGGCATGCCCCCAGCAAGGAGACCGATCTGACACCTCGAGTGAAACCGGCATAACCAAGCCGCAAGCGCTGGGCTTCCCTTATCCTGGCAGCTTCTTCCAAGATCAATCCCGAGAAGCGATAAACCATCAGGGAGATGATGATAAATATTTCGGGAACTTTCATCGTTCTCAAAAAGACCAAGAATTCCTGCACTGGGACGAGGAAGCCCAGGAACGCCAGTAGCAGGCAGGCGCATATGACCCGACAGGCTAAGAGAACACCTGTGTGCAAGCCCTCTCTGTACAAAGATATGGTGATGCCCCATACCCTGAGGTTGAATATCGCCTCATCTCCACGGGAAAAGGCTTGCAACACAAGCAGTGCCCCGGAGATCGCTAAGGGCGCAGATAGCCTGCGCAGCAGATGTAATATGCCCATTCCAGCGGCCAAGAGAAAGCAGACACAGAAGAAAGACACGGCCAAGTAGAGGGGGAGGCGAGGCCGAGAAAGAACGAGGGTCAACCCGGCAAGAACGAAGATGATCACGGTGCCGGGTCTCGCGGGCCTGGCGAGCCTCCCGGTAAACGTGGCCTCAGATGGGTGGAACGTGCTTTCCATGGAGAGCCCTCAGGCAATTTCTCACGTGCCCCGTGTCCCTGATCTGCTCGAGGGAATCCCCTCGGTGATCAGCATCCTCCAGAAGTATCCGGCGAGAAACCCTCCCGCCAGCCCCGCTAGACAGAAGAGAAAAAGGGGGAGGTCTCCTTCTTCCACCGGCAGAAGGGGGCCTGATGCCTCCCTGCCCGACATGGTGGCGTATCTTTCCACCACCGCCTCGTCCATTCCGGCCCAGGACGCCGCCCCTTCGCCACCCTCATCCTCGCCGTCATGCAAAGTCGACCGCTCTCTCAGGTGAAAAGAGGCGTACAAGGAGACGATGGTTATCATGGCGATAAACAGGAAGGTGACGAGTTTCCTCGTTCTCATGGCTCACCTCCTTTTGACGAAGGGAAAGGACAGGCTAAGGCCCTGGGGGGACGATTCCAAGATCTCGGGACGGCTTCTAAAGACCGCGGTCAATATGCCGCCCGTTAGCATCCCCTCGATCACCGCGAGGGGTAATTGAGTGGGCAGGAAAGCGATCACGATCCTGCCCAGGTCCTCTAGGAAACCACTTCCTGACGGTACCCCTGAGGCCAGCTGTATAGCGGTGGTGAGGTAAACGAGAAGATCTCCGAGGGAGCCAGCCAAAAAACCCGCCAAAAAGACTCCCCCTCCCCAGCGGCGGGCCACTCGGTAAATGGCATATCCTGCCATAGAGCCCACTACCCCCATGGAGAACACGTTAGCGCCCCAAGTGGTGAGGCCCCCGTGGCCCAAAAGCAGGGCTTGAAGCAGCAGCGCTATGGAGCCCATGACTGGGCTCATGAGCGGGCCGATGAGGATGGAGGCGAGGGGGGTTCCACAGGGATGGGAACAGGTGCCGCTTACAGGAACCGGAATGGGCAACACGGAGATGACGAACACCAGAGCCCCCGCCAGGGCGATCCTGGAAACGAAAGCCTTGTCCCTGGAGACCGCATTGACTATGGCGAGAGATCCCGGTACGAGAAACAATAGGGATAACGCGAACCACAGGGCCGCCCATCGGGCGGGCAATATGCCCTCGGAAATGTGCATAGCCATGGCCACTTCATTTGGGCCCCACAGGACAAGGAACGCAGATATGGCTAGGAGTGCAGCGAACGGCTTTCTCTTATTTCTTCCCATGGCGTCAACCTCCGTTCTCCGGTGGCCCAATCGGCGGAAGTCCAACGGTGTGGCCCTCATCCTCCACGCTCTTTCGGGCGGCCATGCCAAGAAGGCAGTTCAAGGCGGCCGCCGCGGCGGCGCTTCCGCCCTTCGTGCCTTCCAGGACGACGAAAGGAATACCAGAGGCCTTTAGGAGGTCTTTTGCCTCCATGGCTTGCACGAAGCCCACAGGCATCCCGATCACCAGGGAGGGGGCGGCGACTCCATCGCGGATCAGCTCCAGCAGGGAAAGCAGGGCAGTGGGCGCGTTTCCCACCGCCACCAAGGCCCCTTTAAGGCGGGATGCGAGGCGTATCATGCCCCAGGAGGCGCGAGTGGTGCCGGAAGGTGGATTCTCGGCCTCCTCCACCGCACAATAAAGGTGGCAACCCAACCTTTCCAGCAGATGCCGGTTTATTCCCGCCTTGACCATCGCCACGTCCACGATCACCGGCCCTTTCGCTTCCAGCGCCGCTATCCCCCTCTCCAGCGCGTCCGGGCTGTAGCGGAGAAAGTAAGCCAGAGAAGGGTCACCGGTGGCGTGGATTAACCTGGCAGCGATTTCCAATACCTCCTCGCCTTTGCAGGAGGGTCTCAGCGCCTCCCGGGCCAACCCCTTCGCGAAGTCAAGGCTCATGTCGGCGATCTCAGGACCTGAGAGCGGTGCTCGCTGGGTCAGGGTGGCCCGGAGTTCGGCGGAAAGGTTTTCGATGATCCATCGGGCCACCATCTCGAACAACCATGGCTGCTCGCCCAAGCTGGGGCAGATTCGTATCTCGATGCCCGCGTGCTCTCGCGCCGTCTCCTCCACGATGGCGGGCACGTCCTCACTGGGATGTCTGCCTGGCAGGAGAAAGAAGGGGAATACGTATATCCGCCGACATCCCGCTCTCACCAGCCCATCCACGGCCTCCTTGAGGTCAGGGCGACCGAACTGGAGATGGGCCACCGCGAGTTTGAGGTCCCCCGGAACGAGAAAGGAGGCCCTTTCTGCCAAACTCAGGAGGAAGTCGTCGACGGCTTTTTTCCTTCTGCTCCCGTGATCAAGGATTATGAGGCCCGTGTCCATTTCCCTGTAAGGCTCCTTCCTCCTTGAAAACAAAATATATTGTCTTGGATAAAATAAAATGGATTTATGACGATGTCAAACCCATGCGTACAGACAGGGACTTATGGAGCTAAATTTGCTTTGGAGTGTGGGTGTCAACCCCTGTTGCCGAGGTCGTCCACCTGGAAACGGGGTTCGCAAGATCCCGTTGCGCAGGACCCATCCTCCGTGTCAACCCCTGCTTCTGAGGTCGACCACCTGGAATGGGATCTCCTCCTCTTCCAGCCGGGCAACGGCGGAGGGGAGATAATCGCGGGAAAGCAGCACCGTGAAGTCCAGCCCGGAGTTGGCCGCTTCCACTGCCGCCTCCACCACTCCGTATAGATAATCGGGTCTTCGGCCCACCTTGCGCAGGCAGGCCCATGCCTCCAGGCCCATGCAGCCCAACGGGGCCTTTTCCTCGCCCAGCTCCTTTCTCAGTATCTCCCCGTCCACGGCGCGGGATCCCCCCTCTTCGATGGTGGGTATCTGGAGCAACCTCACCTTGCCCTTTTCCAGGGGGATTATCCCCTCGATCCCCGTTACCCCGACGTCCTCTCCCGTTGAGGCCGAACAGGTTGCCACCCCCTTGGCGCCGTCCTCTTCGCAGCCGCCGGGGAGAGCGTACAGCAGGCCATCTCTCATGACCAAATCCACTTTCTGACCCTCTTTTATGGTCGCGCCGGCGATGGCGGCGCAGGTGGTGATGCTGGTCACGGCCCTTCCTACCTTTTGAAGGTAGGCGGAAAGATGCCTGTAAGCTCTCAGTATCCAGTCCACGCCTTCCCGCGTGACCCTGTATTTGGAGCGGCCAAATTCCTTTATCAGGCCCTCTTCCTTCAAATCCTGGAAATATTCGGAAATTGCTTGATTGGTGAGCCCCAGCTTCCTGGCGATGTCTTTCTGCTGGACGTTTGGCTGGTTCTCGGCTATTTCTACCAATATTTGGAATTTTACGCTGAGGTTTCTCTGTCTCAGGACGTCCATGCTCCCCTCCCTCAAGTTTGGTACATTCTACAGCAACCTTGCTCCAGGAGTAAATTTTTGTCGTAGTTTGGCGGCGATCCAACCTTTGGTCGTCGCCGGACATCAAGGAGGCCTTGGCTGATAAAATAGATGCGAATCTGGAGGGGCTGAGGGAAAGGAGACGGCTTTGGAAGACCAACTGGTAGAAAAGTGCGTACAACTGTGGGAGGATCCCATACCCCACCTGGCCCAAATCCGCGAGGAAGGCGGAATTCCAGTGGCCTATTTCTGTAGCTATGTCCCGGAGGAGATCATGCACGCCGCGGGCCTCACCCCGGTGAGGCTCTTGGGAGCTCGGCGGACCATCAGCCACGCAGATGCCCACCTGCAGGCATACTGTTGTTCGGTGGCTCGTACTGATTTGGACATGGCCCTGGCAGGGGAGTTATCCTTCCTCGAGGGCGCGGTGTTCGTCCAAACGTGTGACACCATGATGCGCCTTTCGGACATCTGGCGCAGGAACACCGATTTCCCCTTCCATGGTGACCTGGTGCTCCCTGTGCGCATGGGGGAGGATATCTCCCTGCCCTTCTTGGTGGAAGAAGTAAAGAGGTTCAAGGCCCAGGTGGAGTATCACGTTGGTTCGTCCATCCGGGAAGATGCCCTGCGAGAGAGCATAAGGACGTACAACGAGAACAGGAGGCTTGCGGAGGAGGTCTACCTATTGCGCAGGGCCGATCCCGTCGCGGTGGACGGTCTCTCCGCGGCCGCTGCGCTCATGGCGGGCTATTGGATGAAGAAGGAAGATCATAATGCGCTCCTCAAGCGGTTTTTGGAGAATGCCCGCTCCAAGGGCACCGAAAAACTGCCCCAAGTGCGATTGCTGGTCACTGGCAGCGTCTGTACCACCCCCGACCTCTACCAGCTCGTGCAGGAACTGGGGGCTTGCGTGGTGGACGATGACCTGTGCTCTGGTCACCGCTACTTCGACAGCTTGGTTGAGGAAAGCTTCCCGCCGGAGGAAGCGCTGGCCCGGCGACTTTGGATGAGAGTGAATTGCCCTTCCAAGCACCAGTCCCTGGAGGACAGGGCCGAACGCTTGCTAAAGCAAGTGAAGGAGAGCGGGGCACAGGGAGTGGTCTTCTATCTGCAGTCCTTCTGCGAGCCCCACCTATTCGACGTGCCCTACCTCCGAAGGAAATTGCAGGAGGAGGCGGGGATCCCTTCTGTGGTCCTGGAGACCGAGCTGCAGTCCTTTTCCAGGGGTCAGCTGAGGACCAGGCTCCAGGCTTTCATCGAGACCATAATCGGCGTTTGAGCTCGTACGGCGACTGACGGGGGAGGTAAGAAGTGAGCGGAAACCAAATTAAACAGGAGGTCGAGGACCGGGAGCGCAGGAAGATCAAGTCCACAGCGGCCATGCGGGACTTGATGCTCAAATATTACATGGAGGCGAAGGCGGCCGAGGGCACGGACAAGAAGATAGCCTGGATAACCTCCGGTGGACCGGTGGAGCCCCTGATCTGCTTCGACGTGATACCCGTATATCCCGAAAATCACGGGGCCATGTGCGGGGCAGCCCACATGAACGTGGAGCTGTGCGAGGTGGCAGAGGGGATGGGTTTTTCACGGGACCTATGCTCCTATGCCCGGGGCGATATCGGGAGCGCGGTCACCAAGGGTGGTCCCATTGGGGGTCTGCCCAAGCCCGATTTCCTGGTCTGTTGCAACAACATATGCAACACGGTGCTCAAGTGGTATGAGGAATTGTCTCGCTTCTTCGACGTGCCCCTTTACATATACGACACTCCCTTCGTTAGGGGCTCTCTTCCCTCCCACACCAGGGATTTCGCCGTAAGGCAGATGGAGGAGTATATAGGATTTCTGGAGAGGATGACGGGAAGGGAGTTTGACGAGCAGAGGTTTTTGGAGGTAGCGGCTCGGTCCTTTGCTGCCATCAGCCTCTGGGGGCAGATACTTTCCTGTAACTCCGCCAAGCCGGCGCCCATGACCTGTTTCGACGCCTTCATTCTCATGGCCCCCATAGTGACATTGCGGGGCACCCAAGAGGTGGTGGATTTCTACGACGG
Organism: Actinomycetota bacterium; assembly: GCA_015711955.1. Taxonomy (GTDB): domain Bacteria; phylum Actinomycetota; class Geothermincolia; order Geothermincolales; family RBG-13-55-18; genus JACVJK01. The sequence continues at coordinate 7,325 of JACVJK010000027.1, read as the reverse complement.
TCTCCTGAGGGAGATGAGGGAAAGAGTGGAACAGGGCATTGGCATACTTCCCTCCGAAAAGCGCAGGGTTCTCTGGGACAACATCCCCATCTGGTACGAGATGAGGAATTTGGGCCGACTGTTCATGGAGCTCGAGACCTGCTTGGTGGCGGACACCTACACCAACGCCTGGACCTTTGAGGGCGTGGACCCTGAAAGGCCTATGGAGTCCATGGCTGAGGCATACGCCGAGGTATACCTCAACATCAACCTGGAACGCATGGCCGATAGGATGGTGGGACTGGCGGAAAGGTTCCAAGTGGACGGCATGGTGATGCACTCCAACCGCAGCTGCAAACCCTACTCCCTCGGCCAGTACGACCTGGCCAGGGAGTTCACTAAAAGGACTGGGCTTCCGGTGTTGATCATCGAGGCGGATCATACCGACTCCCGATGGTACAACCGGGCAGAGGTAGAGGGCAGGATCAGGGATTTCGTGGAGAACCTCCTATAGCTCAAATGATCGAGATAGAAGGGCCTCGGTACGATTTCGGGGGGTTGCCCTTTGAACGGCGGGTAGAGGGTTAAGGCCGCGGCAAGAGCTCCGAGAGGATGGAATATGACCTTTTCGCGTTGGCCCGCAGAGGGCGTGGTGGACGAATGGTTCGAGGGCCGGCTGGAGAGGACGTATTCCACCCGTTTCCGCAATCTGACGGAGATACTCGTGGATGGCTTTGCCTCAGACCCCGAGGGTGAGGCTTTCTTTTTCCCCGAAACCGGGGAGAGGTATTCCCGAGCCGAGCTCCTGGAGGAGGTAAAGCGGCTCGCTTTTTCCCTCTCAGGGCGCCTCGGGGTCAAAAAGGGCGATCGGGTGGCCGTCATCCTTCCCAACGGGCCGGAGTTCGTCGTTACCTATCTTGCCACGGCCTGGATCGGCGCTGTGAGCGTGGTGGTGAGCCCTCGTTTGGGAGCGGAGGAGGTCGCCTTCCAGTTGAGGGACTCCGGCGCGGTGGTGGCCATATTGGATCGGGAGCGGTGGGAGAGGTTGGGGGATGCTTGCCGCAGAGTGGAGAGCCTGAAAATGATGGTGGTAGTGGGGGATAGGCCGGAGGAGGGCCTTGCCTATCGTGACGTCCTGGACTCCGGCAGGCCTGATGCGCCACCCGCGAGGGTGGAAGAAGGCGAGCTCTGCAGCATCCTTTATGTTGCGGGCACAGCGGGAAGGCTGCGAGGGGCCATGTTGACCCATCGCAACGTGGCCACCAACGCCAAGTGTCTGCTGGACCTCGTGCCCCACTTGTTTCCCGAGGTCAGGGTGAGGGATGATTTTCACCGCCTTAAAGTCATGATCTGCCTGCCCCTTTATCACGTGACCGCCCTCCATACCCTCCTCAACATCTGCCTGCTCGGCGGGAGGGCCGTGGTGCTGTCCTCTTTCCGTGCCGAGAGCGTGATCGATTGGATGGTGCGAGAGGAAGTGAACTTCTTCGTGGGTGTTACCGCCATGTTCTGGCTCATGCGCGGCCAACCCTCTTATTTGGCCTTGCGCGAGAAGGGATGCCTGAAGGTCATCTATCAGGGAGGAGCTCCCATGCCTCGGGAACTGGGAAAGATCCTATCGGAGGATTTTCCCGGGGCGGTGGTGGGAAACGGGTACGGTATGACGGAGACCGCCTCCATCGCCGCTGGATCCTTTCTTCCCCCCGGCATGGCGCTCAAGAAAGGAGACTCCATAGGTCTTCCCACTCCTCCCACTCTTTTCAAAGTGGTGGATGAGTCCCTGAACGAGCTCCCGGAGGGTGAGGCGGGGGAGCTGCTCATCAGCGGCGCCGGCGTGTTTAAGGGGTATTGGAGGACGTCCGAGGGGATGGATAGGGCTCTGCTCGCCGACGGCGACGGCAGGTACTGGATAAGGACGGGAGACCTGGTGGTGAAGGACGAAGAGGGATACTACACCGTGGTGGGTCGCAAGAAGGACATGATCTTGAGGGGCGGGGAGAACGTCTACTCTGCCGAGGTGGAGAACGCGCTCCTTTCTCACCCCGACGTCCTTCAGGCGGCTGTGGTGGGGATCCCCGACCCCATCCTTGGAGAGAAGATCAAGGCGGTGGTGGTACCCATGCCCGGGCGTAGGGTCAACCCCGAGGAGATGCGCCGCTTTTGCATGGGAAGGATCGCCGATTACAAGGTTCCCGACGTGGTGGTGGTGAGTCGGGAGCCCCTTCCCACCAATCCTTGGGGGGAGGTGGAAAAAAGCGCACTACGGGATCTGTGAGCGGATCAGGCCACCTTTTCTCCTCTATCGCAGCTTGCGTCAATAACGGGTCAGCAGGCAGGAGTGTCGTGTACAAACCCACCTGCTTTCCCTCGCCCTTAAATATCTGCCAACCGGGCACGCCTCAGTTGAACGGCCTCGTAGAAATGGTGTCCATGCTATACAAAGAGAAATACCGCGTTAAATCCTCTTTATGGTAAGCTGACCCTTTTGAGATCGACGGCCAAACGCGTTTTGGGTGGCAGCAAACGCTTTTCGTTCTTAGAATATTTTGTGTCATATCTTGGAACATTTGTCTTGTCCAAATGAAGTCCCTCAAATCGGGGTCATTTTCGTGCGCTGGGAAGCTTATGGAAAAGATTGGCATTGGCTAGGCAGCCGATGGCCTCTTTGACGTCAGTGAAAGTGGGCACCCCACCTTGGTGCAGAAAAGACCTGATTTCCCGCAGCTTCCTCTCAAGTCCCAAATCGTCTGGTCCCTGTGCCCGATTGTAGATAACGGCTATGATTGCCTTTCTGGTCTCCGCGGCCGAGCGGCGGAGCAGGGAGGCCAATTCCCAGACCCTTTCGCCCACCAAGTCGTAGGCGAAATTCAGCGCCATGTCGAAGAGGATAACCTCTATTTCGGGATCTTCGACCGCCGAGAGGAGGATCTCCCCGAATAACTGCGGGTGGACCGCAGGGGTACCCATGTCCAGCGGGTTTCCCACAGAGGCACCTGGATAGAAGAGCAGGGCCTTGAGCTTTCCCTTCGTTTCAGCGCTCAAGCGAGGCATTGTGAGTCCGGCTTCCTCTGCCAGGTCCGCCGCCCATGTGCCAAGACCACCTCCGCCCCCTATGAAGAGGAGCCTCTTTCCGGGATTGGGGCCTAGGCGCTCGACGATCGATAGGATGCCGCAGATCTCCGTTACACCGCGCGCCTCGGCAGCGCCGCATTGACGTATCAACGCACCCCAGATCTTGGAGGACCCGGCCATAGAACCGGTGTGGGACGACACCGCCCGGACAGACGCCTCCGACCTTCCCACTTTCCAGATCACCACCGGCCTCGTCGTACAGGCGCGCTTGAGTACGCTATAGAACCTGCGGCCGTCCTTGACGCCCTCCAGATAGCAGGCTATTGCCGAGGTTCCCTCATCCTGGGCGAAGTATTCCAGCAGGTCAGCCTCGTCCACATCACAGGCGTTTCCGTAGCTCACGATGGCCCTGAAGCGAAGGCCTAGGTCTTTCCCCAGCCTGCCCACGTGAGCGGCATAACCTCCGCTCTGGGAGATGAAGGCGATATCCCCTTCCTCACGGGAGAAGTCACGTCCGGGAAGGAGGGTAAGGCCGCTGCGCGGGTTGTAGATGCCGAAGCAGTTGGGACCTATTATGCGAAAACCGCCCTTTCTGGCCAGCTCGAGAGCACGCTTCTCCAGCTCCCTTCCCTCGGGCCCCGCTTCGCGGAAGCCGGAGGCCAGGATCACCACCCCTTTCACCCTCAAAGAGACGCATTCCTCCAGTACCGATAACGCTCGGTGGGCGGGAACTGCCACGTAGACCAGTTCTGGGACCTCCGGGAGGGAGGAAAGGGTTGGGTAGCAGGGCAAGCCGAACACCGTCTTTTCCCCGGGGTTAACCGGGTATATTCGACCTTTGAACCCGAAATCTAGTTGAGACTTAAGGAAAAGGGAGCCGAATTTCATGGGTTTTTCTGAGGCCCCTACCACTGCCAGCGAGCGAGCGTTGATCATGGCATCCAGGGATCGCCAGCTATCTTGTTCCCGCATGTTGCTATCCTCTTCAACCCTGTGGTGCGAGCGCCGGAGGCTTTTCCCTTACCACTTTCTCCACGCAGCTTGACCGTGTTCGTCCACTGTGAGACGGAAACGCCGCCGGAGATGGGCGGTGCTATAATCTTAACATGCGGGAAATACTTGGATTCATGGGTCTTAAAAGCGGCGAGATAGATTCTCTTCCTCGGGAAAACACCGTCTTCACCTTGGTGGTCAGTCCCCTGGAGGTGCACGGTCCTCATCTTCCCATGGGAACCGACGTTTTAGTGGCCGAGGAGATCAGGAGGAGGTGTTCCGAGAGCCTTCTATCCTCTGGCAAGGTCCAGTACCTGGTGGAATTTCCTTCCTACCCTTTGGGTAGCGACACCATACCCGGTTCGGTGGAGGTGGATCACCGGGCCGTTTACCACCTGTTGATGGGAATAGGGCGTTTCCTTTCCAGGAGGGGTTTCCGCTACCTGCTGGTTTTGGACAACCACGGTGGTCCCCGCCATCAGATAGCCACCGCCAAGGCGGCGCGGCGCCTGCGCCGCGATGGTTTCTGTCTGATCGCTCCTTTCCTGACTTTTTACCGTAAGATGGTGGAAAGGGACGAGGAACTGTCCCGGAGGCTGGGGGCGGGCGAGGCCCGCATGGGTGACGTGCAGGACTGTCACGCCGGACACAACGAGACGGGGCTTATACTGCGGGCGGCGCCGCAGATGGTCGATCCCTCGTGGAAGGAACTGCCGGAGGCGAGGATAGACCAGAAGCGCCTGCCCCACTTGCTTTTAGGGGGACTGGGGAAGATACTGACGGCAGTTGGTCTGCGGGAGCTGGGGGAAGACCTCGATTATTTGGGGATGATGCTTTCCTGGGTCACCTCCAAGGACCCTTCTACCTACATCGGGTGTCCCTCCACCGCCACTCCGGAGGCGGGAGAGAGGATGCTCCAGGCCTTCGCCGACGAGGCGGCCAAACAGGTGCTGGAGGCCTTGGAGGGAAGGTGTCCGGAGTACAGGCCCCTGGGTTGGAGCTTGCGTTTTCTCGTTCCGGTTATCTGAAATGGTGATCGGCGAAATGAGATGTATCTGTGGGGGCTGGCACGACACATCATTGTCAGGGCGATAGACCGATGGATGAAGATGGGAACACGGCAAGGATGAAGCCATGGTGGAACTGACGGGAAGTAGGTGGGAAGACGCTCCCCTTGGCCTGGAGGGCTACGACTGGTTCGACCCCCACGTGCACATCCTGCCCCCTCGCCGTATGAGGGGTCTCATCCGCTGGGTGAAGGGCTTCTTCCCCCATTTTCCTCTCCCCGAGGACCACGGGAGGGAGGAGATCCTCCGAGGGATGAGGAAGGCCGGCGTCAAGCGCTTCTTCAACCTGGTCTTTCCCCTGTGGGTGGAGGAGACCGCCGACCTTAACCGGTTCAATTTCGAGCTCTGTTCTGAGATATCAGGCGCCGTTCCATTCGGTTCCCTGCACTTGGACTCGCCCGACAAGGAGGGGGAGACGGCCCGCTGCCTCCACGAATACGGCTTCGCCGGGATGAAACTACACCCCTTCGCTCAGGGCTTCTCCGCTTTTCACGAGGAGATGCGGCCTATGTACGAAGTGCTCCAAGACGCGGGGAGGCCGCTTTTGGTGCATACCGGCTTCGAGGATTTCTACGGGATGAACATTCCCCTCAAGGATCTGGAGCGACATCTCTCCCGCTACGACAGGGTCCGGCTGGTGGCGGTGCACGGGCTTTTTCCGCGCTTCGACATCGCTCTGGGGCTTTTAGAGGAATATCCCAATTTCTGGGTGGATCTCACCAACAGCCTGTCTTGTATGAGGATCCATTATGAGATGAAGGGAGGAACGCAGGTCGGGGATGAGGTACAGGGTATGGATCCCCGTCAGGTGGAGAAGTATGAGAGGCATTTCGAGAAGCTTTTGGAAGATGATTCCAACCGCGTGATGTATGGGAGCGATTACCCGGTGGGGTTTGGTTCTCACCGATCCCTTTTGGAGGACCTGCGGTGGTTTCGTTTTGGCGAGGAAGTGGAGCGCCGTTTGATTCACGACTCGGTGTTGAGCCTGCTCTCCGAGAGCGGTGTTGCCGTACCGGAGGTGAGCACGGCAGAAGGCGGAGAAGAGCTGGGCGTGGCCGAAGCCTGATCACTTTCGTGCTTTGGACGATTTCAAAGCCCTCGTGAGCCTTGAATATTACACGGTTTCATGAGGCCAGATTTCGGATTTTGCGTTTCCTGCCCCACTGAATGCGATAAGATGTTCTCTCCCGCGACCTTTTTATGGGTTAGAAGAGTCCGATTAGGGTTCCGGCAAGGCAAGTAGAGAAGCACTACGCTGGCGATTCCCCATCAGGACTATTCTGGAACCGATAGATTTGTAAACCCGTCATCATGGTTGGATAATGGACTTGGAGGGAGTCGGCCGGGTGGTCGCGGGCGCGGCGGCGCCGCGCCCGAGGAAAGTCCGGACTCCACAGGGCAGGGAGCTGGGTAACGCCCAGGCGGGGTGACCCGACGGAAAGTGCCACAGAAAGGGAAACCGCCCTTCGGGGCGACGGCCCCGAGGGGTAAGGGTGAAAAGGTGGGGTAAGAGCCCACCAGCGGCCCTGGTGACAGGGTCGGCTTGGTAAACCCCTCCCGGAGCAAGGCCAAATAGGAGCCGATGCCGTGGCCCGCGGCGCTTGAGGCTCGGGTAGGCCGCTTGAGGCCGTCGGTAACGGCGGTCCCAGATGGATGACCACCGCCCGGGGTTTCCCGGGTACAGAATCCGGCTTACAGGCCAACTCCCTCCGTCCGTTATACCAGTTAGATGAGCATGTTTCAGGCTCGCCATGACTGAATATAAAATGGGGTCAGGTCTTGTTTTTTGCATACCCACCCCGGAACAGGTACTTCCCTATATCTGCACCGCAAACCAGACCAAGAGGATGGAAAATGAGCGAAGAGGGAAGGAAGAGCCACTTGTTCCTTCTTGTCGGAGCAGAGCCTCAAGTACGTGCTATATCTCATTTTTAAATTCGAGAACCAGAAACACGCTCAAGGGAGGCCTCGGGGATTCAGCGATTTGGAATGGTCAGAGAAGAGGTAAATATATGGACACGAATTACATGACTCCGTCAAAGCTTAAGACAGATAGGAAGAGAGGGGTTCAAGCCAAGGACCAACTTTACTTGTTCCGCCATCTATGATTTTAAACTCTCCTTGTCTCAAGCTTGATAGCGTCAAGGAATTTGTGTCCACCATTTAGCCTTCCTCTGACGACACCAAGTTGTTGAACCCCTGAAGCCTTCTCTG
>JACVJK010000026.1 GCA_015711955.1 Actinomycetota bacterium | reverse complement strand
AAGCCGTCTTCCGCTCGATTTTGGGAGGAACCGGCGGGATCGACCCTGCACGATCACGGCACGAAAGACGCGGCGATCGTTTTCTTCTCCTTCGATGAGATCAAGGCGTCTCGGGATTCCGACTTCTTGTCCCGTATCAGCGATTTGACAGGCGTGGGGTTCACTTTTTGCTTCTTTTACGTGATGCTTCTCGCCGGGCCGAAATCGCTGCGGGAATCCACAAAATTTGCCCTGACGTTGCGGCTTGGGATTTGCCAATTTGAGGGGAGACCCACTCCAGGAGTTGGAGAGGGGTAGGTGGGACGGTCGCAGCCTGGGCTTTTGGCGAATGTGGGAAGAGAGGATCCAGATGGCCGACGACAAACTTGGGCAGTGGGGCGTTGGGCGTGGTTGGTATGACATCAGCTTTCGGAATAGCGCTCGAGGTGCCAAATTTCGTTTCAGGAATGGCGGAAATCGTCTTGCCTGACGCAAGAAACGGAGGAATCGGCGGGATAACCTGGACAGGGACCTGGTTTTTAACGAGGACCTTTACGACTGGGGTCCTGCTGGGCGGTGGCGCTTGGGGAGTTGGGCGCTCATAGAAGCGGTAAGCCTCAAGACGAAATGGTGCGCCCGGAAGGACTCGAACCTTCAACCTTGGGATTAAGAGTCCCCTGCTCTGCCAAATTGAGCTACGGGCGCACGTCCAATATTATGGGGCGGCTGCCGCGAAAAGGCAAGGGCGCCGGCAAGCCCGAACCCCGAACAATGATGGGAGTCGATGAAAACGGCGCAGCCCCTGGGATGGAGAAGGTCGAGGGCTTGGCCTCACGGAAAACGATGTGGGACTGATGCCGAAAGTCCTTGGGCGAAAGCGTCTCCCTCTCTCGCGAAATGAAAACCCCTTGCGCGGAGTGGGGCTTTAATAGCGGCGGCTTTGGCCATCACCGCCCTGAGAGCCATCTATGGAGTGACCTTACTGTTCCTTGTCGTCCCCCGAAGTGGTGGCGGAGGCATTGGGCTCGAGAGCCGCCCATAAAAAGATACGTCGAGCGCGCTTTGGTTTTGAGACGAATTTTCCTTGGGCTACCGCCATTTCCTTTCACCATAGGATGAATGGTCGCAAGGATTGTCCAAGACCTCATGGTTGTTAATCATGAGGTTAATCGGCAAAGCGGCGTTTTTAGGCGAGGAAAAAGGCCGCCCCGTGGGCGGCCTTCACCGCAAGTCTGCTTCAGGTTCACTTCTTTTTTCCCGCTACGGCGGCCTTCAGGCTGGCGCCGGGTTTGAAGGCCACCGCCTTGCTGGCCTTGATCTTGATGGGCTCTCCGGTCCTGGGATTCACGCCTTTGCGGGCCTTGCGCTTGCGGATGTCCCAGGTACCGAAGCCTACCAGCGTCACTTTCTCACCCTTCTTCAGGGATTTCGTGATGGTGTCGATGACAGCGTTCACGGCAAATGCGGCTTCCTTCTTTGTCAGCTTGGTCGCCTTGGACACCTCTTCAATCAGTTGGGCCTTGTTCATGTTTCACCTCCTTTTGATAGATTCCGGTTTCTCTCATAGTATATTCGCTATCATACCCGTTCTTCCTTTAGAATTTCACGGATTTTGAAAGAATTTTTCGGGATTTTTGAGTTTTTCCGTTCTTTGAGGATACAGGAGTCACAGAGCCGAGCAAAAGAGAGGATTTCGATTCCTGTGCTCTTGACAGAGATACGGACTTTGACTCCAGCTATCAAGGATGAAATTTGAGTCTCGCCCGATCATAGTCTCCTTGACGGAGATTAAAATTTGCGGCTGGGCCTTGATTGGCTCACGCCTTCGAAATTGCGGGATTTTCGCTTTAAGACATTTCTCTCTCGTTTCCGATGAAGTCAAGCTGGCAGTGGCCAGAAAAGGGATGATCGGGCTTTTAGGAACATCTCATTTGCCGGCTTTTCGAGAAAGGCCTTTTAAGAATCGCGCGTCTCGTGACCGATTTGATGTGTGGTTGGAGCGCTCAAGGAGTCAATGGCACGAACCTTGTCTCGGACGCATTTTAGCGGTCGAGGGCCTAAATGTCGAAGTACGTGCGGGGGTCAACCCAGGTTTCTTAGGATTTGTCTTTGGAGCAAGAACCTTGTTTACGATTGCCTTGGGAGGACCAACGATCGTCGGTTTCGCCATCATGAAAAGATTTACTGAAACGGAGGCTTATTAGGTTTTGTAGAAATTGCGTGTTCGAGATAAAGCCCGTTTTTGTTGTCCACGTGAGGGTTCAAGCGGAGATTTCATGTTCGGCGCGCAGGCCCTCAACCTCAATTGAAGCCCTGGTGAGAAACCGTAAAAGCAGTGTCGGCGGGTTCGCCGTCGACGTGGCGCGGATCGCGCACAAGAAAGGGGAAAAGGGAGTGGAGGGATGTGGTTTGGAGCTATGATGGTGCCAAACGGCGTGGGAAGAAATCGATAGATCTTCAAGCCTGAACGTCGCTTTCGATCTGGCTTATGGCCTCGTCCAGTGCCTTCAAGACCCTTTCCCTTCCCTCCCTCTCTCTTACCGCCTTGAGGAAAGACAGGGCGCGCTTGCTTTTGAGTTTTGCCAGTGCCCTTGCCGCTTCCACCAGGTCAGTTTCCACGTCGCTGCGCAGTAGGGCCAAAAGGGCGTCCTCTGCCCTCAAGTTTCCCAAATTCCCCAGGGCTTTAGCCGCAGCCGCTCTGACGCCCACCGATTCGTCTTCCAGCATTTCGCTGATAGGGGACCAGAGGGTTGGTTCCCCCATCTTGGAAAGGGACTCCACGGCGCGTAACCTCACGATGTTGGCGCTGTCGCTCAGATTGTCGATGAGAAAGGGAATGGCGCGGCGATCCTTTAGGTTGCCCAATGATCGCACCGCGCTGTAACGGATGGGAAGGCTGTGGTTCCTGGTGCAGCGACACAGGATGGGAACCACCGAGGAATCGCCTATCTTCGCCAGGGCTTCCACGATGAACTGACCCACGGATGGGATGTCTTTGTCCAGCTTGATGATGAGAGGCATCAGGGCCTCTTTGCTTCCTATATCTCCCAACGCCTTCGCAGCCCCTTTTCTCACCTCGGGATGGTGGTGGTCCAATGCATCGATCAACAGGGGGACCACCTCCTCCCCGACGGAAGCCAATATCTCGGAAGCATGTATGCGGATGTAGGGCTGGGGATCCGCCATGGCCTCAATGAGGGCTTGATATTCACCCTTTTCGGCTAGGGATTCCAGGTCCTCCCTGTCCAATGAAAACCTCCAGTCCTTCATGGTCGAGGCCTACTCGCGCTCGCCCTTTCTTGATGGTCGTTCATCGAATCGGGCTTCTCTCAGCGTGTTTTGGCTTTCCTTGGCTTGCCTGTCCCTGGCTCAGGTCGGCTGTAAGCCCCTTAAGGCTTTTAAGCATACTCATAATGGGTACATTCCTCTGCTTACATTTACTCGAGAAAGCCAGGGCCCATTTGCCTTACCTCTTTCGCGATCGCCTTTGTATACCATTATCCCCCAACACGATAAGTTAAACAAAGGATATGTCCTTGCCTTCCCATCACGTCATGATGTTCATCGCTGAGCTTACCGGTCTGTTTTGAGCTGAACGGTAAGAGGAAGGGTAAAGGGAAGCGGAGAAGCACGGGGCTTGCCGACAAAAGGTCCGGCCGAGCCAGTTGGCCGCATCGGACCGACGGGGGACATCACGGCTCTCGGCCGCCCTTTGCCCATTGAATAAAGAGCGCGCGTTTACCTTGCTTTTACGTTCATCTTCCCTCGCCCAAGCGCAGCGCGAGGTAGGGGGGAAGCCCGCTCTGTAGGACTTTTCGCTGGGTTTTTTCCACGTCGTAGGAGAGAAGCCTGAAGGATACCGTCATTCGCTCCGAGTCGAAAAAAACCACGGAAGAAACCGGCTTCCCGCCCCTATATTGCCCACAACTCCCCACGTTGAACATGTAGTGATGCCCGGGTTTTAAACGCAGGGTGCGGTCCTCTGCAACTTCCCAGCCCTCCACTTTCATCTTTTCCGGGTCAAAAGCATAGGCGGCGCAAACGTGGGTGTGTCCTATGAAGCATAGACGGTTGCCAGGCGGAGGATAGTCATGGGCCATGGATTTAAGGGCATGAGCCGCTTCCATTATGTCGAATATATATTCATCTGGATGACGGGGGGAGCCGTGGAACACGTAGAAGATGTCGTCCACCAGGAGTTGATTGGGAAGGGAGATCAGCCACTCGCGCCTCTTTTCGCCGATCTTTTCGAAGGAAAAGCGGATGGCCTCCAGTGCGAAGGGGTTCATGGGGGGCAGTTTTCCGTCCTCCAGGTCTTGAAGCCCCCTTTCGTGGTTTCCCCTGATGCACAGAACTCCCAGTTCCCTCACCAGGTCCACGCAGGAATCGGGGTCTGCGTTGTAGCCTACTATGTCGCCACAGCAGATGAGTTTTTCCGCCCCTGCCCTTTTACATTCTTCGAGGGCGGCTTCCAGGCCCTCCAGGTTGGAATGGGGATCCGAGAAGATGCCGTATATCAAAGCCGCCTCCCATGCACCTGAACGATGACCGCTTCACGTGCGGATCGCACCTTTTCGGTTTTCATAATGATAATAAAGGGACGGAAAGCCGACAAAACGAAAGAGGGGTAAACTTCGCGGCCACAGCTGGGATTGTTATAAGATGTAATAAGCATCCGTCGCCGATAATGCGTTGAAAAGGTCAAGAACAAGAGCGCGAGCAGTCCGAGCTCTTCGTCTCGGCCCGGTTCAGGGGATGAGAGGAGGTCAGATATGTCCGATTATCGCGAGGGGATCTCCCGTTGGTGGGGATGGGGGAACCTGGACAAAGTCTTTGACGTGGAGAATCGAGCGCACTTGATCCCTTACCTCGAGAGCAGATTGGGGATGAAGCTCGGTCAAGACAGGTTTACCGATCCCTCCCTGGAGGAAATCGAGCTGCCTGAGCCAAGGGTCCCGGAAGCCGTGCTCGCCGCGCTGCGGAGGATATGCGGTGATGAGGACGTCTCGTTGGACAGGTTCCAAAGGGTGAGTCATTCCATGGGCAAGAGCTACCGGGACCTCCTCCGCTACCGACTGCGGAGGATCGATCATCCGGCTGACGTGGTGGTGTGGCCGGAATCGGAGGAGGAGATCGTCGAGATCCTCAGGCTGGCCGAGGAGCACCGTTTGGCGGTGATTCCTTTCGGGGGAGGTTCCAGCGTCACCGGAGGGGTGGAACCCCTCACCGATGGGATGGAGGGGTCCATCACCATGGACCTGGCCCGTTTGAACAGGCTTCTACACCTGGACGCGGTCTCCCAAGTGGCGGTGTTCGAGGCGGGCGCTTTGGGGCCCGAGATCGAGGATCAGCTCAATCCCAGGGGGTTCACCCTCGGGCACTTCCCCGAGAGCTTCCACCATTCCTCACTGGGAGGCTGGATAGCTACCCGGGCCTCAGGGAGGCAGTCCACGGGTTACGGGGACATCGAGGACATGGTGCTGGCATTGAGGATGGTCACCCCACGAGGGGTCGTCGAGACCAGGAAGGTTCCCAGCACTGCTGCAGGTCCCTCCATACTCCAGATGTGCGTGGGGTCCGAGGGGGTCATGGGGATCATCACCCAGGCCACCGTGAGGGTGAGGCCCCTTCCCGAGGTGTTGGATTACCGCGGCCTAATCTTCAAGGACTTCGCCTCCGGCGTGGAGGCCATCCGAGAGATGATGCAGCAGGATTTGGTCCCCACCTGCGTGAGGCTTTCCAACGATGAGGAGACCGGTTTGGCTCAGGCTATCAGGAAGACCACTGGAAAACCCTGGAAAAGAAAGGCGGAAGACTTGGCATTGAAGTTTTTAGAGCGGTTCGGCTACTCTTTCGAGAGCGGTTCCCTCATGATTCTGGGGTTGGAGGGGAGTCGGGAAGAGGTGGATTTTCTACGCGCGGGCATTTTGCGCATATGCCGAAGGTTCGGCGGACTGCACCTGGGAACCAGTCCCGGAAAACAGTGGTATGAGACGAGATACGACACGGCTTATTTCCGCGAGCAGCTTCTGAACTGGGGGGTCATGGTGGACACGCTGGAGACCGCCACCGTGTGGGAAGACCTGGTGCCCCTTTACGAGAAGGTGAGGGACGCCATAAGGGACGCCATCGCAGAGGATGGTTTCAGCAGTATCGTGGCTTGCCACGTCTCCCATGCCTATCGGGACGGCGCCTCCCTTTATTACACGTTTCTGGCTCCCATGGCCCCCGAAGGTCAGGAAGAGGCCCAGTGGGAGAGGACCAAAAAAGCGGCGTCCGATGCCATCATGGATGGGGGGGGTACCATCACCCATCATCACGGGATCGGCTACGAGCACGCTCCCTGGATGAGGAGAGAGGTGGGGGAGGTCCCCCTGGAGGCCTTGAAGTCCTTGAAAAAAGTAATGGATCCGGTGGGGATCTTGAACCCGGGGAAGTTAATCCCTCGGTCCTGATGAGGACCCGAGACGTTGAGTTGAGATGAAAGCAAAACCAGTGCGCCCTGAACGGTGGGACATACCTGGAAAAATATTACTGGTTGCTTGGGGGTCAACCGCGAAACGGGGTTAAAGCTGATACACGGGAAAGCGATGAGCGCAGCCCTTTCGTAACCGTGATTGGGTAAAGCCTGTGGGCGAAAGGGAAAAGGGAATAAAGAGGTTGATCGAACTGGCATAAAACAGACGACCCGAATGGCGTCATCCGTTTGTCTCTTGTAGGCCAACCTTGGCGGAGGGGATAGATGAGCGGTGGTGGCGAGATGGAAAGAAGGCTTCCCGTTTTCGTTTACGGGACCCTCAAACCGGGGGAGAGGCTCTACCATCACATCGGTTATGCCGTGAGGGAGGTGGTTCCCGCCGTTATACCGGGACGCCTCTTCGACACGCCCTTCGGCTATCCCATCTTGGTGGATCCCTGGGGAGAGGGATGCCCTCACATAAGCGGCATGCTCCTTTACGCCGACGAGGAACTGTACGAGGAGATGATGAGGACCATCGACGTCATAGAGCGGGAAGCCGGATTCGCGAAGGGCGTCATGGAGGTTCAACTGGAGGGTGGAGAGAGGGTGGAGGCCTTCGTCTACTACTACTCGGATCCTCCGCCCTATGCCAGGCCTTTCTGGGGTACTGAATGGCCTTGAGGCTGTCCCCTCGGCTATGCGGTCGTGATCCGGGCAGGATCAAATTGAGTTGACGAGAAAGGGTTGGGAGATAGGGTAAGGGGGCTTTCCGCGGGGCTATGAAGAGCCTGTTGTTCGCGATGATAATGGGGAGGGACGGTCAGGACGCTTCCTGCAAGGCCTGAGAGGGACCTCAAAGGAATCATCTCTCGAGCAACGAAGAACGTCTGCGGGAAAACTCTTGGAAATTTCTGTGAAGAACTGGGAAAGCAATCCATCTTTCGATGAAGGGAAAAAACTCTTTTCGCTGTCGAAACGGGAACATTCGGTCGAAAGCCCTGAGTGAGTGGTGGGTGGCGAGAATGATCTTCCTTTTCCTTATATTTCGCATCTTATCCCGGAGAAGGCGTGGCCGAAGCTACCGATAAGCAGTGCGGGCGCCGCCTTGTTGGCTCGACGAGAGACAAGAACCCCCAAGAGATAAGGCATGGGCGGAGCTATCGGTGAGTAGTGGAGGTGGGTAGTTGGGCCTGTAAGGAGATGCCGTGATCCCCCAGTTCGCTCACGGTAAGATGGCCTCCCATCTCTTGGATCATCAAGTGAGACAGGCGGTATTGCATGGCCAAGGTGGTCAGGTCGTCATCTTCTTCCTCCGGCCAGTGTTCCACGATCTGGGAGATCCGAGTGGGATAGAACTGCGCCCTGGGACAGCGGAGGCGCAGCACTACCCGGTCGTTCAGTTGGTTAAACCAGGCTGAGACCACGCTCCTCTCGGCGGAAGCACGCATGCAAAGGTCGAAAAGGTTGTACAGGAGGTCAAAGAGGCTCACCGGATCCGCCCTAACCCTCACCTCTTGCCGAGGGAAGCGAAGGTTGAGAGTTATCTTCCTTGCCCTGTGCACCTCCGATAGGATCTGGCCCACCTCCTCCGCCGTTTCCCGTAAGTCCACCAACTCGCCCTCCCTCTTCTTCAACCCTCGGGTGAGTTCCAAGATGCGTGCGAGATCGTTCACCATACCTTCCAGCCGCACGCTGGAGAGGTGGATGAAATCCACGAATTCCTTGCGCTCCTCCTCGGACAGCTTGTCCCAATAATGCCTCAAGGTGAGGGAGTAGCCCACGATGGAAGTAAGGGGATGCTTGATCTCCCGAGCCGCTATATCCGCCAACCTTCGGGCCTCCTCCGCGGAGGAGGGGGCTGGCGGTCCTTGCTCCCCGTCTTGGGGCCTCTTTGGTTCGAGGCCGAGCTCGTGGCGGTTAGCTGTGTCTTCGCTACCTCTCGATATGCGTAGGGCGAGCTTGGCAGAGGCGGCACAGACAAAGGGGATGGACGAGAAAAGCACTGCCGAGGTCGTCGAGGAGATGAACCGGAAGGGGTTTTCGGGGCTCACGATCAGATGGATCAGAAAGACAAGGAGATCCAGGAGGAAACCCACAGCCAAGGCAGCGGTCACTGCCTTTCCGTCCCGCGCTCCCCATACCTTCCGTCTACTGCTGGAACCCGCCATCTTTCATCAAGGGCCCCTGCGGGGCACCGTCATCCGCCGCCTCCCTTTTTCCATTAGGATGGACCGCTCCCGACGAGCGCCGCGCCCATCCTTTAAGGACGTGTCTTTGCGGAACAGTCGTCACGGCCTGTCGGCACCCCGCCTTATCACCGGTCTTTTCACCACCTCACACATCTATCTTTCCCTGAGAAGCGGGGTAAACACCCCAACGGTAGGGCGGTAGGCCACCGGCAGGGGGAATTGCCTTTGAGGGCCAGAGTGCCGCACCGCGAGAATGGAGATCGCCTTCGCAGGTCGGGACGGCAGTCGAGACGATGTATCGACCGTTTTTGAGGGAAAACAAGGTTCGCTGGCATGGATGGGGTGAGCGGATCCTACTCGGGCGGACCCCACATGAAATCAGCGGCTCCCCGATCCTTCCAGCAACGAGGGAGGGTTGACTTTGGTGTCCATACCCATGAGCCTTCCGTCCCGAAACAAAAACACGGCTTGGGGATAGACCAGCATAAGGTTGGGGGCCTGCAGGCTGCTCCTGAGTTCGTGGCGCAGGAGGGGCTTGCCCAGGGTCGCCTCCAATTCTTGGGGCGTGGTGGAAGGAGTGAAATCCTGCGGCCGTAAATCGGTGGATGGATAGGACTGGGATTCGTCCTCCACCGATTCCTCTCCGCTCAGCCTGCCGTTGTAAAAATCGTAGGTCTTGCGCAGGGAGAAGTAAGTCCACCTCTCCATGCGGTCGCCGGTGGTGGGGTCGAGGGAGAGGAAGAAGTGATCTGGGTACCCGTGTTGGCTCACCATGCGTGCCTGTTCGACGGAAAGGCCCGGTATCTCCTCGCTGGGAGGTGATTCCGGCGTCGCGGCCGGCTCCTCGGGCGGGCCAGAACGGTTTCGTTCAGGTTCTGAGCAGGATGGGCCGCCCAACAGCAGCAAAGCAGCAATCGCCAGAAGAACCATCACGGACCTCGTCAAGGCCCAGAAAGAGCCGGGGGAGGCCGCCTTTTCAAGAGCCCCCCGCACTTTTCGACCGGGTATGGCCGTCACTGCGCTCGAGAGGCGCATGTCTATAACCTCGGGGGCGGAAAGCTGGTTTTGGGAAAGGGCAATCGTCCTTTCCTCGAAACCAGCGCCTCTTTCCCCAGCCTCATGGAGGAATACAGCTCGTTTCCTCGGTGGAAGGACTCCAATCATGAGCCATGACCTCTCAACGGCTCGCCCTTTCACGTCTTCTCTGGCAGTCTCCCGACATTGCCGTTCGTCGTAGGGATTTTACCCGTATGAACGACTTGGAAGAGGCCCCTGAACGTGGCTCACCTTCTTATTAGATTATAAGGCTCTCGCGCGTGTCTCACATGGCCGAGGCTGCCGGGGAAGGTCCTTACCAGGGCAATGAGCTTCTGGGATCTGGCGCGACCCCTGGGGCGCCTTAGGGAGTGGAGGGTGATACCTCACTCCCGAAGGGCTTTTTCCAGGAAACCTTCCTTGCGGGGGCGTAGGGCGTAGGGCTCGAGGAAGAAGGGGAGGGAGAACACCAGGAGCACGGCAAATATCAAGGTAGCCCACTTGCCAAGGCCGGGAGCCCCGGTTCTTACGGGTTGTACTAGCCTTTCATCATGGGGCGCGACCTTAAGCGACGAGAAGGAAGAAGCGGGTAAAACGGCTTTTCCAAGGATGTACTTGTCGAAGAAGGGTTTCCAGTTCTTCCCCGTCACTTTGGTCAAAGCCTCTTGGATTTCCTGGGTGCTGAAGGGCTTTGCCCCCTCTCTTTTCGCGGTCATGTCGGAGATAATTCCCGCCAGCCGCAGCACGTCCATTCCTGTCGGGACTGAACCCTGAAGCTCGGCGTCAATGGCCGCACAGACCACAGCACCACCATGGCAGAGCATCGTCGATTCCCGCTCCCCCGGCAACTCTGCCTCCCCAGCCCGATAGGGGGAGATTTGACCCGCCGTTTGTTCGTACTCCCGGTACTGGCCGAGCAGACGGTCCCAGGCGAGGGAGGATCCCCAGAGTCCCACCCTATGGGGCAACATGTCCCGCAGGTACCAAGCGAGGCCCTCCCCGAACCAGAGGGCGTCCCCGGACAGGTTCAGATGCCGCTTGATCAGCGCAGCGGTCATTTGGCGGGCGAGTTCCCCCAGCGCGTCGTCAGACAGAGGGCTTGTCTCTTCCGGGAGGGGGAGGGCGAGGGTACGGGAAAACGGTTCTGAGACCACTGGGCCGTATGCAGCAACCCTCTCCTTGAGGGGGAGAAAGAACAGATATGTCTTCTCCGGCGTCCCCCCTCCCGGAAGTCGAGTTTCCAGTTCCGCGCGCATAGATAGGGCGTTTCGCGTCACCTCTTCCAGTCCGAGGTGGTTCGTCACCCGGGAAGGGTAGGCGAGGACCAGATCTTCCCTTTCCATCAGGGTCAACTCCCCAGCCAGCAGGGGGTCCACCCACAGGTCGCCCGAGATCAATTCTCCCTCGGTCGCGGTTCCCGTCCAGGTCCATCCGGTGGGCAGATCCAACTCCACGCGGCAGGGGATGTTTGGGTCCTCGGGCGCCAGGAAGATGGCGTACCCCGGCAGATAAAGGAAATCCCCGGCCAGCGGGAAGTATGTCTGGAGGTTCACGGGGGCCAGGGATCGAAGGTGCTCTGAGCCAGCCTGGTAGCCTGAGAGGTCCGCGGAGTATTCCAACACGGACCGGCCAGGAGAACTGAAGCTGACCCCGTTTTCCAAAATGGTCAGGGGCAGCTCCTTTCCCTGCTCGTCCGAGGCCCTGAAATCCCGCAGTTGCCTGAAGGGTTCGGCCATCAGGCCCTTGCCATAGGCACGAGGGAGACGGAGTGAGACCTGGCCATTCCAGCCGCTGATCTCAAGGCGCATTCTGGGAAGGGAAGGGTCTTCGGAGATGCTGAGGCGGTAGGCGATGAACGGGTGATCCGAGGGGGATGCCTTGGCCTCCGTTGAGGGAAACAGGAGCAAGACGGCGAGGAGCGCGACGAACGCGGAAGCGGTTCTTCTCACCATTTCTGGCCTCTCCGTAAGGGGTACCATCAGGGTCTGACATCGCCGTTTCGTGACGCATCAATTATGTCAGAAGAGGCTTTCCGGAAAAAGGAGAAATGACTTGCGTCTCGGAGCCTTGTCTGGCCTGAACGACCCCGTGGCAGGAGTCGACCATCCCGTGTTATCCTCCTTCCCGGACTTCGGGGGGAACTTGCAGGCGGGTGCGCGCCTGAGGTTTTCGCAATACATATAGGGAAAAACCGTGTTCGCGTCATGGTTGCCGGGAGCAGAGTTAAAAGGTAACTTCTCGGTCGAGGTCTCATTAAGTAGATAAGCGGTCACGGGCCGTGGAGTTGATGAAAAGAATTCAGAGGAAACTTCTCGGTTGGGTCTAATTAAGGGATACGCGCAAGAAGTGCGGTCCCGAGTGGGCTAAGGATGGCGGGAAGGAAGGACAAAAGCGCGTGAGGTAGTGGGATGGAAAAAGGGGCCTTGGTGGTAGGCGCGGACATCGGGGGCACCTTCACCGATCTGGTGGCGGTGGAGTCGGGGAGGTTGAGGCTTCACAAGCTCCCCTCCACGCCCCACGACCCGTCCTTGGCTCTGTTGCGGGGTTTAGAGGAAGCCGGCTTCGGAGGTGCGCGCCGGGTGGTGCACGGGAGCACGGTGGCCATCAACGCCATTTTGGAGAGGAAAGGCGCCTGCACCGCGTTTCTGGCCACCCGAGGGTTTTCCGACCTACTCCATCTTGGAAGGCAGACCCGCCCTTCCCTTTATGACCTCTTCGTGGAGAAACCCACCCCCCTGGTTCCCCGGGAGCTGTGCTTCGGGGTCACCGAGAGGGTTGATTCTCGCGGAGAGGTGGTGGTGCCCCTGGACGAGGAAGAGGTGGATGGGTTGGTCATGCGGCTGAGGGGGATGGGAGTGGAGACGGCCGCCGTGTGTCTCCTCTTCTCCTTCCTGCGCCCGGAGCACGAGGAGCGTTTGGGAAGAAAGCTGGAGGAGCAAGGGATAAGGGCCTACCTTTCCTGTCGCATACTCCCTGAATATCGTGAGTACGAGCGTGCCTCCACGGTGGCGATGAACGCCTACGTGGGTCCGGTGGTGGAGGGTTATATGGCCCGCCTCATAGAGGCCCTTGGCCCTGGGCGACTGGAGGTCATGCACTCGGGAGGAGGCACCCTTTCCCCCGAGGAGGTGAGGGAGTCTCCGGCCCGAATCGTTATGTCGGGGCCGGTGGGCGGGGTGGTGGCCGCGGGAAAGGTTTCTCGGGCGACCGGCTACTCCCGCGCCATCTCCCTGGACATGGGAGGGACCAGCACCGACGTGGCTCTCATCGATGGTGAGCTCCCCCTCACGCCCGAGATGACGGTGGCCGGCTTTCCCCTGCGTTTTCCCGGGGTGGACGTGCATTCCATCGGCTCCGGCGGGGGGAGCGTTGCTTGGGTGGATTCCGGAGGGGCGCTGAAGGTGGGGCCCCGGAGCGCCGGTGCTGATCCCGGGCCGGCTTGCTATGGGAAGGGTTGGGAGCCCACCGTCACCGATGCCCACGTGGTGTTGGGAAGGCTTCCCGGATCGGCTTTGCTGGGCGGAAGGATGCCCCTGGACGCCTTAAGGTCGGAGGAGGCGCTGTATAGGCTGGGAAAGAAGCTGGGCTGGGGACCCCGGGAAGTGGCTCAAGGGATCCTGATGGTGGTCCTCTCCCAGATGGCCGGAGCGGTGAGGACCATCAGCGTGGAAAGGGGACACGACCCTTCCCGCTTCATACTGGTGGCTTTCGGGGGAGCGGGTCCCATGGTGGGCTGTGAACTGGCCGAGCTGCTGGGAATGGAAAGGGTGTTGGTGCCTCCCTGTCCCGGGACCTTCTCGGCCCTGGGCATGGTCTTAGCCGAGAGGGTCTGGGATCGGTCCAGGGCCCTCATGCGGGAGCTGGACGGTGAGGCGGTAGAAGAGGCGCTGGCTTCTTTCCGGGAGATGAGGGCCATGCTTCCTCCGGGGTGGGAGGGGGCCGAGGTGAGCGCCGCTGCCGACCTGCGTTACCGGGGACAGGGTTACGAGCTCATCGTGCCGGTGGATCTCTCCTGGGGGTGGAAGGATTGGAGGGAAGCCTTTCGTGATGCTCACCTGCGAAGGTTCGGATATGCCCTCGAGAATGAGCCCATAGAAATAATAAATCTTAGGTTGAGGTTTACTCTTCCGGCTGCGCTGGAGGTGGAGGATATATCGCTGACCCAAGGAGAAAAGGATCTTCGAAGGAATACTCTTCGTACTGGGGCCAAAAAGACGACGGTAAGTTTCCTGCAGAGGGGGAAACGGTGGGTGGAGGCGGAATGCCCGGTATATGACCGATTCGCGATTGGGGGCGGAAAACCCCGAAAGGGGCCGGCGGTGATACTGGGGGAAGACGCCACCGTGCTGGTCCCTCCGGGATGGTCATTCCGCAAGGACAGAGGCGACAACCTGATAATGGAGCCCGCTGAAGGCGGTTGAAGCCTCACCCCAGGTACGGGGATAGAGGCGGCTCGAGGAGGAAAAGACCGGACATGGGATCCTCGATAGGATATGACGCGGCCCGCTTGGAAGTGTTCGCCCAGGCCCTGGCCCAGGTGGCGGAAGAGATGGGGGTGGTCCTGGGTAGGTCGGGAAGGTCTCCCAACATCCGGGAGAGGAGAGACTATTCCTGCGCCCTCTTCACGGCCCAGGGAGAGCTTTTGGCCCAGGCCGCCCACATACCGGTGCATCTGGGATCCCTTCCCCTTTCCATGGAACACCTTCTCCGCTGGCTTGGGGATAGGGGGCGGGAGCCCAAAGAGGGCGACGTCTACATATTCAACGACCCCTTCGCGGGCGGTACCCACTTGCCGGACATCACCATGGCTGCCCCCTATTTCTCCCGGAAAGGACATGTGGGTTTCGGGGTGGTGAGGGCCCATCATGCGGACGTGGGAGGGAGGTCCCCAGGCTCCATGCCGGTGGGGGACGAGTTGTACCAAGAAGGCCTGATCATACCCATGAGCCTCTATGCGGAGAGAGGCGAGGTGAGGGAGGACATCGAGGCGCTTATACTCGCCAACACCAGGACGCCCGATGAGAGGAAAGGGGACCTCAGGGCCCAAATGGGGGCGCTTATGGTGGGAGCCAGGAGGTATCAGGCACTGGTGGAGGAATGGGGGGAGGATTTCGAGGCCATGGTTGAGGCGCTACTACATTACGGTGAGAGGACTACGCGGGAGGCTTTGAAGGAACTGGAGGGAGCGTACGAGTTCGTGGACTTCTTGGACGACGACGGAAGGGGTCAGGTGGACTTGAATATAAATGTTAAGTTGATATTTAGAGATGGGGAGCTCACGGCAGACTTCCGCGGCACCCATCCGGAGGTGGAGGGACCGCTCAACTGCCCGCCCGCCGTCACTTTCTCCGCCGTATACTACGTGCTCCGCTGCTTGCTCCCGCCTCAAGCCCCCTTCAACCAGGGGAACCTGAGATGCGTCAGGATCATCTTGCCGGAGAGGTCTTTAGTTAACGCCTCACGCCCTCGGGCGGTGGCTGGGGGAAACGTGGAGACCTCTCAGCGCATAGTGGACGCGCTCCTGGGCGCTCTCTCCCGAGCGCTTCCCGACAGGATACCGGCGGCGAGTTACGGTACCATGACCAATCTAAGCTTCGGGGGCAGCCGTCCCCGCCCCTTCGCCTACTACGAGACCGTAGCCGGGGGGTGTGGGGCCCGTCCGGGCAAGGACGGCCTGGACGCCACCCACAACCACATGACCAACACCATGAACACCCCGGTGGAGGCCCTGGAGTTCTACTATCCGGTGAGGGTCCTGGAGTACTCCGTCCGGGAAGGCTCCGGTGGCAGGGGCAGGTTCCGGGGAGGCGACGGCGTGAGGAGGACCCTCCTTTTTCTGGAGCCGGCCTCGGTCTCTTTGCTCGCGGACCGCAGGAAGAGGGGGCCGTACGGTTTGATGGGAGGAGAACCGGGAAGGCCGGGCGAGGATTTCCTCGTCCGTGGGGACGGCACCCGGGAGAGGCTGCCCTCAAAGGTGGAGATCAAGGTTCTGTCGGGGGAAGCGATAGAGCTGAACACGCCGGGTGGTGGCGGTTGGGGTGAGGCGATCAAACCCTCCGACCCTACGGGTGAGGAGTCCAGCGGATGAGCCCAAGTCCGCACCTTGGGGAAAGTCCTCACGGGGAGGGTCCTCGCCGATCTTACTTCTTGTGCATGCGCTGCCAGCGGGTCTTCTTGAGGAGTTTCTTGTGCTTTTTCTTCCTCATCTTCTTCCGGCGCTTCTTGATAACGGAACTCAAGGTCATCACCTCACTGCTTGCTTTGCTTGAAAAACTCCTTTTCATTATACAATAACCCCTTCCGCTCTCAAACAGCCGTTTCGTGGCTTTCAGCCATGAGGCTCGGGAAAGGGGACCGGCGGGAACCCTTCTCTGTTCTTCCTCCCAAATGGCTTAAGGACCGTAGGGACGCCGTCCCTTACGTTGTTCCCGACCCAAAACTGCTTCCGGTGCCGGCCACCTCCGAGCTCAGGAGGCTGGCTTGCCTGACCGCAAACAGGCCGATCATGTTCCGGGGATTGAGGCATAGAGGGTACGCGAGACCAAAAACCCGTTTGAGGAGAAGATCTCCGCCCTTTCCCTCATCAAGGGAAAGGGCAGGCACAAGGCTCACCCCCATGGCGATCCCGGACTTTTCCGGGAAGGGACGCTACCATGCCGGAAAATCGTCTGGCATGTCCAGGGCGGCTACGGGAAACCAAGAAAGAAAAGGACTCAATACAGGGACGGGCGTTTTCCCCTCCATCGTCTCCCACGGCTTTACCGGGAGTCCGTTTCCTTGGACAGGAGATGGCGGTGGAGTCTCCGCAGGGCGTCCCGCTTCTCCCCCTGACCCAGACGGGCGCGCCTGACCGCTTCGGCCATGATCTCCACCGAGGCGTCGTAGGCCTCCCGATCCACCGGGTAGGGGTAGCCGTCCTTGCCCCCGTGAGCGAAGGAATACACGGCGGGATCTACCCAGCTCAGCTCGGTGCCGTGGACCAGCTCGGCGATGAGGGCCAGTGCCCTTATCGTCTTGGCGCCCACCCCGGGCCTTTCGAGCAGGTCTACGAAGTCCGATGGGGGCCTCTCGTATATCTCCAAGAGTGCCTTGCGGACATATCTGGGGTCGATGTCCCGCAGGAAAAGGCTGTGGCGGCGGGGAAGTTTGAGCTCCCGCATTCTCAACAGCTGCGCTAACGATTTATCGGGTCTTTCCGCCGCCAGCAGGGGCATGATCTCCCGGCTGCTTCGGCTCTTTCTGGCCGTGAGGTCCATGGTGAGCCCCGAACTTTGGGAGCAGATGGCAGCGTGCGGCTCCTCTATCATGTCACCGGCACGAGAGGAGACCCAATGATAACGGCGGGCCATGGCCGTGTCTGCGTTCATCCCCTGCTGCACCACCGCCCACTCACCTTTGGAGGTAAAAAGGAAGAGGTGATGGTAGACTTGGTAGCCGTCCTGCAGGGCGTTGTTGTCCACCCGGGCCGCGAGCCGGCTGGCCCGGATCAGTTCCCGCGGGGAGACGTCGAGACCGGCCCTTTCGACCCATTCCTCGATCTCCTGGGGCGTCCGGCGGGAGGCGGCACCCTTGCCGCCCGCCGCGAAGAGCCCCAGGTATGGGCGTTCCCTCAATGCCTCCTTCACCGCTCCGCAGGTGGTGGTGGTGAGGCCGGAGCTGTGCCAGTCGAATCCCAACAGGCAGCCGAGGGCCTGGAACCAGCGGGGATCGGAGAAGCGGGAAAGGGTCTCGGGGGCGCCCAGCTCGGACACCATGTACTCGATCACCTCACCGGCCAGCGCCTTCATGCGAACGAAGAGCCAGGCCGGCGCCCTTCCGCCGTGAAGGGGTAGGGTGGCGGTTCCGGTCCTCTTCAAGTTGCCTCCCCGGAAGAGTGGGATCGGGTCTCGGTCCCTATGACGACGCCCTGGAGGGCGCAGTACTGAAGGGGCCAGTAGCGCCGCAACAGAGCCTCCGCCTTCGCGCGGGGGTACATCTCGGGACCCCTGGCCACTGCCAGGTAGAGCAGCTCGTAGAGGATCAGGCCCTCCACCAGGGGTCGGCGGAGCTCCCGAGGCTCGCTGTGGACTTTCTCCACCAGGGCTTCCCGGCAGACCAGCACCAGATTGTTCTTGATGGAGGAGTGGAGGGGCGGCGCCTCCACTTTTACCTCATCCTGTTTTTCCCAAGGCATGATGGGCTTGCCCCTGAGACGGGCCATGTAGGCCTGGGAGCCCAGGAACTCCACCTTGAGGCCGGGGATCAAAGGGCTGAAGTCCCGGACTATCCTCTCGATCCTCTTTTGGATCTCCTCCAGTTCCATTCCGCGCTTCTCCCCTTACTCCATCCGAGGCCAAACGCGATCACAGGACAGGCCCTTACAGGCTCTTGATCGACACACCTTTAAGATTGGCACACCCTTAATTTTAAGACGTACCAGCCGACATAAAGCATCAACGGTCATGCGACGCCCTCCTCGACCTATCCTTTCCTCGACTTGTCCGCCTCCCCACTTGAGGCGTTTATCCTACCTGCTGGGCGGGGAGCTCTCGGCCCCCCTTTTCGCGAGCGGCTCCCGGGTCTTCCTCCATCCCCTCATTCTTCGGGGAGGAATAATTTAAGCCTCAAAAGGTCGCGGGAGCTTGGGGATAACCCCGATAGGGGGCGTGCAGGGACGTTAGAATCAGTAATGGGAGAAGGGATAGCGGGAGGTCGGCGCCTTTCGATGAGGCCTGGAGAAGGGACGATGTTCTGGTTTTTGAAGGCACGGCAAAAAGCTCGGTGACCGCGAAAAACCGAGGGACGGAGAGGTGTTGCAATGGAAGATTACGAGGAGGGAAGGCTGGTAAGCGGTGGAGCCATCTGTGAGGGGTGCGGGAAGGCCTTGGAGGAAGGGGACAAGGTCTACGCCCTCTCCCGGGAAGTGGATCACGCCGAAAAGTACCTGTACTGTCTGGACTGCAGGCCTGCCGAGGAGGAGCTCCCCGAAGGCGTTCTGTGTGTCGAGTCGGCCCTGGCCGTGGAGCAGATGGGGGACTGCGGCGAGGAAATGGTGATCGAGGTGAAAGCCGGTTCGGCCTGCGTGAGGTGCGGAAGGGTGTTCGCAGCGGGAGAATGGCTTTTCGTGGGGGTGGTGGAGACCTTGTTGGGCGGTTTTCTTCTGTGCGAGGAATGCCATCGTAGGAGGACTGGGGACGCGGGCGGCGTAGAGGGGGATCGTGTATAAGAAGCACTCCCCACTCGGGGTTTTAGTGTAAGAATTTATTTTTAAAATTAAATTAAAAAGATTTAAAAGTTTAAATTTAAATCGAGCCCTCTTGAGTCTTAGCGCCTTGGCCATCGAACCCCGGCGGCCCAATATCTAAAGATAAGGATGAAGGTCAAGTAACGCTTTGGGATTTCGCGGATCCGAGCTTCCCCAGGGTGGTCAAGACCCTCGTGGCGCGGATGGTATCCATATTTGGTGACCGTAAGGCCACGGTTCCGGAAGGCACGCGTCGCCATCGAGGGTATGTTGAGGACGAAAAGTAATCGCCGCCCCTTTTCACCCCATCCGGACACGTGGTGCCTCGTTTTTCTTAACCCTATGCCTGAAGCGCTCCGGCACCGTCTACTTCAGGGCCGGACTCAAGCCCGCGCTGTCCCGTTCTCTCCCCTCATTTGGAGTAAAAGCATTTGGAGTGAAAAACCCTTTTCCGGTGGCTCTCCCGGGATCCCGAAAAGGCTCTCACCCCACCTCGGCGCAGAATATGGGTGGGACCGCCACGTGGGCCAGGCTGAAGCCCCTGCCCAGGATCTCCTCCGCCATCCGCCAGGCCTCCTCGAGAGAGGCTGCCGGGACGAATCCGAACCTAGTCACCACCTCTGGGTCATCGGCTCCCACCACGATCACCTTGCTCAGCTGCCTTAGGGCTATGCCGCACCAATACCATACGTAGAAGGGGTGCACCCCGTGGTAGGAATAGCCGTGGCGGTAGGCTTGTATGTAATCCAGGCGGGTGGCGAACTCCTCTTCGTATAGTTTCTCCATCTCCAGAGGGTCCCGGGTCTCGGGCAGCACCCGACGGTAGAACTCGACGTAGGGCAGGTGATGCCGGGGGTGGAACCCCGGGAGGAAGGGCTGCATGAGCACCAGCACACCTCCCTTCCGGACCAGGGGCTTGCGCATATGCATGTTGAAGACGTATCCCAGGGCCGAGTTCGCCACCAGGAGGGGATTGATGCGGGAATGGGCGGCGTAAGGGGAGATGTTGGGCAGGGAAAGGAAAAGGGCGTCGAACTGGCTTCCCACTTTGGTGTTCTGCTGGCGGAAAAGTACCTGGAGCGTCTTGGGATGCACTGCCTCCGGGTCTCCGGCGTGGACGGCCACCGGGCGGTAGGCGCTGCGCAGCAGGGATGCCGCCGCCGCTTTCCACGACGCGGGGAGTTTTCTGGACACTCGGAAGGGAAACGGCACCGAGGAGCGGGAAAGGGACAGGTAACGGTCCAAGGGTGGGGGCCATACCCGGTTGTCGAGAACCGTCTCCACGCTGAACAAGGAGGCGTGGCGCGCGAGGTGCCTTCCCTGTTCGGCCATGACCTGGTGAAAGCCGCTTGCGGGGTCCATAACCGTCCCGCCCTCCGTCAACGTCCTCGGATTGTGGTGAGCCCGGATGGAACGGTAAGTCCCAAGGCCTACCATGTAGGACTTCCAGCCGCCGTTCATGCTGGTCCAGTTCACGTTGACGTATATGGTGAGATCCGACTCCACCAGCGACCGGTTGACCACCACGGGATGGCCGTCCTCCGTGGTTCCCAGGTCCACCGTGCCGCGGGGGTCCTCCGCGTCGTGGTTTAGGATGCGCTCCGGCCCCATTGCCGCCCACGTCCTCCTTCCCACCAGCCTCCGGAGTTCCCTTGGGGTCCACTTCCTGTGGAGGCCGTTGGCGCAGATCAGGGTCACCCGTTCCCTCTCCACACCTCGCATGAAGAGTTCTTCCAAGACAACCTCCAACGCGGTGATACGGGGATCCCGGAGGGGCGGAGGAAGGGGTAGGCAGGGGTCGTCGAAGGCCACGGTGATCCGGAAGTGGGGCTTCAGCATGCTCGAGAGGGACGGGCGTCCCAGGGGTTCCCGCAGGGCAGACTTCACAGCCTCCCGGTAGTCAGGAAGGGCGGGAAGTGGAGGAGGTGCCTCCAGGACCCGGGTCCTTTCCGGAAGCTCCACTTGCACGAGATCGTCCCCGAAGAATACCAACCTTTTCATATCAAACCCCCCTTGAGACGAGCTCCCACGGTCCAGCGGTACGTAAACGCTTTTTCCGCTGCGAGGCCCGATGAAACTGAGGAACGTGGCGGACTTTCTGGGTTAGGCATGGCGTTCCCAATGATGGCTGGTTGAGTCTCAAACAGAGGTACGTCACGGGGGACGATTACCTGCGACGGAAAAGGACCGATGACGGGTTCGCCATGACAAATCACCCGAGGTGGATCGGAGAAAGGCTGGTGACCTGGAAGGACCGGAGAACGCCCGGACATCCCGCCCCCTTTCATCCAAGCCTTTAGCCGATAAAGCCCGAGACCCTCAAGACCCGCGCATCTCGATTATATCCGCGCACCTGGGTCGTGTTAAACGGCCGACCAAGATGACCCCCGGGACGGGCTTCATAAAGGGCATCTTGTATCAATGTCGACAATGTCAAGATCGATCCGGCATGGGGGTTTCGAAGGCTGGGGTTATACTGTTTCAAGGCCCCTCCTCACGCATGCTTTCTTAGGATCCCTCATCGCTGTTCGTTTCCCTCAGCCCATGACCGGTGCCCGCCTAACGAGAGACCACGACTTTGGAGAATTATCAAGTTCAAGTTAAAGTTGATAATTTTTTAAGCGGTGGGATGGAGGGATGGCGGACCTCAGGGCATCAATGGATCGTGCGGCTTTCCCCGCGGCCTTTTTTGAGGGAAAGCACACTTTGAAGCCGGAAACTTGAAAGAGGAAACCCAAAGACTATTGCCGGGTAGACGTTTTCAAAAAGCCGACGATGGAAAGATTTATGAGTGATTGGAGGGAGCGGGATCCATCAAGGGAAAGGAGCGGTAAATGATGGGAAACGGCAGGGCGGCAAGGACGCGCGTGCTGGCCCTCAACTCCAGCCCCAGGAAGGAAAAAGGGGCCACCGACTTGGTGCTGAGGAGGTTCCTCGAGGGCGCGGAGCGGGCAGGGGTGGAGGTGGAACTGGTTTACCTGGCGGATCGCAGGATCGAGGACTGCCGGGGCTGCTTCCACTGTTGGTTCGTGACCCCGGGAAAATGCCGCATCCGCGACGACGTGGAGGAACTGCTGGACATGATGCGGGAGGCGGACGTGGTGGTCTACGCCACCCCCCTTTACACCTGCTCCATGAACGGAATCATGAAGCGATTTCTGGACCGCATGCTCCCCACGGTGGAGCCCTACCAGGAGCTGGACCGGGATGGCGTTTGCCGGCACCCAAGAAGGGGGGAGAGAAAGCCCATTATGGTGCTGATCTCCGTTGCAGGTTTCCCCGGCTTGAGGAACTTCGACCCCCTGGTCTTGACCATGGAGAGGCTGGCGGAGGTGGGCGGCTTGGAGCTGGCGGCCAAGATCCTCTTTCCTGCATCGCCCGCGCTGATGAGTAACCCCTGCCCGGCGGAGCGACAGCTGGAGGCGGTGGAGAGAGCAGGCAAGGAGCTGGTGGAGGGAGGGATCTCGACCTCCACCCTGGAAGAAATGCACGAACCTTACGTTGAGCCAGAAGTTTATATCGAAGATATGAATCGATTGTTCCGGGATCTTTGCGGGAGGGTAGAGGGGTAGGTCCGCAAGGAAACACTCAGGTTCTGTTGTCTTAATTCTTTAAAACATGAATTTGAAAGACCTGGGTTTAAAAATCTGAGATTTAAAAAGATTAACCTTAAAAGTTAGATACATTCAAGGCTCTCTCAAAATTAGACCCGCGGCCATCTCTCCAAACTGCAACTGCCTGCTTGACAATCTCTCTCGGCTAAAGAGAACGCCTCTTGGTGGCTTGGGCGAGGTCAAGGCGGCGGATGTGCCGCAGCGAGGGCCACTCGGAGAGCACCATAAGGGCTATGACGCACAAGGCGGTCACCACCACCGATACCCATGACAGCGCGGGCACGAAGGAGAACAGGTCGGTCTCGTAGAGGTTCATGGCCTGCACCATGATGAAGCGAGCCGCGAAGTAGCCGGGGATAAGCCCGATGAGCCCCATCAGCACGTTCTCCACCGTCAGGGAGAGGGAGGCCTTCCACTGGGGGATGCCCAAGGTCAGCATGGTCGCCACCTCTTGCTCCCTCTCCATGATGTTGATGGTGGAGGTGTTGAAGACCAGGGAGAAGGCCATGACGAACCCGAAGATGAGCATCACGGCGATCACCAGGTAGAGCAGGGATAACATGGACTCGACCTCGTTCCTTATGTGGCCCAAATCCACCAGGGAGAGGACCCCTTCCAGGGAGTTCAGGCGCTGCCGCACCTCGTCCAGCCGGGCGGGGTCGACCTTGAGGTAGAACGCGGTGGACCGGCCGCCGTAGCCCAGGAGCCGGCGGGCCTCCTCCAGGGACACGTAGACGAAAGACCCCAGGGGCTCCACGATGAAGTCGTTAACCAGGAAGGTCATCTTCCTGCCGAAGACCTCAAGCTCCACCGGGTCTCCGGTCTTAAGACCCAGCTCCTCCCGATAGTTCTTGCTCACCAGGCAGCCCCCCGGCCTTATGGGGACCATCTCATTCTTTTCGTTCAGAAAGCCCCTCATCTCGGTGCCCGGCTCGATGCCCAGCACCACGCTCTCCAGTTCCCTCTCCCCGTTCCTCACCACGCAGGGAGCGCCCACGGTGGGCTCCACCTCGAGGACCCCCGGGATTTCCTCCAGCTTGCGCTGGGCAATCTTGGACTGGGGCTCCAGGAAGAGGACGGCGATGTCGAAGGTGAACTGCTTCCGGAAGGCCCTTTCCATGTTGGCGTTGACCGTATCGTTCAGTCCCAGGTTCATCATGATCAAGACCACGGCGAAGACTATCCCGATGACGGTGAAGGCGGTCCGGCGGCGGTTCCTGAGCACGTTGCGCAGGGGAAGCCTCCAGAACACCTTCACCCTGGAGAGGAAGGGGACCATCCTCTCCACCAGTGTCTTCCTGCCGTACTTCACCGGGTCTATCTGACCCCTCAAGGCCTCGGTGGGCTGGACCCGGGAAGATTCCCTGGCCGGCACCAGGCCCGCCAGGGCGCAGAACCCCACGGCCACGGCGACGCCCAGCAGTAGGGTAAGGGGATAAAAGCCCACGGAGGCGAAGGGTAGGCCCAAGGTGGAGGAGTAGATGCGGGTCACTATCCAGGTGGCGAGCCAGCCGAAGGCCGAGCCGGCCACCGATCCGACCGCGCCCACCACCAGGGCGAAGGAGAGGTAGTGGAGCATCACCTGCCCTCGGGAGAACCCCAGGGCCCTGAGGAGTCCGATGGTGGGCCTCTGTACCCTCACCATCCTGGAGAGGATCATGTAGATGCTGAAGGCGGCGATGGAGAAGAAGAGGATGGGGAAGAAGAGGGCGAAGTTACGCATCTGCCGGAGGTCCATCTCCAATATGGTCTTGGAGATCTGGTTTTCCCTGGTGGTCACCTCCTTTATCTGGTAGGGGGATAGGGCCTCCAACACTTCCCTCTCCACCGAGGGGAGGTAGCGGTAGTCGTCCAACAGGAAAGCGAACTCGTTGTAGGAGCCGGGCGGGAAGTCCAGCAGGAAGCGCGCCTGTTCCTCGTTGAAGTAGAAGATCCCGTAGGCGGAGGCGCTGGTCATGGGGAACTGACGGTTGCGGAACACGATGATGTATTCGGGGCTGGCCACCACGCCGGCCACCTTCACCCGGAGCCGGCGGCCTTTCTTCAGCACGTAGATGTGGTCGCCCGGGCCCAGTCGGTTGAAGGAGGCGAAGCGCCGCTCCACCAGGCAGGTGAGTTCCGGCTCGTTGGGCTCCAGGTCGCGCCCGGATATGAATTGGAGCAGGTTCACGTAGGGCCTGTCCCGCGGCACGCTGATGATGTGACCGGTCACCCGGGATCCTCCTTCCAGCTCCACGCTGGTGGGCATGCTCACCCGGGGGGTGAGCATGGTCACGTGGGAGATGTCCCTCAGCCGGGCAAGGGACTGGTGGGGCGCCCTTTCCACCCTTACCAGCAGGTGCTCGAAATAGAGCCTCTCGTAGGTGTGGTCGATGGACCGGGAGAGGTTCAGGAAGGACATGTAGGAGGCCAAGAAAAGCACCAGCCCTATGGCCACCACCGACGATATGGCGAAAAACCTGCCCCAGGACTGGCGGATCTCCCGCCCGATCTTCCGGCGGAGAAGCCTGCCGCTTTTGATTTGCTCCATCCACGACATCTCCCGCCTGCATCTCCTACGGCTTGACGGCAGCACCCGGGGTTGTTCGGCTTCAACGGCCGATCGACCTGCCGCTCGCCTCATCCCTTTTGACGGCCCTTAGCCTGTGAGTGACCTGCGTCGGGGAAAAGGACCCCCGTCGTGCCGCTTTCCGATTTGATCATCGGAGGGTTGGCCGCCGAGGCGAAGACCCGACGTGCCGGTTTCCTGTCCGTCGGTAAAGGACCGCCGCTTTCCATGATACCAGCAGGCGGGAGAACTCTCTCACCTGACGTTCGTCCTGTGGCCCGTGCCCGTTAGCAGGGCGGCGGATGAGGCGGTATGGCGATCGTGGGGGGTCCGCGAGGCAAGCCGGGTTCGGTTAGACTTGAAGTGTGACCGCGAACGGGGATGACGGTGGGACGGCGCCGCGGCTTGTCGAGTGCCCAAGGTGGAAAGGAGGAACCATGATCCCCTACGACAGCTTCCTCATCGACGGACCCTGGCTGCTCTCCCTGGGATGGCTCTACGGCAAGGTCACCCGGAAGGCGGTGAAGGACGGGGAGAGGAGGAGGAAAGTCCGCCGCGTTTTGGACATGGCCACCCTGGGGGCTTTCTACGTGACCAGCGTGAGCCTCTATCTCAACCTGGAGTGGACCCGCTGGATATGGGAGATGTGCGGGGCCAAGTCGGGAAGGGACTGGATGGTCAACTCGGGGGTGTTCCGGTTCGACACCGATAACATGTCCCCCCGCGCCCACGCGGTGTGCGCCGCCGTCTTCGCCACTTACCCCCTGTGGCTGAAGGCGGGCTACCGGTTGGCGGACAGGTCGGGAGAAGAGAAGCAGGGTTCTTGACGGGTTTCGGGTCTTGACGGGCCTCGAGGGTCAGGTCGCCCTTTCTCGTCTCTCGAAAGAGGAAAGGGCCCTGCTTTTGGAAGGCGCCGCTCTTTGAAAAAAACCATAGGTGGGACTTACTCTTGGGGAGGAAACGGTGCTTCGAGAGCCGGAGGCCCCGAACTCACGGGTCATCCGGTAGCGGGCCCACGGGTGCCCGGGAAAGCGGGTTCAGGCACGAAAGCCCCCAGGGAGGAGACCAGCTTCCAATCGAGTGTATTAATGCAGGATAAACGGTCCATTTCGGGAGCAGATCCGCGTCCGTCGACGCGGTCTTCAGGAGTTGGTGCACCTCTAGCCGGGAAAGCGGGAGGTGACCCCATCACGAGGCGTTTCTCCCTCGGTAGGGCGGCGTGGATTTCCATGTCCCTCTTCCCGAGTCCCTCCGAAGCCTCTCCTTTCTTTTGACTTTCTTCGCGGAGGTGCGTCGTTAGCCCGACTTGTCGGGACGGAAGGCCTGTAAGCAGGGGGAACATAGGGGCGGAGAGGATGTCTATTCTATCTATTGGGGTTAATCGGAAGGGGACGACGAGCTTGCGTCCGATGCCCTTAGCGGTGTCTTCCCGTATGATCATGGGGGACAGATCTGACAGGTTGGAGGGGGGCGCAGGCCGGCCTTGAGGTGACGTCTCGAAGGATCGGCGGGTGGGCAGTGGCCCGTGGTTTTGATGATCCATGACCCTTAAGAGTCTTCCCCTCGGGAGGGACGGTCATGAAGGCAGGAACGCGTTCCAGGGCCTTTCACCACGGGATGATGACGCTCCTGGCGGCGGCCTGGGGACTGGCCTTCACCGCCATCAAGGAGCTCATGCAGGAGCTCTCCTTCATCGGGCTGAACCTGGTCCGCTTCTTGTTGGCCTCGGCGGTGCTCTTGCCTGCCCTCCTCTTTTACCGCTGCCGGCGCCCGTGTTTCCGAACCCGGGAGCGCCTGGTGATCCTGGCGGCGGGGATCCTCGCCGTGTGGGGGTACCACCTGGCGGTGAACTACGGGGAGATCACGGCGCCGGCCGGGGCGGCTGGGGTGGTTGCCAACACCTCCCCCTTTTTCGTGGTGATCCTCTCCCGCCTTTTACACCGGGAGCGGGTGGGGTGGTGGAAAGCGGCGGGAGTGGTTCTTTCCTTCGCCGGGCTGGTGTTGGTTACCCTGGGAGGTGGGCCAGGCCGGCTCAGCGGGGAGGGAGAGGCGAGGGGCCTGCTTTTCGTGGCGCTCGCCTCCCTTTGCTGGGCGGGGTACACGGTTTTGCTCAGGCCCTTGCTCAAGGTCCACCACACCCTCCACGTCACCACCTATGCCCTGGTCTGCGGTGCGGTGACCCAGCTTCCCCTGCTGGCCCTGGTGGACCTGCCCGAGGAGCTCTCCCGGCTCTCCGGGGCGGGGTGGGCCTGGCTCTCCTTCCTGTCCCTGGTGTGCACCGTCCTGGGATACCTGCTGTACAACCGGGGAGTGGAGGTGCTGGGTTCCACCACCGCCTCCCTTTACGTCTACCTGGTGGCCCCTTTCTCGGTGCTCTGGGGTTTCCTGCTGTTAGGGGAACCTCTCACCAACGGCTTGATTTTAGGGACCTCACTCATCCTCTCCGGCTTTCTCCTGGTGGAGATAGGGGAGCGGCTGCCCGGCCGCGGGAAGAGGGGTTATCTAGCCGGTGAGGTGGCGGGGTAGCGGGCATCCTGAGCGGTGTTCCGGTCTCCTCCCTCGCCTTTTCCCCGGAACCTTCCCCTTGCCCCTTGGGAGAGAGGTGTTTCAAGATCGTCTCAAAAGTGGGCTCGACGGGTCTCCCTCACGCTCGAGATGCCCCCTCCGGGAACCCGCTGATCAGGGGTCGTCGCTCGACCTGGTGATTCATCGGTCCCTTTCCGCTTACGGAGCAGTAGGGGCGGTTTCCTGCCTCAGGAGGTGCAGCAGGGGAGAAGGTCTCCCGCCCAATGAAAGGAAGGGTGGGCGGACGGTATCGTCTCGAGGGCGCCGCAGGGGTCGCCGGGCTTCCCTCAGTCAAGAAGCCCGGGAAAACACCTTCTCACCGCCCTCACCAGCCCCAGAGGACCCGTCATCATCATGTCCCCGGCGGGGACGGGGAAGACAAACCGACCGGGTCCCACGTATGCCTCCAGGAGGGAGAACCTCTCCCGCAGCGGTCCGGTGATGGCCACCAGGTCCAGGGAGTCCCACCCCGGGGGTTTTCCCAGGTAGAAGAGGCCGTGGCCGCCTTCCATGAAGGGGTCGTCGTCCCGCGCCGTGCCGTCGCAGAAGGCGCGCAGGTAGGAGGCGAAGCGGGAGGGGTCCAGCCTCCGGGTGTGATGCTCGAGGAGTGCGCATACCTTCCCGCTCTTGAGCAGGGCCGCCAGGGTGTGGCCGTTTCCCGCGTTGACGAGCAGCACGTTTCCCTCGGCCCGGGAGGCCACCCGGG
>JACVJK010000025.1 GCA_015711955.1 Actinomycetota bacterium | reverse complement strand
CTCACACTCTCTTTCCCTCGGCCACGCCGGTGGCGCGGCGATGATCTAGGCCGGCAGCCTCCAAGATCTCCACCGGCGTGTAACCGCAGAACCAGGTCACCTCCGGATCGGACCCTTGTCTTTTCGCAAACTCAAGGCGCTCCCTGTCGATTCAGCGTTCCCGGTGGGGGATGATCCCCGTCATCGATGTGTTTTCCTGGCCGATTTAAATTGCTCCGCAGTGGGAATATTATATCCGTCCAGGAAATGGTCGTTTCGGGGCAATCTTACCAGGAAAGGAGGAGCAATGGACAAATACGAGTGCACCATCTGCGGCTACATCTACGATCCTGAGAAGGGAGACCCGGAAAACGGCGTGGAGCCTGGAACGCCCTTCGAGGAGCTTCCCGATGATTGGGTTTGCCCCCAGTGCGGCGCGGAGAAGGACATGTTCGAGAAAATCTGAGAAGTAAGTCAGGCAGCGCGGTCAGGAGGGGACCATGAAGCCGGTGGAGATCGCTGATGGCGTGTATTGGGTGGGTGCCTTGGACCCACAACTTCGGGTTTTCGACATCATCATGAAGGCCGATCACGGGACCACCTACAATTCCTACCTGATAACCGCGGGCGAGAAGAAGGTGCTGGTGGACACGGTGAAGGACCGGTTCTTCGGGGAGCTGTGGGAAAACATCAACGCCCTCGTGGACCCGGCGGACCTGGCCTACGTGGTGGTCAACCACACCGAGCCGGATCACTCGGGGGCCTTATCCCGCCTGCTGGAGGAAGCACCCCAAGCCCGAGTGGTCTGCTCTCGGCAGTGCCGCAATTTTGTGCTGAACATCCTCAATCGGGACGTGGATCCCATCTTGGTGCAGCACGGAGACGAGCTGGACCTGGGTGGAGGGGCAAAACTGCAGTTCATATCAGCTCCCTTCCTCCACTGGCCAGACACCATGTTCACCTACTTACCGTCCTCCGGCGTGCTGTTCCCCTGCGATTTCCTGGGATCGCATTACTGCGACGACCGCCTGTTCGATGACTTGGTGGACGACTTCAGCCACGCTTTCGAGTACTACTACAAGGTGATATTCCGTCCATTCAAGAAGTACGTGCTGGAGGCCATAGAAAAGGTCGAGGGCCTGGATTTGAGTATAATAGCGCCCAGCCATGGACCGGTACTCCGCACCGATCCCAGGTCTTATATCGACAAATACCGGGCCTGGAGTTCAGAGCCCCTCAAGAAGGGAAAGACCCTGCTCGTGTTCTACGCGAGCGCTTATGGGAACACCGCTCGACTGGCGGAGAAGATCGCCGAAGGGGCCAGGTCGGAAGGGGTCAAGGTGGCGGTCATGGACATCACCGCCACGGATTTGGGGATGATGGTGGACCGCATCGAGGCGGCGGACGGAATTGCCGTGGGCTCCGCCACCATCAACGGCGATGCGGTGGAGCCCGTATGGTATCTCCTCTCACACCTGGCCACCCTCAATCTCCGGGGGAAGGTGGGAGCTTCTTTCGGTTCCTTTGGCTGGAGTGGTGAGGCTCCTAAGCTGATAGCCGAGAGGTTGCGAGGACTCAAGTTCAAGGTGCCCGAGGAGCCCTTCAGGGTGAACCTGGTGCCCACCGAGGAGGACCTGCGCCGGGCCGAGGAGTTCGGCAGGAGTATCGCCAAGGCCCTATAGAGGGCGAACCTCGCCCCCTCGAGGGGGGTTGCCGTTCCTTTCTTCGGCGGAAAAAGCGATGAGGAGGCAACTTTTTCGTCCTCTGCGTCCGTTCGACTGGACTCACGACCGTGAGGGTGGCTTTCGTGGGACCCATGGTCGTGAACGGTCGCAAAGTAAATCTCCTCAACCTGGCAGTAAAGTCCCATGAAATGAACGAGGATGGTGCCGAGGACGAAGACGGGAAGGACCTTAAGCGGTACCCGTCCTCCCATGAAGGGCTATTTGTCATGCATTGGACAGGCGACGCTTCCCTCCACTACCCGGTAA
Source organism: Actinomycetota bacterium (assembly GCA_015711955.1). GTDB lineage: Bacteria > Actinomycetota > Geothermincolia > Geothermincolales > RBG-13-55-18 > JACVJK01. The sequence continues at coordinate 26,744 of JACVJK010000025.1, read as the reverse complement.
CTCACGCCGGCGGGACAATTGGGCAAACTTGGGAGGAACTGAGGTATCAGCATGTCGAGGGAAGCAGGAAGTTCCCCGTAGGCGGCTCGGTAGGCCTGAATAGCGGATTCCAAGGCCTTACGGTTGGCCGCGCAGGCGGTGGCTTGGCCCGATTCTACCGGCACTATCCCCGGGCCCAACTCATCCGGCTTCTTTTCCCCACCACAACCCGATGAGGAGCAGGCCAGCGTCAAAGGCAAAAGGAGGGCGATCGTCAGACAAGCTATCCAAGGGCGTGTCCCGGTCAAATCAGTCCCCTTTCCCTTTCCCGGATGGCCCTGATGACCATCTTCTTTGCCACCTGATTGATGATGCTGGGTGGATTCTCCAGGACAGCTTGTCTCCAATCGTCCAAGGGAGCGCCCGCCTCTTTGAAGGCTTGATACAAGGCTTCCTGCAGCGCCTCCATGTTGGGCTCGATGTAGATATCGTAAATGGTGCGCTGGGATCCGCTGAGCTCGTCCGGGGTTTTGCTCAGCACCTCGCGGAACTCGGCTTTTATCCTTTTTCCGCGATTTCTCACGTAATAATCGTTGAGGACCTCGACGAAGTCGATCATGGAACTCTCCTTTTAGGTCATGCTCGGCCGTCTTCTCATTAAATAAACGGAAAATGGCTCCCCTGACTTTACAGGGAGCTGAAATATGGGGGAAAGCTCTTCAGTGGAGTTTTCCGATGGTGGAGCCGACGGGACTCGAACCCGTGGCCTCTGCCGTGCGAAGGCAGCGCTCTCCCGCTGAGCTACGGCCCCGACGAGGCTAATTGTAGCAGAACCTCAGGAGGAAGCACCACGGTGTTCGTGACTCCCCGATCATTATTGGGGGAGGGTTTTCGATAACCCGCAGCGAAAAGCGCCTGGTATTGTAGGCGGCGCAAACACGCGAGAAGAGAAGCCTTATAAAATGGCTTACATAATAGGGACCTTGCTCGAGGGTGGTTTGGTTGGAACTGGTCGTCGGGCTCTGAGCCCTTCGTTTTCTGGTCCCATGAAACGAGTAGGCCGTTGCCCGTCTATTTGGCGGCATGGGTTTTGGGATCTGAGATGGCGAGAAAAGCGAGGAAGGTAATTTTGCGGTCTGGGTTCGAAGAAAGGTGCAGAGTATCCCTCCCCTCCCGGGTTCTCGTGCTTTTTCTCCTATTCTCTCTCCTTATTATCCCTTTTTTCTCCTCCTGTCAAAGGAGGGTGGATCCCCAGGAGGTGGAAAATGAGGGCAACGCAGGCGACCCGGAGGCAGAGGGCCCGTCCCTTTCCTTTCTGGTCTGTGGCGACCCTCACGGTCGCACGGACCTTCTGGAGCGTATCATCTCGGATCTCCGGGAAGGGGAGTTCCTGGTGATCTTAGGTGACCTGGGCACCGGAAAAGGGGAAGGTGAGCTGCGCAGGATAAAGGACTGCCTCGATCTCAAGGGGATCAGGTATTTCGTGGTTCCCGGCGACAACGACCAACCTGGAGGGGACCTTTCCGCCTACCAACGGGTGTTCGGACAAACACGTTATTCCCTGGAGATAGGCCCCCTTCGCCTGATCTTCCTGAACAACGCGGTGCCAGGGGTGGGGATTACCCGGGAGGACCTGGTCTGGCTGGAAGAGGAATTGGCTTCTTCCAGAGGGAAGAGGACGATAGCCTTTGCCCACGTTCCTCCTGGAGCGCCAGTGGATATTTCCCAGGGCTTCCGGGAGGAGTCCGCCAGCCAGCGTCGAATGAAAGAGCTCCTGGTGGGCGCCGGAGTGGAGGTCGTTTACTGCGGCCACCTCCATGCCTACATGATCTATTCCAAAGGACCGCCCCGGGTGGTGGTCAGCGGAGGGGCGGGAGCCCGCCCCCACCTCTCGGAAGAAGCGGGAGGCTTCCACCACTACTTGCGCGTGACCGTGGGTCGGGAGATTTCCGAAGAGGTGATAAGGCTTTAGCCGTCCTCGAGACCTCAATTGAGCGGCCCCTCGGGCTCGAAGTGACCCCGAGAGCACGGGTCGTGGACGAATTGTTTCGACCCGCCCCGGGTGGTGGTCAGCGGGAGACGGGATGAGCTGGAAAGAATCCGCAGGCCCGCCCCTTTCGCCGCTACAAGGGTTCTGAGGGCTGGAAGCGGTGAGAACTTATGTCCGCGCCCAAGCCCCACGGCGATGGCGGCCCCGCCACCCAAGTGTTTCCTCAAAAGGGGAAGACCCCGCGGGGGGGACGGGGTCTTGGGGGGTGGCAGCTTTGGGGTTTCCTACGAGGGTAGTAGCCGGTATCTCGTGGGGGATATCCAGCTGCCATATATTATATCGGTCCTTTCTTTCGGGACTTTATACCTTTTTTGGGACGATTTCATATGCCCAGAAGTCCCTTGAGCGCGGAAGCCTGGCGACGGGATACGGGTATCTTGCTCTGCTTCTCGTCGGTGAGGACCATGAGGAAGCTGCTCCTGGAGATCCTTACTATCTGACTCACCTTTTTCAAGTTCACGATGAAGCTGCGGTGGGTCCGGAAGAAGTCTTTGTTTAACATCTTTTCGAGATCTGAGAGGGTGTAGTTGGTGAGGAAGGACTCGTTGTAGGTGTGAATGTTGGCGTATTCGTGCTTGGTGTCGATGTAGTAGATCTCGTCGGTGGAGATGAGCCTTATGGTGTCCCCTTTTTGTACCGCTATCTTGTCCAGCCTCACCTCGCCCGGCTCCGAGGCCCTGCGAGCCAGCCGGCGAGCTCTCCCCACCCGATCCAGAACCACCTTGACCCTGGCAGTGAGCTCCAATGGACTGAAGGGCTTTGATATGTAGTCGTCGGCTCCTCCTCGAAGTCCGATCACTCGGGACCTCTCGTCCCCCATGGCAGTGAGCATGATAACCGGTATATCTCGGGTCTCGTCTCGGGATTTGAGCTCCATGAGGACTTGCCACCCGTCCATTTTGGGCATCATCACGTCCAAGATGACCAGGTCGGGGTTCACCTCCTCCACCATTTTCAGCCCCTCTTCCCCATCCGAGGCCAAAAATACCTCGTAGTTGTCCAATTTGAGGTTCAACTCCACCACGTTGGTGATGGTGGGGTCGTCCTCGATGAGGAGGATTCTGTATTTCTCTTCCCTTTCCCCGGCCATTTCCTCGAGATAGTCCTCATGCTCCCTCTTCCAGTCTTCTATTCGACTGCTCATGCCCAATGCTTTAAAGAGAGCGGGGGAAGCCCGCCCAACTCAAGCCTTCCGTGAGGTGGCGCTAAAAAGAGGCGGCTTATAAAGAGGGTCACCGGAGTAGTTCCCGGGGCGACATGGGTCGGCAGGCGTCGTCAACGAGATAGGGTCCAATCGAGGCTCCTTTTGGGTGGACGGGGGTTGGCGAGCGCTTTAAATAGGCGATCACTTGCAGCGGCGATCCACGAGATAGGTGCTCCCGGGGATGGATTTGGCGTACTTCAAGGTTTCCTTTGCAATCTCAGCCACTTCCCAGTGGGTGGCTATGGTCCTCTTCTGGTTGCTGGCCACTCCGATACTCAGGGTCATGATGGGCACGAAATGCTCTTTCCCCTGCCTGTCCACGAGGATCGAATAGCCCCTGCGAAGGTCCTCCTCCCTGTAGAGGGAGCGGATGCTCCGGTCGAAACGGGAGAGGATCTCCTCGGCCAAGAGGTTGGCCTTGTCGGGTGTGGTGATGACCACGAAATCGTCACCGCCAGCGTGTCCTATGAAATCGTCGAGGTTACCCCTTTCTTTGACCGCCTCGTCTATTATGTCCGCCAGGAGGCGTATGGCCTTGTCCCCCACGGGGAATCCATAGGTGTCGTTGAAGGCCTTGAAGTGATCCATGTCCAGATACAGGGCGGCGAAGCGGGAACGTTTGGCCAGACGGCTCTTTATTTCCGCCTCGATGGATATGCTGCCCGGCAAGCCGGTAAGGGGGCTCACATCCCTCTTCTGTTTGGCCCTCACCAAGTTGATGCGGATCCTGGCCAGCAGGTCGGGGAATTCGAAGGGCTTGGTTATGAAGTCGTCGGCTCCCGCTTCTATTCCCGCCAGTTTGTCCCTTGCATGGGTCCTGGCGGAGAGCAGCACCACCGGAATGTGGTTGGTGGTGCCGTCCGCCTTCAACCGGCGGCAGAACTCGAGGCCGTCCATCTCCGGCATTATGATGTCGCAGAGTATGAGGTCCGGCTTCAACTCCTTTGCCAGCCTCAGCCCTTCCAGGCCGCTGTGGGTGGCTATGACCCGATAGCCCTCCAGTTCCAGGTTGAGCCGGATGATCTCCAGGAGGTTTTTCTCGTCGTCCACCACCAGGATGACTTCGTCGGGTTTTTTCTGGGAAGGCAGGGCCATCTCTTTTTCCTCCCGTCCGACGCCTTCACCCGTTCAAGTTTACCAGCTGCGTATCCTCCCTCGCGGCGAGTTCGTCGCCGCCGATGAGGGGAAGGGAGAAGCGGAAAATGCTCCCCTTGCCAACACCGCTCTCCACCCAGATTTTGCCGCCGTGGGCCTCCACGATCTTTCGACATAGGAACAAGCCCAGTCCCGTGCCCTGCACGTGGTGACTCCTTTCGTCCCGGACCCGATGGAATTTCTCGAAGATGAAAGGATGTTGATCCTCGGGTATGCCTATTCCCTGGTCGGAGACGCTCAGCAGGGCTACCCCTTCCTTTTTCTCCACGGACAGGGTGACGGTACTCCCGGCCGGTGAGTATTTCAACGCATTGTCCAGAAGGTTGGTGATTACCTGTTCCAACCGGTCGGCATCGGCCTTTACCGGCACCGGCCTCACGTGCGCCGTGAGGCGCAAATGGTGGGTGCCGGCCTGAGCCCGGATCTTCTCCAACACCTTTTCCGCTAATAGAGAAAGATCCAACTCTTTTTTCCTCAGCTCGAGGCGTCCGGACTCCGCTCGGGAGGTGTCCAGGAGGTCATGGATGAGCCGGGCTAGCCGGTCGGCCTCCGTCTCGATGACGGAGAGGAAGTCCTGCTGCGTGTCGTGGTCGAAGGTGACGTCTGGCCTTCTGAGGGTGGCGGCATAGGCCTTGATAGAGGTGAGGGGGGTGCGCAGCTCGTGAGATAGGGTGGATACGAACTCCTCCCTCATCCTTTCCAACTCCTTGGACTCGGTGACGTCCCGGATCACCGCCACTAATCCTCCGCGACCGTCCCCGGTGGCCGTGAAGAGGCGCGTCTCCAACTGCAGGACACGCTCTGACCGTTCAAGCCTGACCTCCTCCAAAAGTTCCCTCTTTTCCCGCAAGCTATTGAAAAGGCGATCGCGCATGGACCCGTCCAGGGGCAGATCGTCCAGGCGAGGGCCCTCGGCGCCCCTGGTGGAAGGAAGGCCCAGCAACCTCTCAGCGGTAGGGTTGGAGAAGATTAGGCGGCCGTCACCGTCCAGGGTGAAGACGCCCTCACCTATGGTTTGTAGGACGGTTTCCAGGTGTCTGCGGTTTTCCTCCACCGTAGGCAAGATGAGGATGGTGGACAGGAGGTTCCCCACCCGCGTGGCAAGATGGGTAAGCGATGGAATTGCCTCTCTCGTGAGAAGGTTTTCTTCCGGCTCGATCAGCAACAGTATCCCCTCGCCGCCCCGGTGCATGGGAATCTCGACCAGGACGGCCTTTCCATCAGCCGCGAGCTCTACCACGGGAGACCCCCGCGGTTTACTTCCATCCGGGAGGTTATGTCCGAGGGTGGGGGAGGCCCCTTCTCGGTACTTCTCGATATAGGGGTTGATGAGGCGATCCGGATCTTCAGCGAGATGACCTACACGGGCAGCTGCCCACCAAGAGCCGTTAGCGCCTTTGAGGTAGAGCGCACCGCCCTTTGCCCGCGAGCACATGACCGCGATATCCAGTAGGGATCGCAAGGCCTCAGCGATTTCACCGGAACCTGTCCGATGGTGGCATGGGTGACAACGATAATAAGCTAATGAGGTTTCCATCTCAGGTTATAGCTCGCCGTATGATGGGGTGTTGCTGCTTCGTCTTAGTGGTCCCCTCCTTTTCCTGACCTCTTAGCACACACAACCCGGTTCCCCGGATGTGGCCATGGCCTCACCGCGTTGCCGAAGACCTCCTCGAGGTCGTCATTCAAAGATAGGACCCGCTTTAGCGATTCTCCGAAGGTACTTCGACTACCGGCCGGTAATTTCCTTCCCTGGGCTTCGACAACTCCCGGGTTGTCGCTGTGGTAAGGCGGAAAGGGGATTGCTATGATGGGCGAAAGGAGGTGCCCATGCCCCTAAAGGCCGGTATAATCGGGCTTCCCAACTCGGGTAAGTCCACCCTCTTCAATGCCCTCACAGCGGCGGGAGCGCCGGTGGCGGGATACCCCTTTTGCACCGTGGATCCCAATGTGGGGGTGGCCTACGTGCCCGACGAGCGGCTTTTCCGGGTGGCGGAGGCGGCCGGCTGTCACCGCGTAGTACCTGCCGACGTGCGGATCGTGGACATCGCCGGATTGGTGGAGGGAGCCCACCGGGGCGAGGGATTGGGCAACCGTTTTCTCGCCCACGTCAGGGAGGTGGACGTCCTGGTCCACGTGGTGAGGTGTTTCGATGCCCCTGACGTCTCGCACGTGATGGCGGGCCTCGATCCTGAAAGGGACATCGACGTGGTCAACACCGAATTGGTTTTCGCCGACCTGGAGACGGTGGAAAGGAGGAGGACGAGAATAGAGAAGGCAGCCCGCAGCGGGGACCGGCATAAGCAGAGGGAGCTGGAGGTGTTGGAGAAGCTGGAGACCTGGCTGAATAGGGGCCTTCCCGTGAACGCGATGGATCTCTCGGATGAAGAGCGGGAACTGGTCTCGGGCCTGTTCCTCCTCACCGCCAAGCCGGTTATCTACGTGGCCAACGTGGGAGAGTCGGACCTACAAGGAGGAGGCGGCCTGTGGGATGAAGTAAGAAAAAATGCGGAAAAGCTGGGGGCGGATTACATCAGGATATGCGCGGAACTGGAGGCGGAGTTGGTGGAATTGGAAGAAGGGGAAAGAGAAGAGTTGGCATCCCTGTATGGTCTTGAGAGGTTGGGCCGAGAGGAGTTGTTGCGGCGCATCTTAGCACTCCTGGGTCTGATATGCTTTTTCACCACGGAGTCGAAGGAGGCCCGCTCTTGGGCGGTCAAGGATGGTACCTCGGCGGCGGAAGCGGCGGGGAGGATCCACACCGACATGCAAAAGGGTTTCATCCGGGCAGAGGTGATCCCCTGGGAGGAGTTCCTGCGCTTCGGCTCCTTTGCCGCCGCCAAGGATGCGGGCGCGGTCAGGGTGGAGGGGAGAGATTACCTGGTGCGGGACGGGGACGTCATCCTTTTCCGTTTTCAGGGCTGAATCGTGGGGGATGCTTACCGCCCCTCGGCTTTGGAACATCTTTTCCTATGGCGCCTCGACGAGCTGCCCGGAATCCTTGTTCAATCCTTATTTCATTTATTTAACCTTTTCACCTCGAAAAGCTGGTCTCCTTTGGGATTGGGGAAACGGGGAAATAGCTAGGTGCTCGTCCCGCTTTTTACGGGGTTGACCCGAGGTCACGGAGGGTCTGACCATCATGCCCCTGTGCCCATCAGGTCCGATAGGATCTCTCGGGCGGCGGTGAAGGGGTCTATCTCCCGGGTCTCCAGCAAGCGCCTTAGTATGGCGGCGCACCTTTCCCCTCCTGCCAAGGAGCGCATCAGCCGGTTCTTTAACTCCGCCATGACCAGGTCCATGACCTCCTGTAGCACACGGCGGCGGAACCTTTCCTCCCAAAGGCCCCGCTCCATCAAGTAGCTGCGGTGTCTTGTTATCTCGTCCAGCAGCCGATCCACCCCTTCCCCGGTGGTGGAGATCGTACGGATCACGGGTGGTAGCCGATCGCGGTCACGGGGGTCTAGGTGCAGCGCGTTCTGGAGCGTCCGCAGTATCTCCTCCGCCCCCGGAAGATCCGCCTTGTTCACCACGAAGATGTCTCCAATCTCCATGAGGCCGGCCTTCATGGCCTGTATGTCGTCCCCGCTGCCGGGCATGGTCACCACCACACAAGTGTGAGCGATTCCCGCCACGGACACCTCGGCTTGTCCGGAGCCCACCGTCTCCACCATCACCACGTCCATCCCCATGGCGTCGAGGATGTCCACCGCCTCCCCGGTGGCCGCCGAGAGTCCACCCGCCGCCCCCCTGGTTCCCATGGAGCGTATGAACACACCTTCCTCAGTGGTCAGGTCTTGCATTCGCAGCCTGTCCCCCAGCAGCGCCCCACCCCCAAAGGGGCTGCTGGGATCCACGGCGATGACGCCCACCCTTTTTCCCGACTTTATGAGCGAGCGGACCAAGGCTTGGATCAGGGTGCTCTTGCCCACTCCGGGGGAGCCGGTGATGCCCACCACGTGGGCCTTGCCAGTATGGGGATAGAGTTCTGCCAATATCTCCGCGACGTGGGGATCGCCGTCCTCCACCATGCTTATCAGTCTTGCAGCGGCTCGGGGGTCTCCCTCGAGCAGCCTTTTCGCCAACCCCAACGGCTTTCTCCTCCCCTCCGAACGTATTGTCTGTTCCGGCCCGCTGCAGTAATTTTCGCCTATGCGATTATACATGGTCGTGAACCAGACCCGTGGGAAGGTGCTGGCCACGAAGGCAAGGCTGGCCTTGAGGGCGCGGGAGAGGATGAAGGGACTTAAGGGTTTGGAAGGCTTGAAGCCAGGAGAGGCCCTGATCCTCCGCCCCTGTTTCCAAGTGCACACCTTCGGGATGAGGTTCCCCATCGACGTGCTTTTCCTCGACGGGCAGGGGATGACTGTCAAGGCCATACACTCCATGCGTCCTCGAAGGATCTCCCCTTGGGTCCTTGAGGCCAGGACGGTCCTGGAACTCCCGGCGGGGGTGCTTAGAGAGACGGGTACCCTGGTGGGGGATCGGATCTTGTTGCAGCCGGTTCCAACGGGGAACGGGATGGCCTTTTTAAGGGAGGATGACATGTGAGGGCCCGTGAGAGAATGGAAAGGGGCCGATCAAGAAGAGGGAAGATCTCCGCCTCTCGGCAATGTATGCGGCGGACGAGGTGGCTTTTCACGCCATGGAGTGGGAGGGAGGCCGCGATGGGGGAGCGCCCAGTGACGGGAAAAACACCTCGTTCCCTGATCGGACGAGACCGACTCGCCTTCCTTCCGTGATCGACATGACGTCGCTATCATAGGACCATGGTCACCGCATGGCGCAAGACTTGGAGGATGGAAACGGGAAATCCCTGCCTCGAGGAACGCGACGACGAGGTGGTGGTGGAGCTGCCCTTGGAGTTGAGGGTTAACGGCCGGTCTGTCGCGGTCCTGATGAGAACTCCCGGCATGGACGAGGAACTCGCCGTGGGATTTTGTATAACCGAGGGACTCATACGGGACGCAGACCAGATCCGCGCCGTGCGCTGCGCCCGACGACCGGAAGAAAGGGAGGAAAAGGAGCGTTCTCTCGTCGAAGGGAAGGAATGCAGGGATGCGGTGGAGGTGGAACTGGTGGAGGGGGACCTCCCCTATACCTATTCCGCCGGGAGCGTGGTGAAGACCGCCTGCGGTGGAATGGAGGTGGGCCCACGCCAGGAATCATGGATGGTCGCCTACGATCCGGGATTGAAGCTGAAGGGAGAGATCCTATTTGGCTTGGCCCGCAAGTTGGAGGAAGGGCAGAGCATCTTTCCCAGGACTGGAGGGACCCACGGAGCCGCAGTGTTCGAGGCGGATGGGACGCCGCTGGTGGTGGTGGAGGACGTGGGCCGGCACAACGCGGTGGACAAGGCGGTAGGTTGGTGCGCCGTGAGAGGGGTGGCCCGAGGGGACAAGTTACTGTTCATATCGGGGAGAATAAGCTACGAGATGGCGCTCAAGGCGGCCCGGGCGGGCATTCCGTTGCTGGCTTCGGTGGCGGCCCCTACCTCCTTGGGCATAACCTTAGCCGAGAGGGCGGGGCTCACCCTGGTAGGATTCTGTGGCCAGAAGAGATGTAATCTGTACACCCATCCCTGGAGGATAAGGTGAGGGCTGACTCCTGCTCCCCGCGATTTTCTCGCCCCCCCTCCCCCTTTTGACCTCGATCGGATTGAGGAAGAGATGGGCTCAAGCTTGAGGTGAAAAGTGGGGTTGACCGATAGGCCTTTCCGTTGGTCCCGTGAGGAAGCCTGCGCGGCGGTCTTGGCGGGGGGAGAGGGCAGGAGGCTGGGCAGAAGCAAGGTTCTGCTTCAGCTGGACGGAAAAAGTCTCACCCTTGTGCTCTTGGAGAAGCTCGGCAGGCATTTCGAGGAGGTGCTCCTGGTGGGAAAGGTCAACCCCGAGGAGGATGAAAGGATCCTCTACCAGGAAGCGGAGGCCCTTCCGGGGGTGCGAGTGGTGGGGGACGTCATCCCCCAGATGGGGCCCCTGGGGGGCATCCACTCGTCCTTGGCCCACTCCATCTCCCCCCTGGTCTTCGTCACCGCTTGTGACATGCCCTTCCCCTCCCTGCCCCTCATCGACGCCCTGCTGTTGAGGGCCTTTGGCAGGGAGGCTGCCGTTCCCCGACGGGGGGAATATATCGAGCCCCTGTTCTCCGTGTACGCAAAGGCGGTAGAGAGGAAGGCGAAGGAATTCCTGGAAAGGGGAGAGCTAAAAGTCCACCGCTTCATCGACTCCCTCGACGCGTATTTCATGGAGGAAGGGGAGATAAGCCTTTACGACCCGGATTTTCTCTCTTTCCGGAACATAAACTCCTACCGGGACTTGGACATCGTCCTCCGCATATCGCGAGAGACGGACGGATAGCGCGGACAGGGGGTGAAATGGTTTTTCTTGCCCTGAGGGCACCCCGTCAAATCCGCGAGCCGAGACGCGAGCCGGATCCCTATCGGTGGCCGTTTCCCAGCGATGCCCGCGGGTCGTACCTACCCGGGTCGTTAAAGGGGCTCTGACCAGATTCACTGATGGTAATAGGCGGCGAGGATCTTATCCTTCCTCGCCCGCGAGCGGAGGGACGGCTCACATACTAGACCGGGCGTATCCCGAAGCGGGGTCGGGGTGACCGGAGCGGATGGGCTGGGAGTATGGGCGTCATTATCCAGACAAACAGCAGGTCGCTTCCGTCCCCCTTCGCTCGTGTCACCCATATTCTTTAACCAACATTAATCAATCCAGCAGGAAGAAGAGGACGGCGAAGACGATGAAGAGGACTCCCGCCCCCACTTTGATAACCCTGGGGGAGAGGAGCCTCGCCACCCGTTCGCCCAGAAAGGCGCCGAGCAAAGAGGTGACCCAGAGGGCGGAGGTACCTCCCAAGAAGACCAAAAGGGGCTGGGAGTGACGGGCCGAGAGGCCGGCCAGAAGAAACTGGGTCTTGTCCCCAAGCTCCATGAGGCATATGAGTAGAAAGACGTGAAGGAACGGGCTTTTTCCCGCCCAAACCCTTCGGTTCTCTTCCTCCAAGGCCTCTTCCTCCTCTCCCCTCAATCCTTCCTTGAGGGAAAGGAGCCCCAGGAGCAGGAACAAGGCGGACACGGTTATCCTCAAAAAGATCTCGGGCACCAATCGGAAGGCGAGGTTCCCCGCCCCCACCGACAGGGCGTTCATTAGGGCGAAGGCGGCGGCCGCCCCCCCGAAGACCTTCAAGGTCCCGTAACGGGAGGCGAGGAGGAGGATGGCCAGTTGCGTCTTGTCCCCGAACTCGGCCGCGAAGACGCTCCCGAAGGAATAAAGGAAGGCTTCCCAACCCATGGCATGGAGAATACAGGTAAGAAGAGAGATAGGCAATTCCCGGTCCCCACATTCTCGAGGACAGCGAGGCGAAGGCGATGACCTCATCGGCAGAAGATGTAAGGGTATTTAGTGGAAGCATTGCCACTTTCCCCAGGGCGATGAGGGAATTTACTGAAGATGGCGTTTTTGTCTTCCCCTTTTGTTTTATCCTCTCCCGGGGCGGAGGATCGGTCATCCGTGCGTTTACAAGGGAGAAAAGATGCCTCTTGGGGGTTTGGGTCCTGTGGGTCGTCTCAGGGTCAGGGTTACTCCTTGGGAAGCGGGTTCGCCTCGGCTCGGCTGGGGGAAAGAACTCTACTGCTCGCCCAGGAGCGCGGTCCTCTCCAGGAACTGGGCTATTCGCCCCACGTATCCCTCCCCCGCCACCAGGCTAACGTCGTTATGGCCCGCTCCTTTGACCACGAAAAGTTCCTTGGGGTATGGTGCCGCCTCGTAAAGACGGATTCCCTCTTCCAGGGGGATCAGCTCGTCGGCATCGCCGTGGATCACCAGCACCGGGGAGCGGGTCCGCCCTATCCTTTCGATGGAAGGGTACTCCTCTCCCAGAGGCGTGCCGGCGGGGAGGAAGGGGAAAAGCTTCCTGGCCACCGATGCAAGGGAAGTGAAGGTGGACTCGAGGACGACGGCCCGGAATCTCCGCCCGTCAGCGAGGTAGCAGGCCACCGCGCCCCCCAGGGACTTGCCGAACAGGATGATCTCATCCTTCTTGACCCCCCTTCTCTCCAGCCACTTCAACGCTGCCTCCCCATCCAAATAGAGGGCTTCCTCGGAGGGGGTGCCCGCGCTCTTTCCGTAGCCGTGATAGTCGATGAGGAGCATCCTGGTCCCGAGCGGTTCCATTTCCTCCCGCACCAGGGACCAGCTGTAAACCTCTTGCGCGTTACCGTGGAGGAAGAGGATCACCGGGGCCCCATCCGGTTCTCCCCACCAGAGCCCGTGGATGCATACCCCATCCTGGCACTCCATCCACACTTCTTCCGCCCCTCGGGCCCATTTGGGGGGTGGTAAGTCCTTCGGGAGTCGGTCCGGATAATAAAGGAATTTTCTGGTGATCGCCGCAAGGTCCATCCCGCTCCGCCTTTCAAGCGCACTGACCCAGCAGCCCCTACGGGCGCGTTCCTTCAAGGAAATGATAGCATCGCGGAGGAGTGATATGCTGGGGCAGGGACGACTTGCGCGGGAGGAAGTTTTTCCATAAGGGATACATATGGGATGAACAAGGGAGAGGTTTCTCATGGGAGAATCGAGAGCCTTCTTCAATCTCCCACCGGGATGCAGGTTCCTTGAAGACGGGGAGGAAGTGGACCTCCGGCAGTGGAAGGAATCCCTCATCTCCTGCGGCGACCACCTGGCCCGCGCCCTCAGGGAGTATGTGGAGATGGGATTCGAGTGCTTGCTGGAGCCTGTGGACCCGGCGGAACTGGAAGGGTGCTCTCACTGCTACAGGGCGGGAGGCGACCCCGTCTTTCGCGTCTACATCCGCTGAAACTGGGTCAGGTCTTTTCTTTTTCATGTCCCGGCATTACGGTTTACCGAGCCCGAAAGTGCCCCCAAGGCCAATAGCCGGTCCGCACCTGATCCAGGCCCGAGCTCGTCCCACCGGGATTGGGCGGGTGAACACTCAAAAACCATGACCTCCCCGTATCTTCGAGCCCTCGCTTTTCTATCGTCGTCCCTTTGCAGGGATCCTCATACCCCCAGACGGTCGGCCAGGTATTCTAGCCCGTATTCCCTCAACACCTCACGAGTGGGCTTTCCGTCCGTTCTCAACCCCCTGAGTTCGTAGAACTCGCGAAGCATGGTCTCCATGTCGGGGATTATGCCCGCGATGTTGCCGTCCGAGGTGGGGGTCATGATGCGCGGCCCCAGCACATCGTCGGAGGCATCCACTCCCCATATATGGCACAGGGCGCGCTGCAGGTACCAGATCCTCCCACCGGCCTTCACCATCTCCTCGATGTCCCACCCGTAGTCAGCGGCGGCGTTGAAGACGTCCCGCAGCAGGGGAAGGGTGAAGGTGGTGCCGGCGAACTGACACCAGACCATGGAGTTGAACAGGCAACCCAGGTCGGTGGCCTTGGCCACCATGTCCGCCTTGTGTTCGGTGGACATGCCGTGATAGTGCCTATCCATCTTTATCTCGGGATACCTCACGATCCCCCACTCGGCGAGGTAGGTCAGGTTGGACACATGGCAGGCCCCCCGCACCGAGATGGCGTAGGCCAATCCATCCCCCCAGTAGGCCCGAGGATCGTGCATGGGTGCTTCAAGTCCCTTGGTATCGGTGAGGAACCTGCGGCTTTCCTCGCCCACCACCGCCGAGGCTTTTCTCGACCCCATGGAGAGCAACTCCCCTAGCTTGCCTTCTCTCCTTGCTATCTTGGGGATGAGGTCGATCACTGGCTCGATGTCACCGAAGCGGAGCTCCACGCCGTCCCAGTCGGAGGGGGACATCAAGCCCGCCTCATAGCAGTCCATAGCCCAAGCGATGGTGGCCCCGCAGGTTATGGTGTCCATGCCCAAACGGTTGCAGAGCTCGTTAATCTTGCACACCGCCGCCAGGTTGTCGTTCATGAGCAAGGTACCGAATGCCCCCAGGGTCTCGTATTCGGGTCCCGGCCCCTCCTCCACCCGGTAGCGCTCCTCCTCCACCCGGATCACCGGCTTGCAGCGCACTGCGCAGCCCCGGCATGACCTGTGGCCCACGATGTAATGATCGTCCAGGCTCACGCCGGAGAGCCTCTCCGCCCCTTCCTCCCACAGGCCCTTCGCCCAGTTCCTGGTGGGGACGTCGCCCAGGGCCATCATCCCCTCCATGTTGCAGGCGGTGCCGAAGGCCCGCAGGGCCCTGGCCATGCCGTTCTTCTCCAGCAGGGCGTCGTACTTCTGCTTCAGTTCCTCGAGCTTTGCCGGGTCTTTCACCGGGATCTCCCGATTCCCTCGAGCCACGATCGCCTTCAGGTTCTTGGAGGCCATCACAGTGCCCATGCCGGTGCGCCCGAAGTGGTGCCCGTAATCGTTCACTATGCTCCCGAAGAGCACACCGTTCTCCGCCGCAGGACCCACTGCGAGCACGCGGTACTGTTTACCGTGCCTTTCCTTGAGGAGGTCGGTGGTATGGTAGGTGTCCTTGCCCCACAGGTCACCGGCAGGGGCCAACCTGACGCTTTCGCCTTCCAAGATCAGATAGACCGGTTCGGAAGCCCTTCCCTTGATCAGTAGGGCGTCGTAGCCGCACCGTTTGAGCTCCGGGCCGAAGTTCCCCCCGCAGGTGGCCTGTCCCCATATCTCGGTCAGGGGAGAGCGGGCAGCGGCGCTCATGCGGCTGGACCCAGAGAAGCCCACGCCGGTCAGAGGCCCTGCGGCCAAGACCAGCATGTTGGAGGGGCTCAAAGGTCCTGCCTCCAGATCCCCTCGCTCGTATATAAGCCGGGCGGCGAGGCCTGTCCCTCCCACGTAATCCCGGTAGACCTCGGGTGAGAGCTCCAACTCCTCGATTCTCCCGGTGGAAAGGTCCACCTCCGCCACCTTTCCCATGTTTCCGTATGGCATGCCCTTTCCCTCCTCATGTGTCGACTGGTCCCGGGAGGTTTTCGGCGATGCCGATTCAATCATCTACGCTGATGAGCTGATATTCCCGGGTTCCCAAACCCATCCTCTCCGCGTATTCGATTTGGCGCACGTAGTCGACGTTGGGATACAGCTCTCGGTAAACGTCCCTGCCGGCCCTCTCGTTCAGTAGGTCTAGGCTGGCCTGGTCGATGGCCACGATGTCTCGGCTAGCCAGTATGCCTATGTCCTCCACCACCCGGGCATCGCTGTAGTTCCAGCAGTCGCAGTCGGGGGTGATGTTGATGAGGAAGTTGAAGAACACCACCTTGTTCTCCTTTTCCTTGAGGGCCCCCATGACGTATTCGACCACCTTCTTCTGGGAGTTCTCCAGCACCCCGGTGAGCCTTGCCTGTATGGCTCCCCTGAAACACATGACGGTGCATTCCCCGCAGCCCAAACAAAGCTCTCGGTCTATCCGGGCAACCTTACGCTTTTCCCTATCCAGAAGCGAAATGGCTCCTGCGGGGCACCACTTCACGCACTCCCCACAACCGGTGCACCGGTCGCGGTTCACCGCAGGCTTTATGTCGGAGTGCATCTGCTGTTTTCCACCCCGACTGCCCATGCCCATGCCCACGTTCTTTATGGCGCAGCCGAAGCCCATGAATTCATGGCCGGTGAGGTGGGAAATGACCACATAGGCGTCGGATTGAACGAAGGCGGAGGCTATCTTGACCTTCTTAAGCACCTCGCCCTCGATCTCCACTTCCTCGAAATCATGGCCTTTGAGCCCGTCGGCGATGATGATGGGGGCTCCCACCGTCTCCATGGTGAAACCGTTGGCGGCGGCGGTGCGCAAGTGGTTGATGGCGGTGGCCCGACCTCCCACGTAAAGGGTGTTGGAGTCGGTTACGAAGGGCCTTCCACCGACTTTCCTCACTTCCTCCACCAGAGCGCGCACGTACATCACCGGGACGAAGGCGGTGCTTCCCGCCTCCCCGAAGTGGGTCTTGACCGCCACGATGTCCCTTTCCTTTATCACCTCTCTCATTCCCACCCGAGAACAAAGTTCGCTCAACTTATGCAGCATGCCTCGATTGGGGCGACACTTGGTGTTGGCGAAATAGACCTCTGACATCACCCCTCCTTATCTCCATCCCCGTACAAGTGCCCCTTGGTCGAGAGGATAGGCACTGTATAGCTCATGGTCAGCTCTCCTTCTGGCGGCGAGCCATCTCCTCCTCCCTGAGGGCACGGCGAAGCACTTTGCCCACCATGCTCTTGGGCAGGGATTCCCTGAACTCCACCATGCGGGGCACCTTATAGGCGGCAAGCCTTTCCCGGCACCAGGCGATGATCTCCTCCTCGGTGGCCTGTTCCCCCGGCTTTAGCACCACGTAGCACTTCACCGTCTCGCCCCGGTACTCGTCGGGTATCCCCACCGTGACCGCCTCTTGGACCTTGGGGTGCTCGAAGAGGACCTCGTCCACCTCGCGGGGGTAGATGTTGAAGCCACCGGCGATGATCATGTCCTTTTTCCGGTCCACCACGTAAAAATATCCATCCTCATCCACGGTGCAGATGTCGCCGGTGTAAAGCCAGCCGTCCCGCAAGGTCTGGGCGGTCTCTTCCGGCTTGTTCCAGTACCCTTTCATCACCTGGGGCCCCCTGATGATGAGCTCGCCTGGCTCGTTGAAGCCCAGCTCCTGTTCCCCGGTCTCCACGTCCACTATCTTGGCCTCGGTGTCGGGGAAGGGGATTCCGATGGAACCCACCTTTTTCATCCCTATGATGGGGTTGGAGTGGGTCACGGGGGAGGCCTCGGAGAGGCCGTAGCCCTCCGCGAAGATGCCTCCCGAGATCCTGCTGAACTTCCTGTGCACTTCCACCGGGAGGGGGGCAGAGCCGGAGTTACAGAGCCTGATCTTGTCCACCCCGTATTTCAGGGCGTCGGGGTGGTTGAGGATGGCCACATAGAGAGTGGGGACCCCGGGGAAGAAGTTGGGCCGGTATTTCTGGATGGCTTGGAGCATCATGTTGATCTCGAACTGGGGTATCAGCACCATGGCCGCGGCGTTCAGTATGGCGGTGTTCATGCCCACCGTCTGGCCATAGGAATGGAAGAAGGGTATGACGTCGAGGTAGACGTCCTTTCCCCGCTCCACGAACTCCTTGGCCCAGAACATGCACTGGAAGGCGTTGACCACCAGGTTGTAGTGGGTAAGCATGACGCCCTTGGGCAGGCCCGTGGTCCCGCCGGTGTACTGCAGGGCGGCCAGGTCTTCCCTGGGGTCTATGTCCTCCACCGGTAGGTCGGGAGAGGCTTCGTTTATGACCTCCTTCAGATGGTAAGTGTCGTGGGACTTGGGCACCGAAGGAGGGGCAGGAGATTCCATGTAGTCAGTGATGCTGGACACGATCAGGCGCTTGAGGGGGGTCTTGTCCTTTACCGCTTGGATACGAGCGTCGAACAGGTCCAGATATATGAGGGTCTCGGAGCCCGAGTCGTTGAACTCGTATTCCAGCTCCCTCTCAACGTGCAAGGGGCTGATGTTCACCACCGTTGCCCCCGCCTCCAGCACGGCGTAGTAAGAGATTATGAACTGAGGGGAGTTGGGCAGCATTATCGCCACCCGGTCGCCCTTCCTCACCCCCATGCTTCTCAGGGCGGCGGAGAACCTTCTCACCTGGTCCCTCAGCTGTCCGTAGGTCATCTTCTGGTCGAAGAAGATGGTGGCCACGCTGTCGTCATAGCGGACGCAGGTTAATTCCAGGATCTGGTAGAGTGGGATCTCGGGATAGCGGATGCTTTTGGGAACGAAGTAATCGTAGTGCTTGAGCCAGATTTTCTCCATCTCAGCCCTCCTTTCCGCGGCAGGCCCAGGCTGGGGTGAGCTATGCCTGAGCGGTTTTTCCGAAGCCGACAGCCATAATCGAAATTTATACAAAACCAGAGTAAGCGTCAATGTATGGGCGAGACCGTAGACCGTAGGGTCATGGGCGTCGAGGATTTCACCGCGGACTCGGAGCTCAAGACCCGGGAGGCGAGAAACGGATCAGGGGCAATCGGCAAAAAGGTGAATCGAGGTAAGCGAAAATGCGGGGATCCCTCGCCACGGAGAGAAAGCGGGAGATAAAGCTCATGATGGGGTTCCGAGCGGTCCAGTGGCGGTCGATGTTTGCCTCTCCTTGAGGAGAAAAGCTAAAAAGGGCGGCCCTCGAGGGCCGCCCTTTCTCACGGTCTTTGTAGGCCTATTCCGCTATCTCGAAATAGGCCACGTCGTGGATGCTTCCTTTCCTCTCCTCGGCCCAGACGGCGCGCATGCGCATCCCCACCTGGAGCTTGGACTCGTCGTGTTCGTTGCAGTAGTGCATCATGCGGGTGTCGGCACCGTCCAGCTTTACCCATATGCTGGTGAAGGGCACTTGTTTCATGCCCCCGTGGTTTGGGTCCACGTAGGGGAAGCGCACTACGGTGAAACCTTCCAGGATCCCTTCGGGCCCCACCTCCACCCACTCGTTCATCTCCACGAAGCAGCGGCCGCACACCTGGCGAGGGAGCATGTAGACCTTGCCGCATTGGTGACATTTGGTGGCCAGGAACTTCTTGTCCTTGAGACCCTGAAGGAAGTAAGTCCAATAGTAGCCCAGGTGCCAGTTGAAGTCGTAGGAAATGGGCCCCGAGCTGTGGGTCAGTAGCTCGTATCCCTCCGGCGTGTGGGTTCTTTTGCGCTTGTCCTCATATATCCCGTAGTTAGTCATGATCATGCACCTCCCTCCTCAGGGCAGGTCCGCGCCCAGGATCATCACGTCCGACCAGCTACATCCCCCGAAGCCGGTGACCAAGGCCAGGCGGGCGTTCTCCACCTGCCTGGCTCCCGCTCTTCCCATGATCTGCCAGGCGGCCTCCCCAACCCTGATGAGCCCGGTGGCACCGATGGGGTTGGTGCAGATGACCCCGCCCGAGGGGTTCACCGGCAATTCGCCGTCCATGTCGAACACGCCCTTGCGGACCAGCTTGGGGGCCTCGCCGTGTTCGCAGAACCAGAGACTGTCCATCCACTTGACCCCACAAGTGGAGGCGGGCAGGTACAGCTCGGCCACGTCGAACTCCTTGAGGGGGTTGGTGATGCCCGCCAGTTTGTAGGCCTCCGCGGACGCCCTTTCCAGGGTGGGCATGAAGGTCCACTCCAGGTCGCCGAAGTGGGTGTAGTCGTGCCTGACCACCGAGGCGTGCACCCAGGCGGGCTTGGGACACAGCTTCTTGGCCTTTTCCTCCACGGCGAAGATCACGGCGCATGCCCCGTCGGACCTGGGGCACATGTCCAGGAATTTGATGGGATAGGAGAGCATGGGGGATTTCAGGACGTCCTCCACCGTCACCGCCTGTCTCACGTGAGCGTAGGGGTTGTTGAGGGCGTTGTTCCTCTCCCGAGCGGCCACGATGGCGGCGTCTTCCTCGGTGGCCCCGTAGGCCTTCATGTACATGCTGTATTCGGTGGCCAGGGGGCCGATGGCGCCGGCGAAGAAGTCCCTTTCCAGCACCGGGTTGGCGCAGGTGGCGACCGCGGCCTGGGTGTCCGACTCCGAGTTCTTCTCCCATCCCACCGCCAGCACCACGTCGAAAAGTCCCGAGGCTACCGTGTAGAAGGCGCAGGCGGCGATGGTGGTGCCGGTGGTGCCGCCGGTGGTCACCTTGAACACGGGCTTCATGACAGCGCCCAGGCCGTCCACCGCCCACATGTCCACGTAGTTGATGTTCTCGAAATGGTCCATGTTGCCGATTACCACTGCGTCGATGTCCTTCACGGTTAGCTCGGCGTCGTCCAGGGCCCTGGTCACCGCCTCGGCGATGAGTTCCACGCCGGAGGCGTCCAGCCTCTGGGAAGCGTGATGGGTTTGACCGACTCCTATGATCCCTACTCTTTTACCCATGTGCCATCACCCCTTATTTCCCAAGAATCCAGACGCAGTGGGCTTGGCCACACATCCCGTTGAT
The DNA here is from genome assembly GCA_015711955.1 of Actinomycetota bacterium. Lineage (GTDB taxonomy): Bacteria > Actinomycetota > Geothermincolia > Geothermincolales > RBG-13-55-18 > JACVJK01. The sequence continues at coordinate 6,462 of JACVJK010000025.1, read as the reverse complement.
GCCGTGGGCCAGGGCCGTCCTCGCACCCTCCACCTGGCGATCCCCGGCCTCGCCCCGCAGCTGGAGGGCGCATTCCACCAGCTCGGACAAACCGGCTACCTGTACCGGGTGGGTGGATATCCTTCCTCCCGAGGGATTGACCGGGAGCTGGCCGTGGAAGTCGAACTTCCCCCTCTCCAGGTACTCGCAGGCCATTCCCTCGGGGGCTATCCCCAAGCCCTCGAGCCAGAGGGGCTCCATGTAAGAGAAGGCGTCGTAGACCTCGGCCAGGTCGAGCTCCCGACAGGGGTCCTGGATTCCGGCAAGAGAGTAGGCCCGCTTGGCTGCCGCCGTGAGGGCCCTGGTGTCGGCTAGGTCCCTGTCGCCCAGGCGGAAGGCGTCGGAGCAGTGCCCCACCCCCTTGACCCACACGCACTTCTTGGGGGGAACCAGCTTCTTGGCTACGTGCTCGGTGGCCAAGATGATGGCCGCCGCCCCGTCGGTGACCGGCGAGCAGTCAAGAAGCTTGAGGGGGTCGGCGATCTTGCGAGAGTTCATGACGTCCTCCACGGTGATCTCCATGGGGAAAAGGGCCAAGGGGTTGCGCATGGCGTTCCCGTGGTTCTTCACCGATACCAGGGCGAACTGCTCCTCCTTGAGCCCGTATTTGGTCATGTAACGTCGGGCTTGTAGGGCGGCGCTGCTAATGGCGTCCAGCCCCAACCTCCTTTCCACCAGGGGATCGAAGGCGGTGTTGGTGATGCCCTTCATGTTGCTCTCGGTGCCCTTGTGGTGGGCCACCACCAGGGTGGTGTTGAAGCTCCCGGAGAGAGTTCTCATGAGACCGTACAGGGCCCCGAAGGTGCCGTCGCCCTCCACCGTGGTGATGTCCTTGCCATAGGCACCGGAGGCGTCGGATATGGCCATGCTGGAGATGGTGCGGCCATCCCAGAAGTCCGAGGAGACCGAGACCACGTTGTCGATATCCTGGATGGTGATGCCCGCGTCCTCCAGCGCCTCGGTGGTCACCTGGTAGACAAGTTCTGCGAACGTCAAAGGATTGTTTTGGGTGTATTTGGTTTGGCTCACCCCTATGATGGCAACTCTTTCCATGCTCTCACCCCCTTACTTGACGGGACGGAAGTGGGATATATCCAGGATGTTCCCCTCCCGGTTCTCGGACAGCACCGCCTCTACCCGCATGCCCACCTTGACCTTTTCCGGCTCTATCTCGTCGATGATGTGGACCATGCAGGTGTCCGCCCCGTCCATCTTGATGAGGCCGTAGACGAAGGGAGCCTTCCGGGGGTGCAGCATGGGCTCCTCGTAACGGACGATGGTGTAGGACTCCACGGTCCCGGTGCCCGGTAGCTCCACCCAGATGCTGGGGTCCCGATAGCAGTGGATGCACTTCACCTTGGGAGGGACGAAGACAGTTTTACAGGCGGGGCACTTGTTGGCCCAAATCTTGCCGTTGTCCCTCAGCTCACAGTAGAACTTGCTCAGGGTGCTGCCGACGGTCCAAGTGTAGGGCACCGCTATCTTGCCAGGGAAGACCATCGGCGTGATGCTTTTCTTCCAGTCGGACAACCAACCTCACCTCCCTGAAGAGACTTTGGCCGAAGTACCCAAGAAGAGACCAGTGCCGTTTGCTGCCACCACCTCCTTCCGGGAGTTGGGTGAAAGCCGTGGATCACCGCGTTTTAACGTCCTTTCCGAAGCCTTCGCCTCCATGCTCAATCCTATATCGAAATGACCGCTGGTTCAATAATTTTCCCCTGGTTCGCGGCCCAGTGGGCGATGTCTCGTGGATTCTTTAATTAATGCGGTTAGCAAAATAAACCTCGGAGTTAAGCTTAATGACCAGTGGTACAGTAAACCGGTATTGAGATCCCCGCGAGGCTTATGCCGGGATTGAACGGGGTTGGCTTCCCGGCCTCAGGAGCGATGCACATCGGCAGCCGGGACGACCAGGGGTGGCACCGGGGCTGGTGGTAGAGGCCTACTTCTTGACCCTTGCTTGGTGGGGAATAGGTCGGGAGGCGCACGGGGGGCGTTAGGCGAGCCCGCGTTGACGGTCTGCCCAACCCATTGCCGGCGCTTGGGTGTTATGATTAATGGGCGTTGAAGTGCGGTAGAGGCTGGATGGTGCAGGAGGAGGGCCATGTACTACCCCGAGAAGTGCGATCTTTGTGGGGACTGCCTCTTTTACTGCCCCTACGTGGAGATGGACAGAGACGAGGCAGTGGAGCAGTTCCGTGAACTCCTGGAGGGAGGTACGCCTTCCATATTGGAGGGATGCGTGACCTGTGTGGCGTGCAACGCCGTTTGCCCTCAGGGCGTGAACCCCTTCCACCTGATAGTAAAGAGGCAAGAGGAATCCGGCATCCCCGAGATCCCCCAGGCCAATCTTTCCCTTTTCGAGAACTTGCCTCGGGTTCCTGCTCAGATTGTGGAGGGGTCGAACGAGGACGTGCTTTCCCTTTGCAGCGTGGGGGATTTGGTTCCCGGTCTTTTCGACGGGCCTTTGTTCAAAGATCTCACGGTGGTCAAGGGAGGAGACTATTTCTGCGGCGTGGGTTGGCTGCACCTGGGGCGTCTAACCCCTTTCGTGGAGACAGCGAAAAACGCCCTTCGCCATCTGGAGGCTTTGGGAAGGGAGAGGATCATCTTCTACCACGACGACTGTTATTCCCTCTTCTCCTCTTTGGTGAGGGAATTGGGCCTCACGCCCAAATTCAAGCCGGTTCACGTCATCGAATACGTTTTGCAACGCCTGAAATCGGGCGACTTCGAGACGCGGAGGCTCGACATGAGCATAGCCTACCAACAGCCGTGTGCGTCTCGTTACACTCCCTGGAAGGACCCTTGGCTGGACGAGTTGTTCGATCTGTTGGGGGTGAGGAGGGTCAGCAGGGAACATGATCGGGATAGGTCCTTGTGCTGCGGCTCGCCTCTCATGCCCAGAGATAGGGAAAGGGCCATGACCATCAAGACGAGAAACGTGCAAGACGCCAAGGGCCACGGGGCCACGGCCATGGTTTACCTGTGCCCCCTTTGCCTTCTGAACCTGAGGAAACCTGCGGCGGAGGTCGGCCTGGAAAACTATCATCTCCTGCAACTCGTGGACATGGCCTTAGGGAGATGAGCGGAAATTACCGCCGGCTTCTGCCTCGCCTTTTGGGATTGCCGTCAATCTCTTTCCCTTGGGGACAGGTTTTCTTTTTTTAATGCACGGGGCGTGTTGAGGATAGGATTTCCTCCGACGCGGCGGGGCCTCGTCCTTCTCGATCTCCCATCACCTTGCGCAGATCGATGGACATGGCCATGGGGGGATGGGGGGCGATCGGGACGCGCGAATAAGTGGTCTCGCCATCCCTCTTCTTTTATCAGTCTCGCCCCTTTATCCCTTCCATGATTGCCGCATCCCCCTATCGCCCCCTGTTTTAACCCTATCCGTATGAGGCCGCCGTTCTCTTCGGAGAATCGGCCTCGGAAAAGAGGATGGTTCCGGGGATGCCCCTATCGGAGCATATCGCCGAATCCCCTTATCGCCCCCTGTTTTAACCCTATCCGTATGAGGCCGCCGTTCTCTTCGGAGAATCGGCCTCGGAAAGGAGGGATAATATATCCCTTTCCCGTTATCCCGATGACGTTTATGTCGTGGTCGTCGCGAGGGAGAAACCGGCATGGGACGATGGCCGAATGAGCCAATTCCAAGGCGCGAGGCTCACCAAGGCCTTTGGGTGTTCCTATCCGGTCAAGTCCGTGTTAACATTGAATAAACTTTTTTGAAGAATTCGAGGGTATCCGGTTGTGTCCCTCGGCTTCAGGGGGTGCGGTCGACTGGTGCATTGGGAAGGAGAGGGGGCGGATACCAGGATGCAAGGCAAATCCAAGGTCTTCGGCGCGCTGTCGCTTGCGCTCGTTCTATTCGTGACCCTTTGGCTGGGGGGATGCTCCCCCGACCCCTACGGTGAACCGGTCCCGGGAAGGGTCTATCTTTATGATTTCCCGTCGTCCGCGGACTCTCTACCGCTGCGCTGCAGCGTCTATCTTCCCAGGGGTTACGACCCATCCCGGACCTACCCAGTGTGGCTTGAGTTACACGCCCTTTACGGCAAACCCATTCTGACCAATGACCCATCCAGCATTTTCGGGGCGGAGATGATGAGGATAGCAGATGAGAGGGGTTGGATAATCCTCGCTCCCTGGGGAAGGAACCTGCACAGCCTTTTCGCCGAGGGGGCGCCAAGAACGGGGGAGCTCTATGAGCCCTCGCTGCACGACGATTTCTCCACCGATTTGGGGATGTGGCGACCCCAGGGAGGGTCGTGGAGGATAACATCGGGAAGTTACATGCAATCGGACAGTTCCTTCAGCTGGAAGGAATCGGTGAGACAGAACTCCCTGGGCAAGGAGTATTCCGTTCGATTGCGAGTGAGGGATCTGACCCCAGCCGGCCGGGAGAGCGGGTTCGGGGTCAACTTACGCCGGCAGCCCAACGGAGACGCTTACCACCTGGACCTTTTTAGGGACCAGTCGGGCAACCGATTCGTGCGTTTGTTCAAGATCTCCGGGGGCACGTGGGAACGGGTTTCGGTGATGAGCTACCCCTGGGAACCTTTCGTGGACGGTTGGGTACACCTGAAGTTCTCCTGTTATGAGGAGTATCTCGAGGTCTACGTCAACGAGGATATCGTGAACATGCAGCCGGGGAACAACTCAACGCCCTATGGCTACGGATGTGACGTGCCGGGCACGCCCCTCCCATCGGGCCTGGTGAGCTTGTGCAGCTACGGCGGGGTCCACGAGTTCGACGACGTGCGAGTCCAGAACGAGTACCCTTATGGGCTTCAGGACATCGTGGACTGCCTCTACGGCCTCATGGAGAAGTACAGGGTGGATCCCGCTCGCATTTACGTGGCCGGTCATTCCCAGGGCGGCACAGGCAGCTACATACTGGCCCTCCGATACCCGGATCTTTGTGCCGCGGCGAGGGCGGCGGCGGGAATCACCGACATGGCTCACGAGTACCGCTGGCTCTGCGACTACTATCCTGACCGCCCCGGGATCCCTCCCTACGCGGAGATAAACGATGGGAGGCTGAAATCTTATATCCGGTCTATCATGGGAGGGGAGCCGGGATCGTCCAATCCCGCGGTTATAAACGCTTACCTCTCCAACAGCGCTCGGCACATCTTGGAGAACGGAAGGAACACTGCCTGGAGGATCGTCCACGGTACCCCTGACGCCCACGTGCCCAATACCCGAGACCCAGTCCTGATCTCCTGGTGGGCTCCTTGGTGGTTCACCTGGGGACAGATCCCCGCCCCTGACCCCTATCGTTATGGGGTCTCCGACTTCGCCCACGGGAAGGACGTGGCCGACCTCATGTCGGCGTGGAGCTCCAGTTTTGGGGGCTACAGATGTCAGTACTTGACCAGTGCCACCATAGGCCACGGTTTTCTTGATCCTTATTCCAGCACCGCAACTTTTTTCCAGGACAAAGCCCTTCCCATCTCCCCGGAGGAGGTGGCCTACAAAAGCTATGGCGGATCCCCCTCGGGAGCTTGGTGGATGAGACTGGAGATCCCGGAACCGGGAAGCGGCAAGCCAGGCATGGCTCGGGTGAGGGTGAATCGGGAGACCAACACGGCCAGGATCAGCGTGAGGAACGTGTCCGCGCTGAGATTGGACCTTTCCTGGATGGGGTTAAACCTCCAGCCAGGCACGAGGCTGGCCTTCCTTTTGGATGACGATCCCTCTCCCATGGCCTCCCCCGTGACAGACGGGCTAAGAAGGACCACTCTGAGGCTGGCTGGGCCTTGGAGATCGCCGGAGGGTTTGATCGTGACCTTTGACGGTGTCCGCTTGAATTATGGCTCTGGATACCGTTTCGAGAACGGATGGCTGGTGATACCCGATCTCGCCACCCCGGGTGGTCGTAGACTGGAGATCGTGTTGCCCGCCGCCATGCCTGCGAACATCCTGAACAACCCAGGTTTCGAGGAGGTGGCGGGCGGCGCCCCCAGCGGCTGGGTCGCCGAGGGCTCTGGCTCGGTCAGCGCGTCGGCTCAGCTGGATGACCTGGCTCGCCACGGAGGGCTTCTTTCTGCCAGGATCAGGGGGGCCAACTTCGCCGGGCCAGGTGGTTACTGGTGGAGGTCGGAGAGGTTGGCGATCAAGGCCAACGCCACCTACGAGCTCTCGGGTTTCGTGAAGTCGAGGATGTTCCGCGGGGGAGAGGTCAGGGCCTCCGTTTATTGGTATGATTCGGCGGGACGCTTGTTGAGCCGCACCCAATCCCCATCCCTGGTGGAAAACGGGAAGTGGAACCACGTCGAATGGACACCCTTCCACCTCTCGGCCACCGCGCCCGCGGGAGCCACTCACGCCGCGGTTTACTTGGGAGTGGAGACCTCCTCGGCGGTCAACACGTATGGGAGCGTCTGGTTCGACGACTTGTACCTGTCCCAGCGA